>JBGSPQ010000006.1:0-41175 GCA_041738505.1 Candidatus Altimarinota bacterium | reverse complement strand
GAGGAAGAAGAGGTTGTTACGGAGGAGGAAGTTGTGGAAATTTTCACCGACGTTGATTCCACGAGCGAATACTACGACGCTTTAAAATATTTAAAGGATGAAGGTATTATCGGCGGCTACCCGGACGGCAGTTACAAACCAAATACCACCATCAACCGCGCGGAGTTCACCAAAATCGTCATGGGCAGCATGTCCACTCCCGACGAACTGGAAACCTGCATGACCCACTACATGTCAGAAGGGGACTATATGATCAGATTGTTCTTTGACGTGGAATTCGCGGCTGTGGGAGGCAACGCGCCCGATTGGTACTTTAACTACGTTTGCCAGGCAAAGAAAATGAGCATTGTGGGCGGTTACCCCGATGGCACTTTCAAACCCGCTCAGGAAATCAATTTTGTTGAAGCGGCAAAAATCATCACCCGCTCAGTTTTTGGCGAGGAGGTGGGCACATCCGAACCCTGGTATAAAACATACGTGATGGTTTTGGAAGACTGGAACGCCATTCCAACATCACTCACCACTTTTAATCAGAACCTTACTCGCGGTGAAATGGCCGAAATCATGTACAGATTAAAAGCCGAAGTAACGGATAAAGCATCTCTAACCTACGAAGAACTAACTTAATGGCATACGAACTGGCCTTTTTTCAGGCCCTTTCATTAACGGTTGTACTGGAAATTATCGCCGCCGCCGCCCTCAAACACTTTGCAGGGCGGCGGCTTGCGCTCACCCCCACAAGCTACCCCCGCCTTATCATCATGGTGGCGCTGGCGTCGGCGCTCACCCTTCCGTATGCCTGGTTTATTCTGCCCGCGTTTTTATCCCGGGGTCTGCCCTACATCCTCACCGCCGAAATCTCCGTAACCGTAATAGAGGCGCTCTGGTACTTTTTCTGTCTTCGCCCGGCCAACGCCCCAAACACAAGCAAGTCATCACTCCAAAAACAAAGAGCCTCGGCGTTTACCACCGCCGTAACGCTTTCAGCCGTCTCCAACGCCTTCTCCTACCTGGTCGGTAACGTCCTCATGTAAGACTATTTCTCTTTCAGATGCTCCGGAAGATTTTCAATTTCCTGAATCTCGGTAAGGTATTTTTCAATCCTCCTTAACAGAAGTTGATAAGCACCCTCGTCCAGTTTCCCGGACTTAAGCTGGTCCTCCACCACGTCCTGCAGGCGGTAAAGCTCGGCTTCGCACCTTTTGGTTTTCCACTTGAAAGACGCAAAAGTGTCATCAATGTCATTTAAAAGCTTGGAGATGGATTTCTTCTTTTTCGCTCCGGCAAGAGTAAATCCGGTCACCGCCAGCGCGACCCCCAATAAAGAAACCACAAGCGCCAGAAACTGCACCCAGTATTCGGAAAAGAAAGATTCAATACTGTTGATTTGATTTTTGCTTTCCGGTTCCGCCAAATTATCCCGTATCGGTCTTTCGTCCAAAACCGGCCTGTCATCCAAAATCGGTCTTTCGTCCAACGGCGGTTTTTCTGCGGGAATATCCTCCTCGGCCGGGGGCACAATCGGTTCAACGCCCGGTTTGGGCTCCAGCGTCAGCAGATCCGGATCAATCGCGATTCTTTCCATCTGCAAACTCTTATCCAGCAAAATCGGCGCTTTCTTAAAAATTTTCATCATCTCCGTTGAACAATAGCGCTGTCCGCCGGCCACATGGCAAATTCTGTAATAACTGTCTCCAAAGGGCACTTCGGTATCCGTGAAAGTCATCAAATCAACATCATCCGTAAAATAAATATAGCCGTCTTCCGGATAAATCGGATTGTCGTTATTTTGCGATCGCACGATTTTATAAAACTCAAAAGGTTCCGCGTGACTGTATTTGCTCCAGTCCATATAAACGTTTCCTTCCGCATCCAGCTCCGCCCAAAACTCCATATCATCATCAAAAATCACCGGCTCCGGAAAGACAATATTATCGTAAATAACCTCTGCCGACGCCGTTCCGAAAGACAGTAACATTAACAGCCCGGTCATTATCGGGATAAATAATTTATTATTTTTCATAGATGATTTTAATTCTTGTGGAAGCGAAAAGATAAGCAAATACACTCTATTTAAAATCCACTATCAAATCAAGCAAAACCGGGCGCATAAAAACATTAAAGAATAAAATTGACAGGCTGTCTAAAAAGATGTACAATGCTTTGATATAAATCTGTAAATGCATAACAAAAACAAAATGCACAAACACATAAAAAAGTACAAAAATCATTATATTTTATCCTTCTTGATGGCCACACTGATGGTCACGGCGGGGTATTCCTATATGATGCTTCAGGGAGACGACAGATTTACAATCAGCCGCGCGCAGGCCGTGGGAGACATGGATGGCGACGGTGTGGATGACGCAGTGGATAACTGCCCGACGGTGGCAAATCCGGGGCAGGAGGATGCCGATTTGGATGGTGTCGGCGACGTATGTGAAATTCCCGATACGGATGAGGATGGAGTTACCGATGATATTGATAACTGCCCGCTGGTGAGCAATCCCGACCAGACGGATACTGATGGCGATGGCGCCGGCGATGTTTGTGATATCACCGATACCGATGATGACGGAGTTTCGGATGAAGAAGACAACTGTCCCTTATTCTCAAATCCCGATCAGGAAGACGGTGAAGTGAGCGAATATGAATTTGATAACCGTATGTATGACGAGTTTGAAGACGAAGTGTATATCACAAGAGACTGTAAAGGTCCTCCCTATAATCTTGGGGACCATACCGTTTTATGGGCTGTTGGAGAGTGTGGAGCAGAGGAGACCGACTATTATAGCGACTTAAGAGACGCCATGGATTGGGACATGGGAGCCCTTGAGGGAACGACCACCTGTATGAAAGTTGTTGAAACGGATAATGAATACAATGTTTACTGGGACTGGTGGCAGTCCGGAGGTGGCGGCGGATTTGCTTATTATCGCGATCCGGACGAATTTGAATTCTACAGAGATAGCGAAGAATTTTTATCCGACTGTATTGAAGACGGCGTTTGTATTTCCCGGGGATGTTCGGGCCCCCCATACAACGACGGATATAAGAATGTTGATTGGGCCCTCGGACAGTGCGGCAATTTTCCCGAAGAACTGTCTTACTATTCGGATCTCCGTGAAACAATGAGCTGGGATATGACATCTCTTCCCGGCACGGACACCTGTCTGCGCGTGGAGGAGGAGGAATTTGTTTACAACTATTATGACATAAACTGGAATATGTGGGGTGACGGCCAAAATGGCGGATTTACATACACCCGCATGATTCCGGGTGGGGACGGAGTGGGCGACGCCTGCGACAACTGTATTGAAGAAATGAATGAAGACCAGTTGGATACAGATGATGATGGTCTTGGAGATGCCTGCGACAATTGCCCTCTTGCTTCAAATCCGCTTCAGGAAGACAGCGAAGGCGATGGCGGTGAACCCGAATGCTACGGAGGATGTGCCGAGGTGGATACGGACGGTGGCGTTATGGTGATGGATTCTCTCCCCAGACAGGGCGACCCCATTTGCGATGCGGCCGGATGCACCAACGGCGATGTTTTTGATATTTGTGCCGCCCATGGAGGTACGGTTGCGAACTTTGACCAGAGTCTGGACTGGAACACCCAGTACGGTATGGCAATAGATTCCAGCCTTGATGTTATCTACAGCGATGACGGTAGTTCCGTCTTTTATCATGATATGCCGGGCTGCACCTGCAACGATCCACTTGATCTAAACGAATCGCTAAACACCGGAAATGAAGGTGGCCTGGTGTGCGTATATTTGAGCGGTGACGGAGTGGGCGACGCCTGCGACAATTGTACGGAACTATATAATCCGGCGCAGGAACCGGACGAGGATTGCGACAGCGCCTCTGATGACACTGATAATTGTATGAACGTATCCAATTCCAACCAGAACGATTACGACGAAGACGGAAACGGTGATGTGTGCGATACATGTCGCAACAATCCCTTCTGGGAAGTTCTCGCACTTTATGATTTTGAAGACGAAGGATCCGGACTTTCCTCCGATGACAAAGCGTATCATACAAGTTATGATTCCTCTCCTCCGGGGGATGGACCGTATCTTATGGAAAGTGAATTTCTGACTGAAAACATTTGCAGTGACGACGGAGACAGAACTTTCCACATTTATGTTAAAGACAACGACTCATGGAAAGAGGTGGCTCTGGAAACTTATCCGGACACACTTAAAGCCTATGGCTTTAATCTTAAAGGATATTTGCCCGACTCGGATGGTGAATACAAAGTTAAAGTCGTACACGAGGGAGAGGCAACTGCACAGGTTGATCAGATAAAATTGGGTGATAAGGCTCCCGTTTCCGCCATCCTGGAGAATGGAACCAATATCACGGCTCTGGTGGGCGAGAAAGACAGGGATGTCGCTGAAACAGGCAACACATCATTCATCGCCAGATTCAATCAGACAAAAGATCTAAAACTTACGCTAAACGCCCGTGAGGAAACGCTTCTGGGGCTTGAAGTCAATAAGCCGATAGAATTTCCGGGGGTTGATGATAATTTTTTTGATTATCAATTGACCGGGGAAAGCGCCATTGTTGTGGACGGAGTAATAAACGGATCCGACAATCTCAAAGCGGAGGATTTTAAATTTATGGTCTATCCCACATCCGGACACCCCGAAGGATACGTGTATGGGTACTTTAACAGCGACGCGGAAAATCTCTACTTAACATTCGATGTTACTCCGGACAATACCAACGACACATCTCCGGATGCCAAAGATTTTGTTGAAGTTGCCGTTGTTGGCGGATCCGGAAACGAGCAAAAATTTATGGTCAGCGATGGCGAAACGCGATACGGAAGATTGGGATTTGAATATACGGATAAAGTTGAATACAGGCATAAAGTGGCCGAACTCGCCATTCCTCTGTCAGCAATAGGAAAATCGGCCGGCGAAAAAGTTCAATTCAAAGCCTCTATTTACGGAACTTTTGGGGCTTCGGACGAATACTACTGCCAGATTGCCGAATCGGACGGACCCGACTCGGATAATCCCTGGAACTACAATTTTTGGGCGTTAACCGATGACACCTTTTCTACCAGTTACAATACGCAAAGATTTGAACTAAATGTGGATGCGGCAGTTGCCGGTACCCAGAAAATGAGGGTGTATTGGGAGGGGCAGACCAGATACAACAGCGACACCGCTTCATTATATATCTGGAACACCGCACTGAACGCTGGAGAAGGCGGATGGGAACTTTTGGGCCAACACTCAAAAATTTCCGACTCATTTATAGCCGCTTTACTTGATCCCGCCGACTATATATTTGACGATGAGGGAAATGACAAAGTTATTCTGTTGGTACAGGGGGACGTAAACGATGGAGATTCGGAATCCGTATTTACGGATTATGTGAAGGTGGAATTCGTAAGATTTCTTGCCACTCATGACAGCGACCGGGATAGAGACGGAGTGGGCGATCTTTGCGACAACTGCATGAGTGTCGCCAATCCGGAACAGGAAAATACCGACTATAGCATAGTTGATTTCGCCAATCCGGGACTTGGATCAAATGTTGAAGATTGCATGGAGGATGATGTCTGTTTGACACGCGGATTTCAGGGAGCGGTATATAACAGCCTGGGCAGTCCCGTGGAATGGGCTTGCGGAACTTGTTCCGAGCCGACATCGGACTACTTCAGTTCATCCCTCTACGATAAAAACAGTCTGTGGCAGCAAATGAAAAACTCATGTTTTGGAGGGGATAACAGTAATATTCCCGGATCGGATACCTGTCTGCACGCGGTCAATTCGGACACTTATTACGACATTCACTGGACGGGATGGAAGGTTGCCGGAGGAGGCGCATTCAGTTATGAGCGCGAAGGTATGCCATTTGTTCATCCCAACATCAAAGGCGCAACCGATTGTATTGCCGAGGGCTTGTGTCTTACCAGAAGTTTTGACGGTGCCGTATTTAATGACCGGGATGAAGACGTGGCTTGGGCCTGCGGCCAATGCGGAGCGGAAACAACAGCCTTTTACAGCACCGCGGACTACAGAAGAAACGATAATGATGTATGGAACCAGTTAAAGAACAGTTGTTTCGGCGGAAATATGGAAAACATTCCCGGATCAGAAACCTGCCTGCTTCATGATGGAAACAAATACAATGTGGAATGGGAGAAATGGGGAATTGGGGGAGGAGGAGCTTTCAGCTACTTGAGAAGTCTGACTCCGATGTCTCTCGCCACGGAAGCGTTTACAAACCCCGGAGTGGTCGTTCATGAAGAGGACTGCATGGAAGACGATGTATGTCTGACCAGAGGTTATGAAAGGCCGGTGTACAACGGTCAGGCAACACCTATAGCCTGGGCCTGCGGCCAGTGCGGCGCGGAAACAACAGAATATTACAGCTCGGACAGCTACAACGTCAGGGATTTGTGGGGCAACATGAAAAGCAACTGTTTTGATGGAGACAACGTAAATATCCCCGGCTCCGATACCTGCCTTTACGCGCAGAATTCCGATACACATTATGATATTCACTGGACCGGCTGGACGGCTGAAGGAGGCGGAGGATTCAGTTACGACAGAAATGCCGGACAAGTGGGCGAGCCTGTGCCGGGAGCCGGCGGGGCTTTGAGCACAACATTTGTTAAACCCGATGTCACCGGAGATAAAGAATATGTGGAAAACGGTGTCTATTTAACCCGAAAGTGGGAGGGGCCGGCTTACAACGCCGGTGACCAGCCCGTTCAATGGGCTATGGGCAAATGCTTCTGGGAGGAAGGCGATTTCTTTAACTCGCTCAGGGATGCCATGGATGGGGACATGCAGGATCTCCCCGGCCTTTATACGTGTCTTTCCGTTGCAAATACCGGTCATAAATACAATATCCTTTGGACCGGCTGGCAGTCCGGAAAGGGCGGCGGATTCAGTTATGAAAGGGAAACCCTGTCCGACGCATTGGGTGACGCCTGCGATGTGGATGAGGAAGATGATTATGTAATAGAGCAGAACGGCGGTACCTACACATATAAAGACAAGGATACGGATCAAACAATCTTTACGGCAGAACCCGAAGATATCTTTGATGTCGCGTCTGTGGTCATTCAAAGAATAGCAGGACAATTGCTTAAAATATCCGGAGTGCCCGCAAACAGCAACAAGTCCGTCAGATTCCCGAATGTGCCCGCTAGAGTTTGCGTAAAAGATACCGAAAATCTGGTTTCTTTGGTAACCAGCGATACTTGTACAGATAGCGGTGAATTCGTTCTTGCCTGCCCGGGAAGCGCCACAGATCCCACCGATCGTGAGCTTGTAACCTGTACTATGGACGGAACTACCGGTGTAATGGGACCGCTTGATTATTCGGGAGTGGTTTCACTTGGTACCGGTGGCGGTGGAGGAAGTACCGGCGGCGGTGGAAGCGCCGGAGGAGGAAGTGGGGGAATTTCCACTCCATCAACGACAACAAATGTTGCCGTGGAAGGTGTTGTGGATGAGGAGACTGATATGACCGAATTCGACAATACAAATTCTCCATTTTCAGACATCGTCGGACATTGGGGAAAGAGTTACATTGAAGCTTTGTATGCCAAAGGAATCATTAAAGGAAGAACCGAAACGACTTTTGTGCCGGATGAGGCAGTAACCCGCGCCGAATTAAGCAAGATGGCGGTATTGGCATTTGGAATTACCATGCCGGTTGATGTTACTGAATCACCGTTCAAGGATGTTTCTACGTCATACGAACTTGCACAGTATATAATCGCCGCCAAGAACGCCGGTGTAATCATGGGTTATGGTGACGGTAATTTCAAACCCAACCAGCCGGTAACACGCGCCGAAGCCATGAAGATAATCCTTCTTGCGGCCGGAGCCGAAGTACCCGAGCCCACCGAGGCTTTTGCCGATACAACTCTTGACGCATGGTATGCCAAATTCATCAGTCACGGAAAGAAATTGGGAATAGTAAGCGGATATGAAAACGGCAACTTCGGCCCCGCCGACCCCGTAACCCGCGCCCAGGCCGCCAAGATGATCATCAATACAATGGAACTGGTCTAATCAGCCTCAAAAAGGCTAATAAAACAAAAGAACCCCGGCAAAATCAATGTCGGGGTTCTTTATTATGCAATGAGATTTTTCTAGTGGGCGTCTTCCCCAGGATATTGAATTCTTGGTAATTAGAATAATTCAATATTAAATACAGAATAAATATTACCTCCTAATCCCCAATCTGCACGAAATTATCATAAGCAGAGAACTCCCCATAGGTTGGCGAGCTAAAAGTAGCTTCAATATAACCATATTTATCACTAGCGCCTTCAATTTCCTCTTTTGGCACACGTACAAATGGAACACCAAGAATAGTCTCATATTTTACATCATTGCCAGTGAAAGTATGACCATAAAGTAGGTCTGATTTAATATATTCATAATTTACCATTTCTTTATTGTATACCTTAACGATGATTGTCCAATCTTGAACAGTTGGGTAAACCAAGTCACCATTATCATCTTTGAAATACGCGCTAACCTTACTTCCATCTTCTTCAGCATCACCATCCCAGTTTTCCCAAAATGCACTCAGCGATATCATGGTGGGTTGTACATCTGCGGCTGTCTCTATAGTTGCTTCCGGTTCAACATCAACAATGAATAGTATCAGCGCTCTGTACATAATTTCTGAAACGCTAGCCCTCTGCATCATATCGGAAGGTCTTAATGTGGTTCCTGTTTCTTCGAGTAAGCGCAATTCTTTAGCTTTTGAAACATAAGAGGCAAACCATGCATCAGTAGGAACATCTGAAAATGGCGCAACGGATACTGATACGGGCACGTCAATGCCTTGCGAGTTTAATATCATCTTGATAGCTTCTACCTTATTAACAGTTTGTGATGGCTTATATGAGCCGTCAGGATAACCATCAATCCATCCAATATTTTTTCCATAACATACATATTTGGCATACCAATCATCATGTACGTCTGAAAAACAGTCCTTATATTGGTTTGCATCGGGAGACTGCCCAGTCCCTTCAACTAAAATTTTAAGCAATTCCGCGCGATTAATATCATTGGCCGGTTTGAAAGAGCCATCAGGATAGCCGCTGATAATGCTCTGAGTATATAAATATAATATTGCATCTCTGTTTTTGTTGGTTACTGCTACGTCAGGGAAAACCTCTGAAGCATTTGCATCAGGCTCAACATACTCTGTTCCGCAATCATCCTGCATATCGACATAATCAACACTACTGCCACGCCAGCCATCCAAACATATTACACTGCCATCTGTATCTGCTCCAATACTACACATGACACCACCATGATCTGAACAGGCACCTCCGGTTGCGCTGGCAGTACCAATACCAAAAAAGCTGATTAAAGTTAAAAACAGACCAAGGAATAAAGTTTTTTTCATGATTTCTCATGTTAAAAAATACAAACCAGGGGGTAACTCCACCTGGTCGCCCTAACAACTACTTCATGCGAAGCATCCGTAGGCAGGGGATTTAACCCCTGATTTTACGGATGCACTGAAAAGTGCAGGAAAGAATTGTTAGAGCGACGCCAGTATATTACGTTAGATTGTCTGAAGTATCAACAAAAACTAACTTTGATAAAACCTCCCCATTAGGTGGGGGCTGTTCGAGAACTTGAGATGAAATAGCTTCTTGAATATTGCTATTTATAATGGAAAAATCGCCTCATAAATCAAAAAGAACCCCGGCAAAATCAATGACGGGGTTCTTTATTACGCAATATGTTTTTTATGGTGGGTTTCCAAGACAGATATTGAACCACCTACCAAAAGGTTATCACAAAATGGAATGATTCTCAGGGAATATTTGGATCAGAAAGAAGAAGGTTCTGAGGAAGGTGTTATTCGGTTTGAAAATAGCGATTTAACCAAGAAAATGTTAAAGCAAGATTACTTAAATTTCTATTATTTTGTGGTATATAACAAAAATCAAGTAAAACGGTCGATGAAAATGCTATCCAACAATATAAAGATAAACGAAAAAACCGTTTATAATTGACATTCATATAAAAATTATATATATTGATTGTGATTTCTAATCCATAAATTACATGCTTTCAAAAATAACAATTAAGAATTTTAAATCTATTGAGGATTTAACATTGGATTTGTCATTTGCTGAGGGTAAAGCTCCAAATGGGTACAAGAAATCAAACATGCTACCTTTTTTAGAAGCTACCTCTCAACCTGAAGATAGGTTTGTGCCAATAATGAATATTTATGGAGCTAATGCTAGTGGTAAGAGCAATATTGTGCAGGCACTATTTTGTTTTATAAAAATCCTGCAAGGAGGATTAAAAGCCTTGCCTCAAGGATTGTTTTCTATTAACAAAATAAGAAACACAGGAAATGAAACGTCCATTCATTTGGAATTTTTCATTAAAAAGAATAAATACAAATATATTTTGAAATATACCCAGCTTTTTATTATTGAAGAAGAATTATCATTAAATGATAAAGAATTATTTTCTGTAAAAAATGGAGAAAGCAACTTTAAAAAAATTGAAGTTAAAAATTATGATGAAGATAATATAAGGAAAAAATTCGAGATTACGTGCTTATCTTTACGTGATAAAAAAAAGATACAAATTAAACCATTTCTGTCTTCTATTGAAACAGATTTACCAAGTTTAAATGAACATTTAAATTTAGTATCTAAGTTTTTGAAAGAAGATGTTATTGTAGCTCTTAACAACGACATTCCTGCTGATTACTCAATAGATCAGCTTGCTAAATCAAATGCTGAAAAAGATATAACCGAAGCTTTTGATAGAATTTCTGATTTCATCAAAAGATTAGATATTGACATAGAAAGATTCCAATATGAACAAACTAGAGATGAATTGAGCAAATTTAAAATTAATGAAAATGAATATCAAATTCCCCATATTCCAAATAAATCGGTAAGCATCAACAAAGATGATAATATAATTCGTATTAGTGAAATTAAATCATTTCATAAAAATAAAGAAGGGGAAGAGATTTCTTTTGGTTTACATGAAGAATCTGTTGGAACACGACTTGCCTTTGGTCTAATAGGAACAGTTTTAAGGATATTAGATAAAGGAGGGGTTTTAATTATTGATGAACTTGATAGATCTCTTCATACGTTGTTACTACAGTCACTAATGCGCGTGTTTAAAGACAAAGAATATAATAATAACAATGCACAACTCATATGTGTACTGCACAATACTGATATTTTAGATGATAATACTTATAAGATGTCAGAGTTTTCTTTTGTAAATAAAAATCTAAAAAGAGGGTCATTTATAAAAAGACTATCTGATTTTGAAGGGATCAGAAATGACGCTAATTTTAGAGATAGGTATCTGAATGGTTTATATTCAGCTATTCCTTATCCATTTAACTAAGACTGATGATGAGGATTTGTATATTTTGTGAAGGTGATACTGAAAAAAATTATATTCAGTCATTAAATCGTTTGTTAAGAGCAGAGGGGGGTTCTGATGTGACATTAACTGCCAAGCATTTAGAGGGTGTGAATATCAATAATTATTATCAAAAAGTAAAAAAAAACAAAGCAAATGAACTTAAATATTATACTAGTTTTTTTGTTTGGTTAGATTTTGATATTTTCAAAAGAGCCAATAAAAATGAGGGAGAAATAGAAAAAAACATTAATAAAATCTCTTTTAATAAAAAATCAGTCCAAGCTTTACTCAATCACATGAATAGAGAAGATTTTATCATTTTGCATGAAGAAGAGTCCAAAATAACAGAGTGGAAGAATATTTGTAATAAAAATAAGCATTTTGATACACCAATGCATAGTAATGTCTACTTGCCCTTATTTAAAAAAATTATGAAGGGCTATGCGAAAGGGGGTACACCTGAACTCAACAAAGCTATGATTGAGAAATGTATCAAAAACATCGATGACTCCAGCATTCCTTTTAAAAGTGATGTTAAAAAAGTCTTGGAGATAGTTTTAAAACAAATATAATTTCCTCTTGAACGACCCGCCAAGTTCTAAAAAACTCTTTAAATAGACAAATAAATTTCACAAACCGCCACGCCTTGCCAAACGGTGGTGTAATTTTAAAAAATTCTTGAACGCTGCAAATGCACTAAAAAAGTCAAATCCTCAAGATTAAGCCTTTTATTCATCGTAATGGTGGGCGAGAGAGGACTTGAACCTCCATGATCTTGCGATCACTGCGCCCTGAACGCAGCGCGTCTGCCAGTTTCGCCACTCGCCCCCATATGCTCGCCAATTGTACAGAAAATCAATTAAGATAGTCAATTTAATAAATCGGAGTTAAACTGAATACAATCAAATAAATCAAAAAAATGTCCGAAGCATCGTTACAAAAAGACAATCTTCCAAACGAGCATTCGGCCGGATTTGTGCTGTTCAGACAGTCGGGAGCCAAGCGGGAATATTTGCTTCTTCATTATCCCGGCGGCCATTTTGATTTCGCCAAGGGGCATATTGAACACGGCGAAAACGAAAAGCAGACCGCGCTGCGCGAACTTAAAGAGGAAACCGGCATTGACGACATTGAATGGGTGGACGGATACCGGCACAAAATAGATTATCTTTTCAGGAAACACGGACAGCTCCGTTACAAGGACGTGATTTTTTTTCTGGCCAAAACCCGCCAGAAAAAAGTGAATCTTTCTGTGGAACACCAGGGATCGATGTGGCTGCCGTACGACAGCGCCTACGAAAAACTGACGTTTGAAAACGCCAAAAATCTTCTGCAGACGGCGGAGGAACATTTAAATCATCTAAACAAAAAACATGAAAATTGAAATTGCGAAAAAGGCCATCGGCACGGCGGCGGTATTTGTTTTGCCGGTCTTTTCGGACAAACAAAGTTCTCCCGCCGAATTAAAAAAAATTCTGGAAAACAGGAAAAAGAACGGCGACTTTAAGGCTAAAAGCGGTGAAACAATGCTGATTGTTCCGGATGACGAAAAACTGCCGGAAAAAATTCTGCTGATTGGATTTGGCGATTCAAAAAAAATCAAACCCGAAAAAGTTAGAAATCTTGGTGCAAAAATGATTAAAAGTGTGAAACATTATGAAAAGGGGATTGTTGATTTATGGCTGCCGGCGGGCTTAAACATGTTTGGGAAGGAGTTGGGGGAGGGGATGGAGCTGGCCAATTACAATCCGGCAAAATATGTAACCGGAAAGAGTAAAGAAAAGCACGCGAAGGCGGAGATTAAAACGGTGAATCTGCGTCCGGAAAAAATCGACAAAAAAAAATTAATGGAGAATGTTTTGAAAGGTGTCACATTGGCCGAGGCGGTTAACTATTCGCGCGATCTTGTGAACGGACCGAATAATTTAATTAACGCCGAAACGTTGAGCCGAGAGGCGCAAAAGGTGGCAAAAGAATGCGGTGCGAAGCTGACGGTCCTGAACAAAAAACAGCTGGAAAAATTGGGCATGGGCGCGCTGGTTGGCGTGAATTTGGGTAGTGAAAGAGAGGCCAGGCTGGTTGTGATGGAATACAAACCGTCCGGTATTTCCAAAAAAGAGAAATCGGTTTTGCTTGTGGGCAAGGGGATAACTTTTGACAGCGGGGGATACAATCTGAAACCCACACAGGCCATTGTAAACATGAAAGAGGACATGGCTGGCGCTGCCGCGGTTTTCGGAACGTTCAAACTGCTAAAAAAAATGGGAGTTAAAAAACACGTGATTGGAATCACGCCTTTAACAGACAATCTGATCGGTTCAAAAGCGCAGAAAGTAAATGATATTGTAACCACTTTCAGCGGAAAAACCGTGGAAATAACCAACACCGACGCCGAGGGGCGCCTCGTCCTCGCAGACGCCATCGCCTACGGCATCAAACACTACAACCCCGGTCAAATCATAGACATAGCCACTCTAACCGGCGCCTGCATGGTCGCACTCGGAGACCGTTACGCGGGGCTGCTCGGAAACAATAAAAAACTGATAGACGAGCTAATGAAAGCGGGGGAAAACACCGACGAATTGGTTTGGCATTTACCAATACACCGCGACTATCGCAAAGCCATGAAAGGAACCATCACCGACCTGATCAACTCCGAAGGCTCCGGTTTGGCCGGTGCATCCAAGGGCGCGGCATTCATTCAGGAATTCGTCGGCAAAACGCCGTGGGCGCACCTGGATATCGCGGGTGTGGCATTCGTAAAACATCCAAAACCCTACGACCACAAAGACGCCACCGGTTTCGGCGTGCGCCTGCTGATGGAGTATCTGAATTAAAACACCACCTCGGTTTTACCCACATACTCACCGGCGTAATACGCCGCAGTCACGGCTTCGCCGCTCCCCGTAATCGCCTGTTTGAATTCCGTGTCGGAAACATCACCAGCCGCGAAAACGCCCGGCATATTGGTCTCCGTCTTGCGGTTAATTTTTATCTCTTTACGGTCATTTAATTCCACGCCCAGTTTTTCCGCCACTTCCGAAAGCGCGTTATGCCCGATCGCCACAAAAATTCCATCCATCTGCATTTCCTCCCCGCTTTTTAAGCGAACTTTTTCCACCTTGTCGCTTCCCAAAACCTCCGCGATTTCGGTGTTATATTTGATTTCAATCTTGTCGTTTTTGGCGATACGCTCTGCGTTAACAGGTTCCGCTTTTAGAATGTCCTTTCTTACGAAAATATAAACTTTGGCCGCGTGCTCCGATAAAAACAGCGCCTCTTTGGCCGCGCTGTCCCCGCCACCCACAACGCTAACCGTCTTACCTTTATAAAACGCACCGTCGCAAAGCGCGCAATAAGAAACACCGCGGTTTTCAAATTCTTTTTCCCCGGGTGCGCTCAGTTTTTTATGTTCCGTACCCGTTGCAAAAAGAACGGTTTTGGCTTTGTATTCACCGGAAATCGTCTTCACAATATAACCGCTTTTTTTATCCCCCTCCGTGTCCGGAACTGCTTTCACCACATCGGTTACTTTTGAATTAATCAGCTCCGCGCCGAAAGAAGTGGCGTGATCAACCAGAGACAAAGCCAAATCGGGTCCGGAAATGCTTTTTATTCCCGGCCAGTTTTCCACCAGATGAGTGGAAGTGATCAGACCGCCCGGCATCTCCGCAATCATCGCCGTCTTTAAATTCAGTCGTGAGGCGTACATTCCGGCGCTTGCACCCGCGCACCCCGCTCCGATAATCAAAAAATCATAAACCTTGTTTTCCTGTTCGGACATAATTAAAAAAGTTAAAAAATCTCACAAAACGGCCAAATTTTACTTTAGCATTTTTCAGGCTTTGCCCAAAGATTTTTCACCCGGCTTCCATCCCGCCTGACACAATTCACCGCTTTGCAGAGCCTGCAGAACACGCAGAGTTTCATCCACACTTCGTCCCACGTTCAGATCGTGTACAACAATGTATTTCAAAACGCCATCAGGATCAATAATGTAAAGCCCGCGCAGAGCAACTCCTTTTTCCTCCACCAGGATTCCATAATCATTCGCCGCCGAGCGGGTGATGTCGCTAAGCAGGGGATAGCTAAGCTCTCCCAGCTCCTTGGTCCAGGCCAAATGAGAATAAACGCTGTCAATACTGCATCCCAAAACCTGTGCGTTCAGTTTCTTGAACTCATCCGCGGCCTTGGAAAAATTCAAAATCTCCGTCGGACACACAAAAGTGAAATCCAGCGGATAAAAAAACAGCACCACCCACTTGCCTTTGTAATCATCCAAAGACACGTCTTTGAACTCCTTGCCCACCAGCGCCTCCATTTTAAACTTCGGCGCCAACTTGCCCACCTGAATATCGGACATAAAAAAAATAATTAAAAAATAATTTTATTCCCGATTCTATCACTATGATCTGATTTTGCCCAGGAATTTTTTGCGGGGGCGAATAATCCCTTTGGAAAGCGGAATCAGGAACTTGGCCTGCTCGCCGCCAAGGTCGGTGAAAGTATCTGCTTCTTCGGCAAGTTTCAATGACGAAGTTTTCTTAAACGCCATCACATCGGCGCGAATACCCTTGGATTTCACGTATTTCAAAACCTCAAGAAAATCCCCGTCGCCGCTAACCAGCACAATGGCGTCCAGTTTTTCGCTCAAACGCACAATATCCATAGCCAGACCCACATCCCAGTCGGCTTTCTTTTCTCCGCTGTAAAAAATCTGCAAATCTTTGACTCTGGTTTCAATCCCCAAATCGGAAAGCGCTTCAAAAAACTTGGATTCTTCACCCGATTCCGACTTAATCACATAAGCGAAAGCGCGAATGAGTCTGCGCCCCGCGACCGCTTCTTTAACCAGATTGGCGTAATTTACATTGGCTTTGTAGTTTGCCCTGGCCGAGTGATAAAGGTTTTGCGTATCGATAAAAACACCCACTCTCTGCGAAGGATGATTGGCTCCGGAAGGATGGATGGTAACGGTAGGATGAACTGAATTCATAAATTTTGTTTTAAGACTATGGCCCATTGTACTACAGGATTAGGTTAATAAAAAGGTCGGGAATTGGAAAAGCGCATGGAATGTGTTATAATACAAAGATAAAAATTCATAAAAAAACAAAATGACCGACGATAAAAAAACGCCATTATCCGGACGGGAAATGCAGGAGGATGAACAGGTTGATCAATCGCGGGAAGCCCCTCCCGCATCGCAGGAAAAACCAACGAATGATAACGGTGACGCCAGCATAATCGGAGAGGAGACCAAGGAAGCTGTACATCGCACAATTAGCAAAGATGATTACGCGAATGCCGGCAAAGAAATAAAGCAGGGCGTGGATAAAGGAAAGGAAATTGCGGAACAGCTGAACGCCCAGGAAAAATTGAACGCGCTGGTAATAAAAATCAAAACCGAATACGGGCCCAGGCTGAATTCCATTGAAAATAGATGGAAAAAAGTGCCGCGGGCCGTGCAATCGTACATTGTCCACCTGGGACCGATGGCCGCTCTGCCGGCAATGATCTTTCCGCCGGGCGGCGTGCCCGCGGCCGGTGCCTGCGCCGCAACCAGCTTTCTGGTAAAAACCGGTCTGCTTTCGTTCAAAGGCGAAATCAAAGACGGGAAAATCGATCTCAATAAATCAATTACCATCGGCGACGGATTGAAAAAGTTAACCAAACTGGTGATCAAAGGGCTCCAATATTTCTTTGAATCATTGGAGGGGCTGGAGGAAGTGTTGGATCCGGTAATAGAAGGGGCGCAGTACGGAGACAAAATGTGCGCAAAAGCCAAAGAAAATCTATACAATCACCTGAACAAAACCGGCGAAGAAAACCTGGAAATCATCCCCGGAATCTACGGCAAAAAAGCCGCCTAATCTGTTTCATAACGACCGGCCGACATTTAACCAAAAAAATATGTCAAAAAAAACGGAAGTTTCCAAATCGGGATATGGGCCCGAACTGGACGAGCAAAAATTAAATCAGGACATAGAGGATTCCAACCGGGTCAGCGGAATTATTGACAAAGTTTCCCGGGAAATCAAAGACGTTTATCGGGACCAATTCGTCAAAAAAGGTGTTTACAGAATTCTGGATACCGTGGACGAAAACTACATGGAGACAATGCGCGACGTCTGGGCCAAAACACCGGACGAAGTTAAATGGGCTGTTATGTACATGCCGGCTTTTTTCAAAGGAAATCCGACACTTCTACATCTACTTCCTTTACACGTCCTTGTTAAGTGCGGACTGCTGGATTACCCGGAAAAATCCATCCAAAATTCCGCCGATCTGGAAAAAAAGGTACTGGAATACGGAATAAAATACGGCAAATATTTAGAGCCGGCGCTGGCCGCGGTGGAACCTCTGATACTGCCCATCCAGAAAGTTCTGGATTTGGAGGAACAATTCTTCGCCGACATGAGAACACATTTGACCAACAAAAAAGGAGGACGAAAATCCGTGCCGAGCGCGGTAAACGCCTAATACCCGCCGAAGATCATTTCTTTCAGTTCCTTTTTCATCATCTCCGGAGTCCACGGCGGTTCCCATACCAGTTCGACATCCGCATTTTTAATATTCGATTTCTTTTTAAGAACTTCCTTAACAGAGGCAATCAAATGCGGGCCCGCGGGGCACCCCATGGAGGTCAGCGTCATTTTCACGCTTACTGTTCCCTTCTTTTCCTCCACATCATAAATCAAACCCATATCCGCCACACCAATACCGATGTCCGGATCAATCACTTCGTTAATGACCGCGTAGTACGGGTTTTTATCGCTGATCGGGAATTTTTTCATGATATTTTTTGATAGCGGCCTGCAGAATTTTTAAGCCCAGAAGAGCGCATTTTACCCTTCCCGCGCTGACTTCCACGCCCAGCAGTTCATAAATATTTTCTTTGCTGATTTTTTCAACTTCATTAAGCGGTTTGCCGATAATTTCATCCATCAACATGGAAACGGCCGCCTTGCTAATGGCGCATCCTTCCCCCGTAAAGGAGGCGTCGGAAATCACGCCGTCTTTATCAATCACAAGATCCATTCCGTATTTGTCACCGCAGAGGGGATTGGATTCTTTAGCTGAAACAGTGGCTTTAGCTAGCCCCCCAAAATGATGCGGCTCTTTAAAATGATGCAAAATGTTTTCCGCGTACATATCCATTTTCAGCTTATCTTAAAAATTTCATAAACTTTTTGAACCGCCCGCACGGCCGTATCAACGTCTTCGCGCGTGTTGTAAATGTAAAAACTCATTCTGGCCGTGGCGCTTTCCCCCATCAGATTCATTAGCGGCTGTGCGCAGTGATGTCCCGCGCGGATCGCCACGTTATCTGCCGCCAGCACAGAAGCGATGTCGTGAGCGTGCACGCCTTTGATGGTAAAAGAAACAATGCCGCTGACATTTTTTGCGTGCTCGGCGTAAATGTGAATTTTGGGCAGTTCCCGCAGACGCGAAACGGCGTAATCTCTTAAATCTTTGCTGTGATTGAAAACGTTTTCCATCCCCAAATCCATCAGATACTCAATCGCGGGGGTAAAAGCCGCCACAGCGGCAATATTCGGCGTGCCCGCTTCAAATTTATGAGGCGGTGAATTCCATGTGGAATCATACAAATCCACCTCCCTGATCATATCCCCGCCAATCAAAAAAGGATTCATTTTTTCCAAAATTTCTTTCTTACCGTAAAGCACGCCCAGGCCCGTGGGCCCCAACATTTTATGCGCCGAAAAAGCGAAAAAATCACAGTCCAGATCGCGCATGTTAACAGGTATATGCGGTGCGGCCTGGGCTCCATCCACCAAAGTAACCGCGCCCACTTTCTTGGCCTTCTTCACAATTTCTTTAACCGGCGTGATGGTTCCCAGGGCGTTGGAAATCATGGAAACGGCAACCATTTTCGTTTTATCCGTAATCAAATCATCCAAACCATCCAAATCCATCTCCCCGTTTTCATCAATCGGAATAAACTTTAAAGTCGCACCTTTTCTTTTGCAAAGCTGCTGCCACGGCACCAGATTGGAGTGGTGTTCCAACATGGAAACCAAAATCTCGTCGCCTTCCTTTACATTGGCGTCGCCCCAGCTGTAAGCCACCAGATTAATGGACTCCGTAGTTCCGCGGGTGAAAATAATTTCCGCGATGTCTCCGTCTTCGGAATAAAGAGGTTGATCATCTCCGTTCACCGCGCCGATAAAACGCGCCACGCTCAGTCTTGTCGATTCATAAAGTCCCGTGGCGATTTCCGCCAGAGTGTAAACGCCTCTGTGCACGTTGGCGTTTTCAGTTGAATAATATCGTTCCGTTGCCTTAATCACGCACTCCGGCTTTTGGCTTGTGGCCGCGTTATCCAGGTACACTAATGGTTTGCCGTTCACTTTTGTGCGCAGAATCGGAAAGTCTTTTTTTATATCTTCGGCGTTAAACATAATCTTTTAAAAGGGGAGTGATTTGATAATAGCCTGACGCAAACTGTCGCGTAAATCAATATCGGGGACGCGCTGTAACTGTTCTTCAAAAAAGCCCAGCACCAAAAGATGTTCGGCCTCGCGCCTGGAGATTCCCCGGCTTTCCAGATAAAACAAATCCTCTTCATTCACTTTTCCGGCAGTCGCCGCGTGCCCGGCCTTAACATCATCGGCCAGAATTTCAAGAGAAGGAACAGCGCGGGCCGATGTACCCTCATCCATCAAAAGCGAATGGCTTGCCAGAAAAGTGTCGCTTTGCTGTGCATCTTTTTCAATAATCAGATCGCCTTTAAAATCGAGACGGGACTTTCCAAAAAGTGCAGACTTAATTCTGATTTCCGAATTAGTCTCGCCTTTAACGTGCACCGCCGACGCATCAAATACAAAATTTTGGTCCTCTTTTCCAATCACAAAACCCAGAAAAAGCGCTCGCGCCCCCTTCCCGTTCAAAACAATCCGGCACGCCCTTTTTTTCCCGGCCGCCCCCCCGTTCGTCAAATCCGTGCCAAAATAAACAAGATTCAAAGTCTCACCGCGCCCCACGGTATACTCCGCCTGCGGTTTGCCGGTGATAATCGTCCGCGCGCCATCCTCCCCGATTTTGTCCGTTTCAATAATCATAAAAAATAAATTAACCCACCGAACCCTCCATTTCCATCTCAACCAGCCGATTCATTTCCACCGCGTATTCAAGCGGAAATTTCTTCACAATCGGATCAATAAAACCGTTCACAATCATCGCCGCCGCCTCGTCCTCACTTAGCCCCCGCGACATCAGATAAAACATCTGCTCCTCGCCCACTTTGCTCACAGTGGCTTCGTGCTCAATATTCGCGCCGTCCGAATCAATTTTCATTTCCGGATAAGTATCCGACCTTGAGTCGGAGTCCAGAAGCAGTGCGTCGCATTTTACTTTTGATTTTACATTTTTAAGCCCCGGTGCCACTCGCAGTAAACCTCTGTAAGAAGCCCTTCCCCCACCCTTGCTGATGGAACGGGAACTGACCGTGGAAGAAGTATCCGAAGCCAGATGAATAACTTTGCCCCCCGTATCCTGATGCTGTCCTTTACCGGCAAACGCGATCGACTGAATCTCCGCTTTCGCCCCTTTCTCCATCAAAAAAACAGCCGGGTACTTCATGGTAACGCGCGACCCGATATTACAGTCCAGCCAGAACATTTCGGCGTCGGCAAATGCTTTCGCCCTTTTTGTAACCAGATTGTAAACATTATGTGACCAGTTTTGCACTGTGGTGTACTGCACCCGCGCGCCTTTGTTCACCACAATTTCCACCACCGCCGCGTGCAGAGCCTGACTGGAATAAGTGGGCGCCGTACAACCCTCGATATAATGCACTTTCGCTCCCTCATCCGCGATAATAAGCGTCCTTTCAAACTGCCCCATCAGCGGTCCGTTAATGCGAAAATAAGCCTGCAAAGGCAAATCCACGCTCACGCCCTTTGGCACATAAATAAAAGATCCCCCCGACCACACGGCCGAATTCAAAGCCGCGAATTTATTGTCGTTGGGCGGAACAACCGATGCAAAATATTTTTCAAAAAGTTCCGGATATTTTATGAGCGCCTCCCCGATGTCCTCAAAAATCACGCCCAATTTGGCAAGCGATTCCTTTAAATGATGATAAACCATTTCCGACTCAAACTGTGCCCCGGCCCCGGCCAGAAACTTCCTTTCCGCCTGCGGAACCCCCAGCCGCTCAAACGTGTCCTTAATCTCTTCCGGTACATCGTCCCAACTGCGAGTGGCTCTGTCGGACGGCCGTACGTAATAGCGGATATTATCAAAATCCAGATTGCTCAAATCGGCGCCAAAGTCCGGCAGAGGCCTGGCCATAAACAATTCCAGCGCCTTCAAGCGAAAATCCAGCATCCACTTTGGCTCCTTTTTGATAGAGGAAATTTCTTTGATTATGTCTTTATTCAGACCTTTATCCAGTTTTCGCACCGACCTGGTTTTGGTCTTAAAACCGTACCGGTATTCATCCGGCAAAGCCTTGTTTTGAGTGATTGATTTATTCATATTTTTGATAACCTTCATTTTCTATCGCGGTCGCCAGACCCGCTTTCCCGGATTTAACGATTTTTCCGTCCGACATGATGTGAACAAAGTCGGGCTTTAGATGCTTTAATATTCTGGCATAATGAGTGATTAACAGAATGGCCGTCCCGTTTTCCCTGTTGGCGCGGGAAATACCCTCCGCCACCGCTTTCAGCCCGTCCACGTCCAGCCCCGAATCAATCTCATCCAGAATGGCGACTTTGGGTTTTAAAAGAAGCATCTGTACAATTTCGGCGCGCTTCTTTTCCCCGCCGGAAAAGCCCTCGTTAAGACACCTTCCTATAAACTTCTTATTCATTTTTAATGCCTGCATTTCATTCTGAACTTGCGGATAAAACTGCGCCGGCCCGATCGCTTTATAGGATTTGCTCCGCGCCTTATTCACCGTGTTCACCGCAATCCTCATAAAATTGCCGAAAGTAATCCCCGCCACTTCGCGCGGATACTGAAATCCCAAAAAAAGCCCCGCGTGAGCCCTTTTATCCGGCGAGAGTTTTGAAATGTCTTTGCCGTTCATCACGATTTTTCCCCCCGTAACTTTGTAAAAAGGATGGCCCATCACGGTATTGCAGAGCGTGCTCTTGCCCGATCCGTTCGGTCCCATCACCACATGAACCTCTCCGGCTTTAATGGCCAGATCAACCCCCTTTAAAATTTCCTCACCCTCCGCGGTCACCCTAAGGCCGGCTATTTCCAGCTTGTCTTCGGTTATTTTTTTTGACGCCATGTTGAATTGATAAAATCTTCAAGAGTAAATTCGGACAATGTATTTATAATGATTTCATTCAGCATCCCAAAACCGCTCCTTACCCTGCAATCCTCCTCCCGCTCGCAAACTTTGGCGTCCACACCGTGCCGCAAACAATGCATCAACGCCACCGGACCCTCCAGCGCCTCCAACACCTCCAGCAGTTTGATTTTAGACGCGTCCCGCGCGATAACGTACCCTCCCGTTTTCCCCCGTGCCGCCCTAATAAGCCCCGCTCTGCGCAAATCCAGAGCCACTTTCTGCATAAAATAAAAAGAAAGAAAGTTCTCTTCACTCGCGGTTTTTAATGACACCGGTTCACCGTTTTCCTGCTCCGCCAGTTTTGTGAGCAAAAACAGACCGTAATCAACCTTCTGGGAAAAATTCAGAAATCCCTTGCGGCTTTTTTCCTCGTTCAAACCGGCAGGATTCGGCTTTACATTACCAATAGATCTATCGGTAATCGATGTTTTGCCCTTACTCTTGCGCCGAATCAAAATCATACCAAGTAAGTATGAATAAGCAATGATTTCAAAATACATCGTCCGAAGGTTCATTGTCAAACAATAATTATCCGGGAATTAATAAATGGCTTCAATCAGCAAAAGATGCTATAATTTAATGAATAATTATACCCGGATATGAGATTTGTCTGGTTCTCACCGCCGCCCAATCCAAACACACCCGAACAGCCCTCATCCGCGGCTCCGGCCGAGACGCTTGCCGTAAACAGTCAGCCCGCCGAGCATGAAAAAGTCCTGCAGGAATATTTAAGGATGCAGCAGCTGGACAAACTCACCCCGATTGAATCAAAAGAACAACAGGAATTTTTAAAGAAACTGGAGGAATGGGATATGCAGGGTGATGTCACCGCGCTCCGCACCGCCGGACGGACACAGCCGGAAGATTTGAATGACGGCCTACGCAAGCACATTCTGCTTTCGTCGGCTTTTTTGGAAAGGGTGCAGGGAAGCTCACTCCGCTTTAAAGTTGATTTCAAGGGCAACCAGACCGCCTATTGGAAAGTTGGGGCGGGGGATATCATGCCTCCATCTGTACACAAAATTAAAGTAATCAAACCCGACGGGGAGGTTTTTGAAGGAACGCGCGGTTTTCATCCGCAGACAAGAAGAATCGGATATTTCACGGCCGACGGGTCATACATTCCGGTTTTCAGCGGAGATGAAATAGAAGTGGTTGAAACAATCAGCAATCCATCCGTGGCCGCCAGAAAAACAATGTCGGAACATGTGGAGATTTATCAGAACGGCGCCGCCGATGACACGGCCTCCGTTGGAGCTGAAACCCTATACGACGCACCCACCCGCACCCGCTTTGAAGACGAGGAAACCGCTCGCGCCTATCATCGCGACAGAATCCAGGCGGAAACGCAGGAAATGTTACAGGGATTACAGGGACAGGTGGGGGAATCCACTCGTCCCAAATCCAAATATTCAATGGAAATAAACGGTCAAAGATACGGAAAATACAGCCGTAAAGAATGGCGGGAAATGTGCGGAAACAATCCCAATTCCGCCGAAAGGTGGATTGTGCGCAGAGATCCGGTTACGGGCGGCCCGATTGAGTTTATGGGCAACCGCATTGGCGGAGGCATCAACATGGCTATGCTGCCGTATGTAAAAGAGGCGGAGGAGCGGGTTGAACAGGCCGTGGCCTCGGGGAATATGATGGCTTACAGGTTTAAGGATATTTCATCGTTCAACTGGAGGCCGATTCGTGGGGGTAATGTGGCCAGCTACCATTCCTGGGGAGTGGCTATTGATTTGAATTCGGGAACCAACGGCATGGGTACGCAGGGCGATATTCCGCCACCGGTCGTGCAGGTTTTTGAAAGTCTGGGATTTGTCTGGGGTGGAAGATGGCAGGGTGCGCGCAGAGATCCGATGCACTTTGAACTCCGCATTGATCCGTTTGCCGGGAAAAATCTGCTAAAAGGAAAAGGGTTGCAATACTGGAACGCTTTGGAGCCCAGAATGACAGCCTTGATGCCGCGCAGACAGGGGGGCGGTGCCACAAGACCCTCATCCGCGCCAACAGCATCGGCCGGCAGGCAGGCACCACAAAGTGCTGAATCAATTCCTTCCGGTCAAAATATCGCCAACAGAAAAACCAATAATCCGGAAACGATGGCGCAGGACCACGCTCACAACGCCGAATTTATGAAATTATCGGATTCCCCCGCATACAAAACTCAAATCAATCAATTCAGAACCAAAGCGCTCGCCAACCGCGGCAGATACGAAGCTGTCGCCGCCCGAGCCGGTCTGCCCTGGACCGTAATCGCCGCCATTCACTACCGCGAGTCCAGTTTCAATTTCAACACGTATTTGCACAATGGAGACCCCCTTGGCCGACCCACAACCCATGTGCCGAAAGGCAGAATGTTCAAGGATTGGGAAAGTGCCGCCGTAGACGCGATCAGATCGAAGGGAAATATAATGAGCCGCTTGGGTATTAACAGCGGCACCACCGATATGGGCAAACTGCTCGCTTATGCGGAAAGTTATAACGGAATTGGATACAGGTTAAATAAGAATAAAACCAGTCCCTACGTTTACGCGGGAACCAATATTTATCAGGGTGGAATGTTTGTCCGTGATCACGTTTTTAGCGCGACAGCCATGGACAAGCGTCTTGGCGTTGCCGCCTGTATTCTGGCCTTGCAAAACGCCTGATAGATCTACGCCAACCTATTTTCTTCCATAAACCAGAAATCTGTACTTAACCTCTTTTTCGGTGTGCGGCTCGGTGGATTCGATCACTTTGAAAACATTTTCATCAATCTTCGGGAAGAAAGCATCGCATTCAAACTTGTCCATCACTTCGGTTAAATAAATTCTGTCACAGTCGGGATGTTTCAGCGCCTGCGTGTAAACGCTCGCGCCCCCGATCACAAAAATCTTGTCAACGGTTTCATCGTGCCAAAGTTGGGAAAGCGCGTCTTCCAGCGAATTTACCACCAGCACGCCAGTCGGTACATCCGCGTAGCCTCGGCTCAAAACAATATTCACCCTGCCCTTTAGCGGTCTGGATTTTTCAGGCAGAGATTCCCACGTTTTACGCCCCATAATCACCGCGTTCACTTTTCCCGGTTCGGCCTCGGTGGTTACGTACTGAAAGTACTGCATGTCGCCCTTTAATCTCCACGGCAGTTTGTTACCGATTCCGATCCCCATATTTTGGTCGGCCGCCGCTATGATAGAAAATTTCATGATTGATTGATTAGTTTATGCGAGTCGGCGGGGATGATATAAATTTGGTAACTGGCTCTGCCGCGGGGCTACGCTAACATGTACGCTCCGCCCCGGGTCTCGGCATGCATGATGCCTCGACCGCAGAGCCTTTACGTTACCAAATTTATATCATCCCCACCTCCTAAAATTATTATACCGCAATCGGGAATTTAATGAACGAATCGTGCTCGTAATTGCGGATTTCAAAGTCTTCAAACTTCAGCTCATCAAACGGCTTTTTGGCGATAATCAATTCGGGAAGTTTCTTTGGAGTTCGCTTAAGCTGTTCCTTTAAACCTTCCACATGGTTGGTGTAAATGTGAGTGTCGCCTGTGGTATGAGTAAAAACGCCCGGAGACAGATTGCATTCCTGCGCAATCATCATCAGCAGAGTGGCGTAACTGGCAATGTTAAAAGGCACACCCAGCGCCACGTCCGCGCTCCTTTGGTAAAGATGTAAATCCAGCCGTCCGTTCACCACATATAATTGAAAAAACGCATGGCAGGGGGGCAGTTTCATCCGCGGCACGTCCGCCACATTCCAGGCGCTCACAATAATCCTGCGCGAATCCGGATTGTTCTTAATCATGTCTATTACTTCCGCAATCTGGTCTATATGGGATTTTTTGTACTTGCCCGAACCCACCGGCTCAAAACACTCCCATTTTCTCCACTGATAGCCATAAATCGGTCCCAAATCACCGTTTTCATCCGCCCAGGCGTTCCAAATGGGGGTGTGCTGGGTCAAATCATCATTGATATTCGTTGCCCCGCGCAAAAACCACAAAAGTTCATACAAAACCGCCGAAAAAAGCACCTTTTTAGTCGTCAAAAGCGGAAAACCCTCCCGCAAATCATACTTCCTCTGTGCCCCGAAAATGGAAATCGTCCCCACCCCCGTGCGATCTTTCTTTTCCACGCCATCGCGCAGAACTTCCTCAATAAGACTAAGATATTGTTTCATGATCCGATTATAACAAAACACGCCGCCAAATCCAGAAAAGAAAATAATCGCCAATTCAACCTTCCACATTAACCAACGTGGAAGGTTGGTTGCCAAATAGTCAAATCAGGCAAAAACTGATATAATTTAAAGAACAATTCACCCGGTGAACTATGAACGAAAACTGCGAAAAATGGCATAGAAAGTTACGACTTATTCGGATATTACACGCGGAATTCCTGCAAATGTACAAAGACGCTCTAGTATTCGCCAAAGAAAACCCCAAGATTCGCGAAACTTCATTCACCCGTTGCCGGGTTCTCTTTAACGAAATCAAGCCGCTGGTTATGGAACTGCAAAAAGATTTTGGTACGGCTTTTAAGTATCAACAAATTGTTAACCGCCTCACCCTTTCCCCCGACGCCGCTCAAAACAAAAAATTACAGGAAAAATTGCTGGAAATGGTGAGTGTGGAAAATTACCTGGAATCTGTCGCCACCGCCAAAGAGCTGGATCCGAAAGTAAAAGTCCCCCCGCGCAAAGAAATCATCAAAAATCTGATTGCATTGGGCCCGGAAAAACTGCAAAAAATAGCCACCATTATGGGCAAACCGGGCTTGATAATCGTTCCGGACAAATCTTTTGTGGAGATGACAGACGCCATGAACGCGAATCGTCATTACGATAACCAGAAGGAAGCATTTTTTGAAAAAAAACATAAATGGTCGGGCAGACCCGGAAAAGTCAGCGTATGTATTGCGGATATGGTGCAGTATCCCCCTATTGTTCCCGGTCAGAAGCCCGGTGAACAGCGCAACGACGAACAACTAAGAACCTGTGAAAAATATTTCCGCGATAACGACATGCGCCTTATTAGCGACACCCAGTATGCCGCTGCAATGCAACAATCGCTCCGCGCTTATGAAGAGGCAAAACAGAAAGGAGAGGCTGATCCCGAAAAACACATTCTTGATTTCTATGGAAAACCGCAGCAAAATTCAACAATATTTAATCAAGAGAATAAGACAAGCATAAGACAAGTTACCCTCGGTCGTTTCGGTCCGGGCAACCGCGGGGTTGACTTCGATTGGGCGAGTCCGGGTAATCGGGTCTCTGACCTTCGCGGTCGCGGCGCGGTGCAGGTTATGTAAATTGGGATTTGGACTTTGGCTATTCTTCAGCCTTTGCCTTTCGTTTTTCAAAATTCCAATATTCTGGTATAACAAGACCCGATCTCTAGAAGTCGGATGTTGAATTTATATGAAGCCCGAACTACTCCTCCCCGCCGGGGATATGGAAAAACTTAAGATTGCCTTTCAGTACGGCGCCGATGCCGTGTATGCCGGCGTGCCCGTTTTTTCTCTGCGCGCGCGGGAAAACATGTTTTCCATTGAGTCCGTTAAAGAGGCGGTGGACTACGCCAAATCTCTGAACAAGAAAATCTACCTTACTCTCAACATTTATCCCCGCAATTACAAAATTCCCGCACTGCAAAAAGCGCTCCGCCCCCTGGCCGATCTAAAGCCCGACGCCTTCATCATCGCCGATCCGGGAGTGATCATGCTAAGCAAAGAAATCTGCCCCGAAATCCCCATTCACCTTTCCGTCCAGCAGAATAACGTCAACTGGGCCTCGGCGCAATTTTGGCATAAGCAGGGGATTGAACGCATCATCCTTTCGCGCGAAATCTCGCTCAAAGAAGTCAAAGAAATCCACGAAAAAAATCCCGGACTGGAACTGGAGTTTTTTGTGCACGGATCCATCTGCATGGCTTATTCCGGCCGCTGTCTGCTTTCCAATTACATGACTTATCGCGACGCCAATCAGGGCACCTGCGCCCATAGCTGTCGCTGGAAATACAAGGTTTACGCGCTGGAGGAAGAGGAGCGCCCCGGGCAGTTTATGCCGATTGAAGAGGACGAGCACGGCTCCTACATTATGAGTTCAAAGGATTTGTGCCTGATTGAGTATTTAAAGGATTTAAAGGACGCGGGCGTCTGCAGTTTTAAGGTGGAGGGGCGCAACAAAACGCCCTACTACGCCGCCACCGTGGCCAAAACCTACCGCAGAGCCATAGAAGACATGGAGGCGGGCAGACCCTTTGACGAGTCGCTTTTTGACGAGCTGGCCAAAACCTCCAACAGGGGATTCATTCCGGGGTTTTTGATAGATAACCCGCGCGAAAAAGCCCAGCAGTACGAAAAGCGAATCTCCAAACAGACGTATGAATTTATGGGAATAATCAGGGAGACGAATGAAGGGGATTTGGCGGCGGCCGGGATTATGGCGGATGAAGCCAAAAATCACGCCAAAATGGAGGTAAAAGGCCGTCTGGACGCGCCCGTGGAAGTGGAAATCATGACTCCCGACACTGAGTTTACGGCCACCATCAAGGAATTCATCAATCCCTACGGCCAATCGGTAAAAACCGTTCACCCCGGCCAAAAAGACGCTGTTTTCATAGAACTGCCCCAAGAAGTCCCCGCGGGAACGATAGTGAGGAGGAGGATTGCGGAAGCGCAGTGATAAATATCAGAGCATTAACAACACACCACCCATGAATGAACATGAACTTTATGACAATCTGAGCAAAGAAGAAGTCGATAAACTAACCAAAGAGGCGGAGCAACGATGGGGCAACACGCCCGAGTACAGGGAATCCGCGGAAAAAATGAACAAAATGTCCAAAGCGGAGTGGGCGAAAATCAAAGAGGAGGGGGACGCGATTTTAAAGGAAGGTACCGGACTGATGGGGAATGACGTAAAAAGTAAGGAGGTTCAGGATTTTGTTGACAGACATTACCGGCATCTGGCCAATTTTTACACGCCAAATCTTGAATTATACCGCGGACTGGCGGAGATGTATGTAGCCGATGAGCGTTTTACAGCCTATTTTGAAAAATACAGCCCCGGCTTTGCGCAGTTTATGCACGATGCCATGATTGCGTTTTGCGATATGCAAAAAGATTAAAAATTGAAATTCTTATAATCGGATCCGTTTATCCTTTTGATTTGCCTTTGGTGTCGTTTCCCTCCCAAAAAGTCAGCACTGCAAAAGCAAGGGCGACAAGAACCACGTTTTTAATAATGTACTGACCCTCTATTGTGGGCACCGCAAAACTTTGCCAGGAAACCGCAGGCAGAAAAACCAGCGGCCCGAAAGTCGTGAACATCTGCACCATCATCAGCCAGAAAGCGAATCGGGTGAGCCGGGGAAAAAGAAACAACACGCCAATTAACGTCTCCCATACACCCAGAAAAATAATAAAATCACTAAAACGAATAAACGGCAGAGTCAAATTCAACAGCGACTCCACAAGGCCGCCAGCCGGACTTAATCCAATCAGCTTTAAAGCGCCAAACCAGCCGAATACAATCGCCAGAGCGATTCTCCCGGTCCATTCAGCTTGTTTAACGGTTGGTTTCATGGAATTGAGGGGTACATGGTGGGGTGCTCATTGGAACGAGTTGAACCGCAAAGCAAAAGGTTAGAGTTCGAACCGCCGACCAAATGGTCTAATTTATCTGATCATAAGACTTTTTCGGAGATTTTGGAAGATGAGTCTGAAAAATGGTATCGGGTAAGTTGGAGGTTTTTGGAGGAGGAGTTTTTGGGGTCGTTTATCTGGCTGAAGGATCATTCGGAAATGGTGGAGGGGTTTGTGGAGAGGTAAATGTTGAAATGTCGATAGTTCTAGAACCAAAAGCCCAAATTTCTGTACAGCCGGAGTAGTGATTATTTGTCCATGCCCTTTACTACATTTATTGTCTTGTAAATGAATTAGCACTGGGCTAAGCTGAGTGCCAGTCAGGGATATAATATAAAAATATGAAGTGGATTAACGCTAGCGACATCACGAATTGGGCGAACACAAAGCAAAGGCAATGTCAGGATACATTGCCGGAGTTAGTACGTCGTCTTATTTTAGCTCATACCGCCAATGTTATTAACGAGTTTGATTTTCCTAGTGGTGATAGCGTTGCAAATGGCGGGTGGGATGGCCGTCTTAAGACGCCCTTTGTTTCACCATTTTTTCCAAGCGGCCATTCCGGGTGGGAAATTGGAACTGAAAAATCAGCCCAAACAAAAGCAGACAAAGAATATAAAAAGCGAAGTGATAATCCATTAGGAATGGTACTCAATGAGACGACGTTTGTTTTTGTTACTCCACGATCCTTTCCGAAACGTACAAATTGGCAAAGCGTGAAACAAGCGACTAAGAAATGGAAAGATGTCAAAGTTATTGCGGCTGATGGATTGGAGCAATGGCTTGCTACTACGCCAGCCGTTGGCTTATGGTTTGCCCGTAAGATCGGTAAAGTTGTCTCAAATGGCATTCGAGATCTTGAGGCGTTTTGGGAAGAATGGTCTATAGGAACAAAGCCAGTAATGACACCAGCTCTTGTGATAGGCGGACGTACAAGTGATGCGGAAGCAATTCAGAAATGGATGTTCGACCCACCTAAGACACTTGAAGTGCAAGGGGATCATCCAGAAGAAGCTTTTGCTTTTCTGTTTGCGGCTATTGCTACACTTCATGAAACTGAAAGAGAACAGGCATTGTCTCGGTGTATCATTGTTGAGAATATTGGTGAACTAAGGCAATTAACTCAAGCTTTTCAAAACTATCCACTTATTATTGCTTGCCCGGGTGAATGTATCAATGCAGCTCATGCCGCCGTTGCAAAAGGCCACCATGTATTTATAAGCATGGATGCAACCGTTATTGGCCTTAGAGATATTCTTCGGCTAGCTCGACCTCATCGTAGTGTCGTAGAAAAGATTTTACATGAAAGTGGTTTATCGGAAAGTGATGCCCAACGAATGGCACGCGATTCTGGACGGAGTATTCCGGTACTTCGTCGACATTTATTTCAATCCAGTGCTGTCAGTGCCCCATCATGGGCAAATGCTGCATCAGCTCGTATATTGATACCAGTTTTATTTGCCAACGCATGGGACGAACAAAAAGATGGTGATCGACAAGTGATCGAAAACCTTTCCGGTATGAGCTATGAGAATTTTATTAAAGAGCTTATCCCATTTTTATCTGTTGACGATTCTCCAATACGCAAAGTTGGTAACGTTTGGATGATCAAATCACCATTGGATTCATGGTTTCTTCTCTCGCAACATCTTACGCAAGATTACTTAAAAATTTTTAAACAATCTTTGTTAGGTGTTCTTACAAAAACAGATCCTAAATATGAATTGGAAGCAGAGAAACGATGGGCGGCTGCCATATATGGAAAATCAAACCCATATTCTGAATGGCTTCGCACTGGTCTTGTTGAATCACTGGTACTTCTCGCTGTTTATGGCAATCGATCTCCGAATATTCTCTCCACTCAAGCGTTTGCAGATCTGGTTGTAAATGAGGTATTTTCCAAAGCGGACAAATGGGATGCATGGGCTTCAATAAAAGATGCAACAGCTCTGCTTTCAGAGGCCGCACCTGACGCATTTATGGAGGTGATAGAGCAAGTTATCAAAAACAACCCAACAATCTTCCAAGAGTTAATGAAAGATGGAGAAGGGGTATTTGGAGAATGTCATCATTCCGGCCTTCTTTGGGCGCTTGAAAGTATAGTGTGGAGCACTGAATATTTTGCTCGAGCTATAAATGTTCTAGCAGAGTTAGCCAATATAGATCCCGGTGGCCGGTGGAGCAATCGAGCAATAAATAGTATTAAAGATGTCTTTTTGCCGCGCTTTCCACAAACATATGCTACGCCTGAACAACGACTTGTTGCGTTAGATTCACTGACTGCTAAATTTCCAAAAAAGGTATGGGAGTTTTCTCAAAGTTATTATGTACCAGGAAGTTTTACTGAATCCCATCGATTTCGTTGGCGTGATGCGGGTGGTAATCGTAGAGGATTGGAGCCGGAAGACAATGAAAGTCATCGAAAATATCTAACTGCTTTTCTCCCAAAGTTAAGTGATTTGGCAGTCTTAAAAGAAAATATTGTAGCTTCTACTGAGGAATTTACACGATTACCAGATGATATACGGGAAAAATTACTTGAGGTTCTGAAAAAAATAGATCCCTCCACTTTTTCAAAAGACGAGCGTGCAAAACTGCTTCAGCACATCCGAGAGGCTTTGAATTGGATAAATAGCTATGGAGATGAAGAACGTCGCAAACAAGTGCCAGCTCTTAATCACGTCTTAGAAAAATTTATGCCGACCGATGTAATTGAGCGTGTAGGGTGGCTGTTAAGTACTCCATGGCCACGATTGCCAGAGGGAGAGCCAAAACAATATGATGCCAAAGATACAGCTATCAAAATTGCACAACAAAATGCAGCACGAATAGTTCTTGATCAAGCCCCTTTAGATGCAATCCTTAAGTTTGCCAGCACTATTCAGTATCCAGGTATTTTAGGATATTCCCTTGCTAAAGCAGTGATTGATGAAAAAGAGGATAGTGCCATATTACATGCCTTATTGCCACATGTCATTGATATGCCAATTCTTATGCGCGGATATGCCAATGGCCGTGTTGAGGCAGTTGGGCCAAACTGGATAGATAAGCAGATAGATCAAATGAAAAAGAAATTTAATTATTCTGCAGAAGCATGTGCCTTGATGTACTTTGGCTTGCCAGAGGGAAAATCTACTTGGACGGCCGTCGCTGCACACGGCAAAGATGTTGAAACCGCATATTGGAGACAAGCTAGCGGATTTTCACGTGACAATAAGGCAGACGACACGTCGATTGCTGTCGAAAAGTTACTGGACGCTAAACGACCAGAGATAGCACTTCAAATTGCCGGTGATCCTCAAGTTTCCATTTCCAGTGCACTACTCCAACGACTACTTCAAGAACTTTTGATGATTGAAGATAAGAAACTTCAAACTGGAGTAATGGACGAATTTCACTTGGGACATGTATTTAACCAGTTGTACGAAAAAAACGAACTATCAATAGAAGAAATGGCAAAGCTAGAGTGGCCATTCGCCGCTTTATTTAATGAACTTAAACGCTATACCTCTTCACCAATGGCGCTTCATCGCGTCTTACAAAAAGATCCTCAGTTTTTTGCCCAACTTATTACATTCATATATAAACGGGATGATCATTCACCAGATCCTACTCGAGCCGCAGAGGATAAAGAAATGGCCGAAAGGAGAGGAAGGGTAGCGCGCGAGGTTTTAAATTCTTGGTATCAAATACCAGGAGCTAAAGATGATGGTTCGCTTGATGAAACAAACTTGACCAATTGGGTTGAGGCAGCGCGTAAAAAATGTGAGGAAACTGGCTATGTGATAGGTGGTGATTTAGAGATTGGTTTTATGTTAGCGCACGCTCCCGCTGATGTGGATGGTGCTTGGCCTCATATTGTCGTCCGTAACCTTATAGAACTTCTAAATAATGAGACCATTGATCGCCATATCGAGAACGAAATTCATAATAGTCGTGGTGTTGTCTCAAGAAGTCTCAATGATGGTGGTAAGCAAGAGCGAGTCCTTGAAGAAAAGTACAAAAAAATGAGCGAAACGATTAAAGCAAAATGGCCTCGCACAGCAAAAATACTTCGCTCTATTGCTGAATCTTATGAAAGCCAAGCTAAGCGTGAAGACATAGAATCAGATCTACATGATCTACGCTGGGATTGATCTAACTATTATTGCCCGAATTGAAAACCACCAATCCTTCCCAGTCAATTTCACCATTCGTTTTACAAAAATTATCAGCAAACTCTTTGGTGAAACGATTGATCATCTTAGAATAAGATTCAATAAAATCTTGATTTCTTTCCTTAGCTAAATATCCTATTGGTTCTATCAAATCGGTATAAAGTGACTCTTCTCCCGAAATAAAACTCCAAAAAGTTTGGCCACAATATTTGAAATAGTCTCCTTTATCCGGATTCGCATCTTTTCCATAGCAACACCCATTAACTCCAACTACATTAAGTTTAGAATTACTCGTTCTTAGGGTCTTTTTAGCAGTTTTTAAGTCAGTCTGCATTTTAGCTATCTGGCTGCTATTACCCCAATTTGGACCTGATTTTATAGTAATTATGTATCTTACCCCTTTAAGATCAAATTCAAGATCAATTCCCGGAATTCCTGATTTCCTTCCTTTGTAAACATTTTGATTAATAAAAATCGCCAGTCCTTCAAGCCAATCACCAAATATCGTTTCTTCATTTGAAGATATAAAAGCATCAGTAATGCTTTTAATTATTGCTTCTGCTGTTAAAAGATACTTTGCTTTAAACAAGTAAGGGTTTTTCTTTTTTAAAACAGTATTCAATTTCAAATTATTCAGAGCTTCAATTCTCTTCCTATGAAATTCACCAATGTTCTCACTGACATAATCACGCACCAACTTCTTGAGGGATTCTTTCATATAAAATAGATTGGATATCAGTTTGTTTATTATCAAATTTATCTGCAACCATTTCGTAGTACTCTTCTAATATCTCTATGCCTATTGTTTTTCTTCCAAGTCTATCGGCCACAATATTTGTTGTTCCAGAACCCATAAATGGATCTAACACAGTATCACCTTCCTTTGTGAAAAGTTTAATAAACCATTCTGGAAGAGCTTCTGGAAAAGCTGCACTATGGGATTTATTAGAGCATTCCGTAGCTAAATGAACTACATTTGATGGATAAGCTTTATCTCTTCCGATCCAATTAGCAATTTTTTTTCCAAAGCCACTGCCAACCTTAGAGTTATCTCTTGTTAAATCTACTTCACTCAAATTTTTCAATCTGGATTTAGCCCAATCACCAACTGGCACCATGACTTCTTCTTGGTACATATTAAATTTCTTGCCCTTATTGAACTGCAATAGTCTTTCCCAGGCATCTCTAAATCTATTAGGCCATTTGCCTGGGTAACAGTTCTTCTTATGCCAAATAAACTCTTCAGTCCATAACCAACCTTGTTTTCGCATCTCAAGAATAAGCTCAAGAACATAGGTACTTCTTTCACTTTCTACGACTTTTTCTTTTATATTTAAAACAAATGTTCCGTCAGGCTTCATAACTCTTAGTAATTCCTTAGAAATTGGCAAAAACCAAGCTACATACTTATCTGGATGAATTCCACCATAAGTTTTTGTTCTTTGATCTGCATAAGGAGGGGAAGTAAATATTAAATCTACCGAATTATCAGGTAATTTCTTCAAAACCTCGTTACTATCGCCTAAATGTAGTTGAACGCCAATAGGCATAAAATTTATTATCAATTTACTAAAACAATCATATCAGGAAAAGATTAAATTGGTATTAAAAAATCTTAAATTAATTCTAAAAAAAGTTGAAACATCAACCAAATGGTTCGGTTAATGTTTGAACTATGCTAATAGGTTTCAAATCGCCACTTTATACAGGAAAAGAGCCATTCCCAACGAAAGAGCTCTTTTGAAAAAATCACTGAAATTTATATGGTGGGCAATACGGGGTTCGAACCTGTGACCTCACGGATGTGAACCGTGCGCTCTAACCAACTGAGCTAATTGCCCGTCTTTTAGTCCTTGATCTGCGCGAACAGAACCACATAATTCTTCCCATACGCTTTCGCGCACTTGGGACAGGTTGTATAGAAAAAGTACATCTTTTTCAATGATTCACCCTGGGATTTCACGTATTTTTCCATCTCCTCCGCCCATTTGCCCACGTTCTGATAAGGGCCTTCGAACACTTTTGTCATGAAAGTTCCGGAAAGTGCATACATAATCGCACCGGGAACCTCTTTTGAGACATCAATGTAGATATCGCATCCCCAAAGTGATTTTTCGTCCGTCAGCATCAGTTGGTGGTGGGATGTGGCATGAGCGGCCTCTATCAGTTTCATGTTTTTGGTGATTTTCCCGCCCATGTTCAAGGGTATGTGCAAAAAAGACGTGACATGGTCTTTTACAAAAATTTTGTCCTCCCAGGTGACGCGCTTATCCTCCCATGTACCGGGATCAAAAGGTTCGCAGCATCCGGTCGGTTTAACCTGTGTTTTTTCCATGATTTTTTTATTGTTAGCTGATAATTCTGGTGGACCCTGGGGGAGTCGAACCCCCGACCTCGGCAATGCGAATGCCGCGCTCTACCATCTGAGCTAAGAGCCCAAACATGCCCCGAACGTATAAGACGGAAATTTGGTGGGCCTGGAAGGGATTGAACCTTCGACCAATCGGTTATGAGCCGACTGCTCTAACCACTGAGCTACAGGCCCTTGTTGTCAAATGTGCCGCCCCGGTGAGGCCGGCCGGCGCTACAAAAAACGCCTGCAACATATTACGTTACAAGCGCCCTTTAAACAACAATTTTTTTAACCCACCGGCCGGCCGGCCCCTACTTACTCTTTTCCTCCGCCGCCTTAATGGTTCTTGCCAGCTTTGACTTCTTTCTGGAGGCGTTATTCTTGTGCAGAAGATTCTTCTTGCAGGCCGTATCAATCACCGAATAAGCTTCCGGTAGCATTTTCTTAGCACCTTCAATGTCGGTTTTGCTTAAAACCATCACCTTTTTCATATAAGTCTTGAGCTTGGTTTTGGTTCCTTTGTTGCGCTCGGTACGCGTGGCGGCCTGACGCATTGCTTTCTTGGCGGACTTTGTAATTGGCATGTTTAAAATAATTCTTAAATACTTAGCCACGCCAATATATTGCAATAGTGACAGCCTGTCAACGTTGGTAAAAAGAAATAAAATTAACCCCGGAAATTGACAAAAATAACAAAAGTATAATAAATCTATTGACAAGCACTAACTTTGTACGTAAAATCCACACCCTGTTTAAGCAAAGAACTGGTATTCAATGCCTTAAAAGTGTAATGATTAACAACCAATGTGATTAACCACATTGTGACACACGTCAAATCAACTATATAACTATTTATAAAACTTAACTCATATATTATGTCAAAAGTACGCTTTCCCTGGGTAAAGTCGGCTCTTGCCACCATGATTTCCATGGCGGTTTTGTTAACGCCGGCCGCTCAGGCGCTCCAAGTGAGCAATGAATGGGATTCGGTTGATAACCAGGTTTCTTTGGTTGCCACCACCAACCCGGTGGTTGAAAACAAAGTCGCTTTGCTTGTCACCAACCCTACAATCGGCTGGTCCGAGGCCAGTCCTTCACCTTTCAACCCAAATCCTCCGGCAAATGAAAAGATCTATTTTAACTGGCGTCTGGACAATTCCGCCGGTTACATCAAGTTGGATATCTATAACGGCCATCCCGATCAGGGAGGCTCTCTATTATTAAGAACATTGCACAATTGGGACTATTATCCTTCAACGGGTTATCCCACATACAAACCCTCATGGGACGGCAAATACAACAATGCTGTTGTTGCCGACGGTACTTATTATTATTTGATTTCAACTTCCGCCACTTTTGGTGGAGCGGTTACCGATGAAGAAATCGGGACTTTCCAGGTAAAAAGCCTGACAACGCCTCCCGGCACTGCGCCGGTTATTGGAACAACCAATCAGTACGACAGCACCAGTTATGACTGGGCAACACCAAATCCTTTCTATCCCGACCAGAATCAGACCACTACGGTCAATTACAGCCTGAACACATCTGCTACAAGCGTGAGCGTTGTGTTTTCTAAAGACGGACAAACCTACGGAACCGTTAGCGGAGGCACATCAAGCGGGTGGAACACGGCTGTCTGGAACGGCAAAGTGGGAACAACACCGCTTTCCGCCGGAGTATATACCTACAGAATCACCGCCACTAACAACTACGGCACAGACGTTGAATACGGCTCCGTGGAAATCAAGACAACACCCGTGCAGGGAACGGCACCCGTTATTGGAACAACCAACCAAAACGACGGTACAAACTATGACTGGGCGGCTCCGAATCCTTTTTATCCCGACCAGAATCAGACCACCACGGTCAACTACAGCCTGAATACGGCGGTAACCAGCGTGAGTGTTGTGTTTTCAAGAGACGGACAAACCTACGGACCTGTTAGCGGAGGCACTTCAAGCGGTTCAAACACCGCTGTCTGGAATGGAAAAAGCGGATCAACACCTTTAACGGCCGGTCTCTATACTTACAGAATCACCGCGACCAACAACTACGGTACGGACACTGAATACGGCTCCGTGGAAATCAAAACCACTCCGGTTCAGGTAACCGCACCTACGGTAACCGGACACGACGTTGACCCGAGTCCCTTTGATCCGGACACGGAGGACGCATGTTTTGATGTCCAGCTGGATAAATCAGCCAATTATGTGACACTTGAAATTAAAAACGGAACCACCACGGTTTACGGACCGGTGAATTCATCCACCCTCCAGAGCGGCTGGAACTACAACGTGCTTTGCTGGGACGGTGAAAACAACAGTAATGTTCCGGTTTCCGACGGTAACTACACCTATTATCTTAAAGCCTATAACACTGACGGGTACGGCCCGACAGTCAGCGGAACAGTTACGGTTGACGACGAAGGCGGCTCCACCGGCACAGCGCCCATTATCGGCACCCAGAAAGGTGATGACAGCGACGACTACGCCGATCACAACCCCTTTGATCCCTATGATTTCAGCAAAACTACGATACGCTTTAAGCTGAATACAAGCGCGCAGGTAAAATTCACACTCTCCAACGGATCTTATGATGTTGAAGAACTGACATACAGCGCCAATGCGGGCACCAATTCCATTGAATGGGACGGCCGCAAATCAAACAATGAACCTTATGCGGAAGGAACATATAACTATACAATTTACGCCTGGAACACAGACGGAAACGATACCGAACACGGCACGGTAAAAATTGATTATGACGGTTCCACGGGAGGAGACATTCCGAACATCACTTCCGACTATGCAGATCCCGATGTGTTTGATCCGGAGGATGGAGAAGAGACGGATATTCATTTTACAATTGATGATGATGCTATTGTGACTCTGGAAATTCTTGACGGAAGCAGGGTGGTCCGAACACTTTTCGATAAAGTAAACAGAGGGGAAGGTTCAACCATCAAAACATGGGACGGCGAGGACAAATACGGCGATGTTGTGGAGGACGGCGATTATGAATATCGCATTAAAGCCTGCAACAACGACAATGAATGTGACACCGCTTACGGCGACATTGAAGTGGACAGCGACGGATCTTCCGGTACCAACGATGACCTGTTAAGCAACATCAAAGTCACCAATCCGATTTTTGACCCTTCCGAAGACGAGGAAACGGAAATCTGTTTTACAATTGAAAGAGACAATACCGAAATCACCGTTGAGGTTATGGACGGAAGCAGAGTTGCCGCAACTTTGCTTGATGGTGCCGAATATGATGAAGATTACCGAAGATGCGTCCGTTGGGACGGCTATGATGAGGATGACGACGACGACTGGATGGACGACGATGTTTACCAGTTCCGCGTCAGAGCGGAGGAAGGTAATGACGTACAGGTTGAATACAGATACATTGAACTGGACACCGACGGTATTATTATCGGATTCCCCGATGATGACGATGACGAATACTGCGCCGGATTCTGGGATGTTCCCAAGGACAGTCCGTTCTGCAAGGCCATTGAACTGATGAAGTTCCGCGGCATCTTTACCGGCTATCCTGATGGATCTTTCAGACCTTACAGCGATATCAACCGCGCCGAAGCCACCAAAGTTATGCTGCTCGCCCTGGATTACGAAATCATGAGCGATGACGGTTCCAACCTGGGTTTCTGGGATACTGTAAAGAGAGCATGGTACATGTCTTACTTACGAACGGCCCAGAGATACGGAATCATTCACGGTTATCCGGATGGAGCTTTCCGTCCCGCTCATACCATGAACAGAGTGGAACTGCTTAAAGTGTTCCTTGAGTCCACAGACATTCAGGTTCCTCACTGTAATTACGCTCCTTATGCCGACACGCCGCTCAATTTTGAAACGAGATGGTATATGGACTACGCCTGCTTTGCCAAAGCGTACAACCTGATGGATGCCGATTATAACGGCAATTTTCATCCTGATGAACCGATGACCCGCGCCGATGTGGCGGAACTGTTCTACAGATTTGAAAAGAGAGGACTGTTCGCGGGGTACAACACCGTTTACTATGACGGATACTGGAACGATTGGAACGTGAACGACTACTACTCACCTTATGGCAGTTACTACGATGTAAGTTACACTTACAGCTACTAAACACACCCATAGTGAAAGGGGAGCCCCGCCGCAAGGCGGGGCTTTTTTTGTGGGTCTCGGTTCTGCTATAATCCAAACATGAATCAAAATCCTTTAATCGGTATTATCGGCGGGCG
>JBGSPQ010000041.1:0-7877 GCA_041738505.1 Candidatus Altimarinota bacterium | reverse complement strand
GAGCATGCCCTGCTGAATGTGATATTCAAAATCCCCTCCTGTAATCCATCCATATTTTTCTGAAAAATTTCCCAAAATTTCAATTGATGAGGGATTTTCAATGGCCGACCGGCCGTAAAGATCCAGAGGCTCGGCATAAAGATGCGCATAGAAAGGCATGGTGTCGGCTCTTTGGGCATATAACGACACCGCCTTGTTTGTGTCTGAAATGACCGCTTCGACAACGCTCCCATAGAGAATATCCGAACCGATAAGGCGGGCACAGAAAATAATAATAATCGCGAAAATCGGCAATAAAAATAATGCCGAAACAACCCCGGCGGCTTTGGGAATTCTGATGGAAATGGTTTTAAACGAGAAGGTTTTAATCAAAATCAATGACAATGCGGCAAGAAAAAACAGGTAGGACGTATGGCTGAAATAAGAGAACTGCATGGTCACCGCTGTTGCCACAACGCTGTAAAAAGCCCACTTAAATATGTGGTCGTTTTTTTGAGAGCGTATTGTTATGGAAATTTTCCAAACAACGGCCAGGCTGATTACCATCAGCAGGATTAAGCCCAAATATCCCTGTTCCGCCCAAACGGACAACAGAACATTGTGCGGAGCTTCGGGCGCCGAATTTAATTTTTCGTAATTATAGATTTCCGGACTGAGTGTCTTCTGGATGATATGTTGATAGGTTTCCAGCCCGGTGCCGGCCAACGGAATTTCCGCTGCAAGGTCAACGGTGTCCTGCCAGAGAATCAGCCTGGAATTAAAAGATCGCAGATCAATTTTTTCCGCTACCGGCGACAAGGTGGGGATCAGAAGCGCGGCCACGATGACCAGAGGGATAATAAATTTGTAACCAAACCTTATAATCAGCCATAAAACACCAGCCACCAGCAGTGCGATTATTGATGCCCGGTTCGCGCTTAAAAACAGGGCGGCAAGTTGAAGCGCCAGTAAAAATCCAACACTGATTGAAGCCCGTGTTTTTTTTGCTCCAAGGAAATTTCCAAGAATCAAAGCCGTTGCAATAATGGGGAAAATCAAATACTGCCCCAGATCATTCGGACTGCCCAATAAGGAGAATATCCTGCCCGCAAAAGCCTGTCCAGGGCTGAACATAGATGTAAAATCCAATGTATAAAACTGGTAAATCCCATACAGGGAGACGATACTCCCTGTGGCAATTACAACCCAAATTAAGCCGTTTTGTTTTTTTTGATCATGAAAGAATTGAAGGAAAAAAAGGAAAATACCCAGATAAAAAATATAGGCCAGAAATCCGAAAAGCCTCGCATAGGTACCGAAAAAGCTCTCAACGGGGGCAACGGACAATATTGTGCTTAAAGCCAGGGACAGCATCCATAACGCCAGAAAAAAACAAATTTTATTGTTACGGAAAATTTTAAAACGTTTTTCCAAAACAATCCTGACAAGCAGATATGCAATGATGCCCGCGAAAAATACGCCGACAAAAGCAAACTTGGCCAGTTCGGAGGGATTGTCTATTCCCCACGGATTATTCACCAAAGGTAAGAGAAAATTCAGGTAAGGCAGATAAAATTTTATTTCCTTTTGGATCGTTTTCATTTTTTATGTCGCAGGAATGAAGTTACTTTTTCCTTAAGTGATTTTTTGCGGTGGCTTAGAATGCCGAGATAAAGGTAATACGCGGAAAATCCCGCAAAGAAAACGTTTAGCCAGAAGAATACCCAACTTGATTCCAGATAACTGAAGATCGCGATAAGCAGACTGCCTAGTAATAAGGCGATAGTGCGCCTAAGCGTTCCCATTTGAAACGCGTAGCCGAGCCCGATTCCGGCTAGGCCAATTACGAAAAATATTGTGTTTAATCCTTCAAATAAAAGCAGTGACCAGGTGATTAAGCCCAGTCCGCTGACGGAAATGACGGCCATGTCTATTCGGTCATCAATGTCTATCATCATCAAAATGCTGGCGATAACTACCATGACTTCCAGAAAAACGTAAAAAACGGGAGCTCCCTGCATATAACCAAGCACGGCGTATAGCGTGAGAATTACTGCTCCCACGGCAAACAGCCAATTTTTTACCGACATCCAGGACGGGCCTTTGAGTTGTTCCGGCCAGGCCGCACCCGCGACTGAAAACGCAGATCCAAGTATTCCGGTAAGAAAGATGTAATCCATGTTTAAAAGAAAAAAGTTGTTTGCTATAGTTAATTATAGGTCAAAAAACACATATCTCAAACAATATGGAAATTTTCCGCGGGACGGTGGTGCGGTATAAGGGAGACGGCCTTGAGCTGATTAAAGACGCAATTGTGACTGTAAAAAAGGGAAGAATAGATTGCGTGGAAAACGCGGTAAATCTGAAACAGGATAAAAATGGGGCCGTGAAATTTCGCGGTGCGTTGATGAAAAAATCGCAGATAGCCATTCTGCCGCCCTGCGCGAATATGCATGACCACTCTTTTCAGCCGCCGGGAATTCCCGGGGAGCTGATTTACTTTGATAAAAAATCGGGCCAGTTAAGCGGATGGCTACCCACAACACTGAAAGAAGGAGAGTTGAAAGCCAAGACGGACGGCAAGATCGCAGGTGAAATGATCAGATCCAAACTGAAAAAATTCTCTGAGAATGGCATTGGTACTCTACTGCAGTATACAACATCCTCGGTTGAGGCGGCGGAAATTGTGCTGGAGGAAGGCTCAAAATCCGGCCTGCGGGTAATCGCGGGGTACGTGTGCATGGATCAGGGGATTGAAGATATCCGCAAAGGACTGCAGACAAGCGGTGACTATGCGCTGAAATCCACCGAATATTTATTGAAAAAATACGGTCCGGAAAGGGTGGCGGTGATTGACCGATTTCCGATAGCGGTAAGTTCGGTTACCCGTAAAGGCTTGGCCAAACTGGCGCTGAAACACGGTGCGCTTTACGAGACGCACATGGACGAATCTGCAAGTGAAAAAAATATTCACAAAAGTATTTACGGTTCAAAGAGTATCGCGGGGACGCTGCTTAAAGACGGTGTTTTCGCGCGTAAAGGCAGAGTGGGACTGGCTCACGCGATTCATACGAATTCCGCGGAAATGAAACTGATTGGTGAAAAAATCGGAGCGGGTTGCAAGGTGTTTATTCGCGCCTGCCCCAATTCCAACGGCCAGCTGGCAAGCCATTTTGACGGCAATAAATATGTTGAATTCCCCCTGCAAAAGTGGGAGGCTGCGGGTGCGATTATTACTTTCGGGACCGACCAGGGCGCGGGAAGGGGATGGAATATTTTCGGCGAAATGCTTGATGAAAGAAAACGCCATCCGGTTTCGCGCCAGCCGTCGTGTGGGGATTTACTGAAATACGGAACTTTGAATGGGCATGTTTCGGCCGGAGTGGATACCAAAAAAACCAACATTGTCACCGGAAATAAGGCCGAATTTCTTGTGGTAAAAATGGCCGGTGCAAGCGGATTTTACCAAGCCGACGATTTGCCGGAAAACCTGGAAGAAGCATCGGCGCGAATTATTGAAGGTGCGGCATTTGATGAATTTATTCTGCATTTTTATCTGAACGGAAAAAGGCTTTATTGATGAGCACATGTAGTTAGTCTCTGCAAATACACCCATTACCACGCAACCGACAGGTTGTTATTTTGTCTATTTTATGGTATACTATTGAGATTTTTTAATAGTATGCCATGTCTCCAATCAGAAAAAAAACACAACAGGAGCTTGATGAACAGGTGAAGGAAGTTGCCGCCACACTTGGGGATGACACAGATATTTATCCTCAGGATACGGCGGAATTGCGTCGTATTGAAAGTGAGGAGGAGCCAAGGGATCTTAAGGATCTGGCCGTTGAGGAATTACGAACCATATATGGCAGGAGGTACATGATTTATCTGGATGTGCTTCGCAAAATCAAGAGGAAGAAGGGCGGGGGACTGACTGCGGATGAGGTTAATAAATACAGGACAATGATCCACGCGCTGAACGGGCTGGATGAGTATTTTGCAAAACAGGAAAAACTTAAAAATGAACCCGGTTCATTTGTGTTGCGTGACAAACAGATGGAGGTTTTGCATGAATTGCAGGCTTTTATTGAAAGGGATAATAATTCCGGCTATGTAAAACTGCCGACGGGAACGGGTAAGACGGCGATTTTTTTGGAAATGGTTGAAGCGATGGATATGGATACGATAATTGTGGTGCCCAATAATACACTGGTTAGTCAGTTGACTGAATCGATTGTGGAAGAAGGGGAATCCGGAGAAGAAGGAGAGGATGAAGAACAGAGGGTTATTATTTCCCAGATTGAAAAATTCGCTCCGGAGCTTGCCGCCGAAACCGGTGTGATTAATATGCACGTAAAAGGCAAAAAAAGAGCTGAGCAATATGGCAGGAAAATTATGGTTATAACTTATGACTCGCTGTTAAATCATGTAAAAGAATATAACAGCGAAAAAATGAGGAATCTGCGGGCGAATCTGGAAGAGGCCGCAAGTCAGGGTATTACCGATCCGGAACGAATACTGACAGCTGATGAGTTGAAGCTGATGCCAAAGTATAAAATTATCAGTAAAAGGGTTGAAGCTTTGCGAAAAGCCGGTCTGATTATTTTTGACGAGGCACACAGAATTATGGGCAGACAAAGAAGCCAGCTTGCCGATTTTTTTGACGAGCAGATTAAGATTGGCTTTACAGCCACGCCGTATTTTGCTGAAAATAAAATGCTTGGCGATGTGCTGGATGAAGAAATTTATTCAATGCCGGTGCGTCGGGCTGTGGAAGAAGGCCTGCTTTGCGGGGTTGATTTTGATGAAACGGCTACAATGACTGTTGATTTGTCCGGGGTGGTGGTTCGAAGGACACCATTCGGCAAAGATTATGAAGAGGCCGGTTTGCGTGATGTTATCAATACGGCGCCGTTAAGAGCGGCGGCTGTTAACATTTATACCGAAAGACATTTGGGGGACAGAGCGGTTTTTTACTGCGTGGGTACTCAACACGCAAAAGATGCGGGTGCAACTCTAGCCGAGAATGACAGCTTTACAGGCGCAGGCTACAGGGCGGCATTTATTTCCGGCGAGGAAGTATGCATTTTTGGTGAAGACCGGGACGGTAATCCTTGCCCGGTTGATCAGACTCCATTATTGAAGGTTAGTACGGCACGCGGACGGGCATTAAAAAATGATATTATCAGCCGATTTCATAACGGCAATGTAAGGGCGCTTTTTAACGCGGATCTTTTAATTGAAGGATTTGACGTGGCATCGGCCTCACTTTGCATGAACCTCCGTCCGACGCTTTCGCCGGTGGTGCAGGAGCAGAGATGCGGAAGGGTTTTGAGACTTGATCCGAACAATAAAAACAAGCGTGCACGTATAGTGGATTTTGAATACAAACAGCCGGATGTGACTGACGATACCGCACAACCCGAAGTACAAGATCCTGATATAGAAGAGGATACCTCTGTACGAAGGACAAGAAAAAGGCAGATACAGCAGTTACCCCAAATATATTTCAGTCAGATATATAATGACGAAATTTTCAGGGAAGAAACAACGGAAACGAGTTCTCAGGGAGATGGAGATCCGATTGATGAAACCGTTGTGGGTCAACCCGGTGTTAAATCCGAATATGAAGGCGGAAACGCGGAAGCCGATGAAGCCGAAAGAAAAATTCTGGAAATGATTAAAGAGAAAAAAATGGTAGATTTTAAAGAAAACGCCCCTTTGCCAAAGGTAATTGCGGAAGCTGTTCTGGATTGGCTCCGATCAAAAACAAAAGAACAGATCATTGAATTCAAGGAAAAAACATTTGTAACCCCCAATCTGATGGAGGCGGTTACGGCATTGATGAATAGTTCCAAGGCCACAATTCGTTCCCTGGGCGGAAAAGGCTGGGTTAAGCCCACCGGCTATGATAAGTTTCCGCCTGAACATGATGAATTGAGTTTCCACAAAATGCTTAACGATAGACAATTTTTCCTTAAGCCCATCCCCGCCGACGACACATGGCTAAATGTTCTTATGAGAAACGCCGAAAAATTTGCGTTTTTTAAGATGAATCCGCTTGATGAGGATGTTGAGCTCTTTTGCCGTCCTGCGGATGCACGGGAACTGGCCGTTGAGGCTGCCGATGAAATAATTGACAGTATTGCGTCCAAGGTGCCGGCGACCGATTGGATTAGCTGTGGTTTTATCGTCAGAGCCAATTTTGAATCAATAAAGGAAATGCACGCTATTGTTGATGACTTGATACGTTCGGAACATAGATTTGAGGACGGCAGAACCTTTAAAGAACTCTGGGAAGGAATGTTTGGAATTTTCCAAAATAAAGAGGGTAAATTGGATTATTACTTTAGAAAAAGCGCCAATAGAAATGACTTTGGCCTTGTTATGAATGCAATGGGGGTCAATACCGAGGGCTTGACTTTTTAATATTGTGTTCTATAGTAGATTCCCTGTTTCGGTTGCTTAAAGGGTTTACCGCTTCGGCGTTAGACTCCCCCTGTACTTTGTACAGGGTCCCCATTGAGGGCACCTTTGGTGCCGGAGGGGAATACTGATTGTCGCGGTCCCTCCGCGGGATCGTCACTGCCCTCGGCCTACGGCCGCCCACCTTCGGTGGGACGGGCGAAGACGACCGCACGGAGGGAATCTGACCTCTGCCAGCCGGCATATCAGATTTTCACCGCCACGAACCGAACGGGACTTGACTGTCAGGTTGCTAAAGGGTTTTGCCGCTTCGGCGGCATAAGCTCCCCCCGCATGTTGTGCGGGGCCCCCAATGAGGGCACCTTGGGTGTCGGAGGGGGATAATCCAGGGTTAGCTGACCGTCCAAACTGGGCATACGGCCTTTCGGCCTGCCGGACGCAACGTCCGGCATACCCAGGTTAGGACGGTCGCCCGCGCATACGTAGTTATCCATGCGCGGTCACGCTCACGAACCTGACAGACCACCCGGAGGCCTCGAACCACGTTCGAGGCCTCCTTCCCTTAATATGCGTTACTTACCATCAAATGCATTATGGTGTATTTTAGTAAGGTCTTTTTTATAATTGGCATTTTAATCCTATGAAAAATTTAATCAGCATTGTTGCGGTTTTTAGCATTATTTTATTAAGTGGATGCGCGACGAATGATAATGTTACTAAACCGGATGATGGATTAATATCTATTATTGGTATTGCAGAGGAGACTAAAGACGGTTTTTATGTCGACAAATATGTGTTAACTCATGAAGAAATTGAAAAATATGATAAAAATTATAAATCTGACGATTTTGCTCAAAAAAATCTTGTAATTAAAGGTAAAATTAAGGAGGTTGAAGATGATTGCGTATCGGATTCGGGGGAAATAGTTCAGTGCAGGCCGGGGAAAACACTGTTCATATATGATATTGAATCAATTCAGATCGGCGGAATTTGACAATATGAGTTATTCTATTATAATCATCTACCTGTCAGGTTGCTTAAAGGGTTTTTGCCGCTTCGGCGGTATCAGCTCCCCCCGTACGTTGTGCGGGGCCCCCATTGAGGGCACCTTTGGTGCCGGAGGGGGATAGTCCAGAGCTAAGCTGCAGTCAGAGGTGTAGTCGGGTCGAAATTCGACCCTCAAAACCTCCACCTCTGACGGCGACACGAACATAGGAAGTCACCTATGTCCGGTCCCGCTCACGAACCTGACAAACCCCGGAGGCCTCGAACCACGTTCAAGGCCTCCTTTCCCAAATAAAACATCATTCCAAAATGTCAATTATGTAGCGTTTTCTAATCAATAGCTTGGAAACACTTGAGGTGAGCGAGAGGTGATTTTAAGTTGATTCCGAGATGCAATCGTTGCGTGTTGTAATATTTTAAATATTCTTCGAGTTCCTGGTTATATTTTTCAACTGAATGTGGCA
>JBGSPQ010000029.1:0-7713 GCA_041738505.1 Candidatus Altimarinota bacterium | reverse complement strand
AATTATGTTAAATATTATAATCATGTAAGACTCCATTCTGCGCTTAAAATAGACAAAACTTCTTACACTCCTTGCCAAAGACTAAAAAGGTTTCTTGATGCAGAAGTGTAAACAACCCGTTGATTTTTTACACGCGCACAGATTCATAGCCCTTTTATCGCTCCAATAAGCCATTCCAGTTTTCAAAATCCGTGCACGTGCACAGATTCCATCCTGGGCAACGATTCAACCACCACCCCCCCACACAGCTCCCCCCGAAAATTTAAATTTATTTAAAGATTCCATTAAGTTTCCGTAATCTCACCTCTGTATAATTAAGACGTAAACAATCTTTACTTTTTATATTTTGTAAATATTATTGACAAATCGCAAAAGGCCGGTTATTATTGGTTATAAGCTATAAAATTAGCATTTTAACCGCACACCGATGAACCTTAGGCAAATCCGAAAACAGCATGGTGTCACACAGGAGGAAATGGCCGAAAAGTTGGGTGTTTCCCGTCCCACCTACATTCGCATTGAAAACGGCGAAAAAGAACCAACCCTTTCACAGGCAAAAACCCTTGCAGAGATGATAAAACCCCACCCGGAAAAAAAATCACTCACCACACCGGATAAACGGCAACCGGCGGGCAAACATCGACCGACCGGTTTCAACCCTCAAAAATTTAAAGAATTACTCCTGTATGTTCTGGAAAAAGTCGGCGCCAAACCCAACATCGGTGAAACAGCCCTTTATAAGCTCCTATATTTTATGGATTTTGACTATTACGAACAACACGGCAAACCTCTCACCGGAGCCACCTACATTAAAAACCACCACGGCCCAACCCCCCTTCAATTCAAACAAGTGGCGGGCGAGATGATTGAACACGGCGAAATGGAACGCGTAAACAGCAAATATTTTCAATATGACCAGAAAAAATACCTGCCCCGCCGTAAATCAAATCTGGATCTTTTCACCGCCTCCGAAAAAGAACATATGGACGGCGTCATTGCCCGCCTTGCGGATAAAAACGGCAGCGAAATGCGGGCATATTCCCATGAAGACATCCCGTGGATAGCCGCCAAAGACCTTCAGAAAATTGACTACAACATGGTTTTCCAAAGAACCGCTACCTTCGCCCGTACCGATACCGACAAACAATGGAGTGAAGCATCTGCCTCCGACATCATCAAAGAACTGGGCGATATCTCCGACAGCGAATACAACTATTACCAAAACTTACCCGAAGGCAAATGAACGGAAATTACAAACGGGGGGAAATCTATCTGGTGGATTTTGATCCGGGCAAAGGTCATGAATTCCAAAAACAAAGACCGGCCGTAATCATCCAGTCCGACAAGACCATAATCAGAACCAGCCTGATAACCGTAATGGCCGTCACATCCAACATACGTGGCAAACGCCCGGGCGACATCCAAATAAAAAAAGACAGGCAAAACAACCTTTACACCGACTCCATCGCCAAAGCACAGGCAATCCACGCTTTTGACAAAACACGCTTCATGAAAAAGATCGGCTTATTGAATCCGGAGAAAATGGAAGAAATAAAAAGCTACCTGAAAATACATTTTGATATTTAAACCGCACCCCAGGTACACTCTCTCCACAATAAATCCGGATGGCGCGACGACCGACGGCCCCGCCCACCCCACGCAGACCGCCCAACGTTAGCCGCCCCAAAAAGTTGCCACTTTTGCGCGCTTACATTATCTTTTACGCGAACATATTTTCATAAACAACTCCATGAAAAAACATACGCGCCCGCGCATTCTCGCATCAGCGCTCGCCATTTTAATAATGACCGCTATGACACTTAACGGCTGTCAGAGCGGAGATCCAAACGCCCCGGGCACCAACGGAACCGGCGAAAATCAACAACCGGCCGGACCACAATTCCCGAACCATTCGGAAGAAGAATTTAAAGCTTATCTGGACCGCGAACCGACTTCCGTAATGGCTTACGCGGGACCTTTTTACAACGGCAGTTTTGACGGCTTCGACGCCGCCTCACAAACATATTCCGAGCAACGAAGACAAAAAGTGGATGAGATACTGGCTGTAATTGACGGAGGCCTGACGACTCTTGGAAATCTCGACAAGAAACTTCGCGAAGAAAAAGATATCTTCCAGTGGTACGTGCTGGAAATTCAGAAAATCGACAAGAGCACTCAAAAATATACCGACGGACTTCTTCACGCGACCAACCTTAACCTTCTTTCACAGTCACTTTCGGACCTGATGCTCCTGAAGAAAAAAATCGACGCCATGGAAAAAAGCGCCGAGTGGGGCGCATTGCAGTTCCAAAAATACGCGGGACTGATTGAACTTACACACCTTTACGGCGTTGAGACCGCCAGCCTGCTCTCACGCATGACCGCGCTCTACTACCTGTTGGAATCGGACTCCAATACCGCCTATCAAGAACTAAACAAACAATTCGTCGCCAAAATGGATCCTGTCAGCGATCAGGTGGACGAAATCCTGAATGAAGCGCACCACACCGTAGCCGTGGCGGGATACGGCGAAAAACTGCTCTTCACCGTTGACTATTATTTCACCAGGGACACGATCAAAACACTGGATACACAAATCGCCGCCTCCAAGAAATTGATTGAAGAATACACGGGCGGCAACGCCAATTTGAGCGAAGAGATGCTGACAATTCTAAAGAAACAGCTGGCCGACATGGAAAATTACCGCAACGGCATCGTTGCTTACCTGGACAAAATTCCGGCGGAAGAACTGGTGGGCAAAGAGATATTGGCGCTGAATACGGACTCCAACACGGACACAGTCACAAACTCCGACCAAAGCCCGAATGGCAATTTCCTTGTCCCCGTCGCATACGCCCAGATGGACATCCCGGGCTGGTTCCAGCAAAAAGTCACCGACACCATCAAGACCGTCAAGAGCATCAAAAATCTGGGCTTCGCCGCAGTCCGCGTGACGGGCCAGGCAATCAAAGACACCTACGACAAATCCGGCGCGCATGAAGTTGTTAAAGACGGCGCCCAAATCATCAACAGCGGACTTGAAGTGGTAAATTCAAGCGTCAAAGTCGCCATGCAAAGCGCGGTTAACATCTACTACGGAGACCAGACCTGGGACGAGTTCAAAAAACAGGTTGAAGCTGAAAAAAAGGCAATTCATGACAGATTCGTTGCCGGAACCCTGGGCAAGGATACTTATGATGAGTTGATCAAGGGTGTGGACACGTTCCAGGAAAGAACCGGCAAATTCGTCACTTCCATGGGCGAACTAACCGGAGACATTAGCGGCATCGTCACCGGCCAGCCCAAAATCGGCAAATTCGTCAAAGAAGTCACCGTTGCCGTAGGTAATGAAGCCAAAGGTGTTCTGGACGGCGCCACCGATTTCACCAAAAATCTGGCCATCGTCATGCATCCTGAAACCAGCAAGGAAGACACCCGCAAAGCCATGCTTGGAATTTATACGGCACTGAAAGGAATCAAAGACGATGAAGGCAAACTGATTGAAGTGGAACTGCCGGATCTGGAAGGTCTGACCAAAGACAAAGCGGTTGAACAGCTGACAAAAGATATCAGCAAAGCGGCCGGACTGGACGAAGAGGAAGAGGATGAATTCCTGGACCAGCTGAAAAAGACTTTCAAGGAACAGCTTGAAGACAAGGAAACCGGCACCAAGGGCGACAAGGAGGATGGAGATAAAGAAGACGGAGACAAAGAGGATGGCGACAAAGAGGATGGAGATAAAGAGGACGGAGACAAAGAGGGCGGCGACAAAGACACCACCACCGGAGACACCACGGGGACCGGCGATAAGGAAACCACCCCCGGGGATACGACCGAAACTGCGGATACAACCGGAACAACCCCCGAAACCGCCGGCGATTCGGAAACAACGGGTAACGCGACCACCCCCTCCAGCCCGCTGGACGAAATCTTCACCAATCCCAACCTCACCGACCAGGAAATCCAGGACATCATCCTTGGTGAAATCACAAAAGACCTGCCTCCTCTGCCTCCAAAAAACAAACCGGAGACAGACACCACGGACGAAAACCTCGACTCCGACAACGACGGTCTGCCTGATGAATCAGACAACTGCCGGGACATTTCCAACTCCGACCAGACAGATACGGACAACGACGGCCTCGGCAACGACTGCGACCCCGACTGCAGTGGTGACACCGAATCCGACAGCGTCTGCGATGAAGTGGACAACTGCCCGGCAGACGTAAACGCGGACCAGAAAGACACGGACGCGGACGGCAAAGGAGATGTCTGCGATTTTGACGCCCCGCCGTTGAGTGAACTTTCCGGGGCTTGGCCGGGTTCAATTACAATCAACGATATATTCATCTCCGACGAAATGCGCGCCCAGGCCACCGAGGAGGGATGTGACTTGTCGGAAGTGGAAAGCATGAAAGGCCAGACCAAACCGATGGGGTTGAACATCGTTCCGACAAGCGAAACCGGAGGATACCTGCTGATGACCGGTGAAGACACCACGGACAAACAAATCCCCTTCACATATGCGGATGGCGTTTTGAAAGCGAACCTAAGCGAAGAAGGCGCTTCGCTTAATTTCAACATGACATTCACGGACAAAACCGCCACAGGAGAAATGAACATGGACTATATGAACGGCGGGATAAAAATGACGGGCGGCATGGACCTGAATAAATAGTATTAAATCATGTACATAAGCCATGTATCCACAGCTCAATTTTGGACTGTTTACGATATCGGCATATTCCTTTTTCACGGCTGTCGCGCTTGCGGCGGCCGTGATCGGAAGTTACCTGTATTCCGCGCGGCGCGGCTTTAAAAAAGCCGATTCATTACTGATGCTTTTGGTAATGGGAGTATCCGCTTTCATCGGAGCAAGACTGTTCAATGTTTTGGTAAATTTTGAATGGTACCGCCGGGACCCGTCACGCATATTTTCACCGGAAGACACGGGCTTTTCTTTGTACGGCGGAATACTTTTCGCCGCTTTGGCCGGACTGCTTATCGCGCGCGCGCGTGGGATCAATATGTGGAAATTCGCCGACACAGTCACTCCCTTCATGGGAATCTGCATCGCGCTAATGAAGATCGGTTGCTTTTTGAACGGATGCTGTTTCGGCAAAGAAACCACTCTTCCATGGGGCGTAAAATTCCCGCCAAACAGCCCGGCGCACCTTTACCAGATCTCCCAGAATCCTTTTGGTACGTTTACAATTTCTACGGTACATCCCACACAAATTTACGAACTACTCGCGGCGCTGGCCGGCACAGCACTCGCTTTTTACATTATCGGTCGGAGAAAAAAGCGCGCCGACAAAACCGGAAAACCCGCCCGGGTCGACGGCACGGCTTTCCTGGCCTTCGCCATCTTCTTTTCCGCGTTCCGCTGGCTCAACATGTCCCTCCGCGAACTTCCATACTCCGAAACGGTTCTAAACTTCTGGTACCCGCTTTTTTACGCAACCATCATAATTATTTGCGGATTCCTGATCATACGTATAAATCTACCCAATCATTCAAAAAATATTTAAACTTTTTTTAAGAATTCCATTAAATTTACTTAATCTTGGGAATGTACAATCGAGCCAATTCCACTATAATTGAAACGAATCATAAATAACTCATGACCCAAAAGGAAAAAGAAAAACTGCTGAACGACGAATGGCCCAAAGCCTATCCTAACGGCAAAAAAGCCTTCCTTGAAGCCATGAAAAAAGCATCCAAATCAGGTTTGTTTGATATAGAGGAAGAAGATAAAACATCCGTGTCAGTAAAATGAAATAATGGAAAATAAGGCTATTTTGCTTGATTCATGCATCATCAGCAACCTTGCCGGTAAACAAAAAAACCTGGCCGGGGATACTTTTAATCTAATCAAGCAACTCACCGAAGCAAAAAATTCACTATACATCAGTGAATTCACATATTACGAATTAATCCGGTCGGCCACACCGATAACGCGAACAAAAACGCTGGATTTGATCAAAGAATATCCCATTGTCCCATCAAACAGAACTAGGCTTGAAAGAGCGGCCTTACTTTACTCTTCCTATAAAAACCACGAGGCAATCAAAAAAAATCTGCATTCAATATCCGACATAGATATCTTTATCGGGTCATTAATATTCACCAGACACAAGCCCCTATTGCTCACCGCCGATTATAACGATTTTCCCCGCCCATTTTTTATTGAAAAAGCACGCAAAAGAATGGAATTCCAAAACAACCGCGGCAATATGCAAAGCATATATTATTATTTCTTTGAAGCGGATTTGGATGCGATATAAAATTTAAATATTAACCACCCCCCATGTACACACTCTCTTCAATAAATCCGGACGGCACAACTTCCAACGGCGCGGCGAACCCCTCCCCCACCCGATCATCCGACAGGCTGGAGGAACTGCTGAAGACCGCACTTGAGGAAAGCGCCAAAAACGACGGACGGGAAACGGAAATCCTGGACGAGGATTCAAACCGACTCTTCCGCTCCTCCATTTTGAAAGTCGCGCCCAAGGTGGAAAAAGCCCTTGGACTGGCGCTCAAATATCACGCCGGACAGACCCGCAAAGGCGACTTTAAGGAATACATCATTCACATTTTGGAAATCTCGGAACTGCTGTTTGAGGGGGGCGAAACCGACCCCGACCTGATCACGGCCTCACTCTGCCACGACCTGCTGGAAGACACCGCCTGCCCGGAAGCGGAAATAGAAGCCACCTGCGGCGCGGAGGTCCTGCGGATAGTCAAAGCCGTGAGCAACGATCCGGAGCTGGAAGATAAATCACTGTGGGAAAGCAAAAAGGAAAATTACATCGCGACCGTGCGCGCCGGCGGACAAAAAGCAGAGCTGGTCGCCCTTGCCGACAAAATCGTCAATCTGCGCTCTCTGCTCAAAGCCTGGCGGCGCGAAGGCGACGCCATTTGGACCCGCTTCAACCGCGGCAGAGACAAAAAACTCTGGTTTGAAAAAAAGGTTTTGGAGATGTTGGAGGAGGAAGGGCTAAATCATCCCCTGCTGGAAATTTACCGCGAAATGATTAAGGAGTTAGAGACGCTCCCTCCTACCACTCACTCCGCGACACTTCGCCATCCACAGTATTGATCTGTAGCGAGGCGCACTCATGATCGTCGTTGAATTTGATAAACAATTGTTCCGGTTTGTAACCGGCCTTGTTCAGCACCTCCAGCACCGCCCGGCGACTGCCTTCCAAAAACTCCTTCTCAAATTCGTCCATTCTTCCGAACATGGAGGCACCCCCCACATAAACCTCGTGATCCAAAGTAGGGGGCATTTCCCGCGCGGCCAGCTCAACCGCCTCGTCAACCTCCCACCCCTCCACCATATGCGTTGCCACAGCCGCTTGAGTCCGCACATTATAAATAATCATCCCCACGCACGGCCCCAGCGTACCCGTATCAACCATCGCGGGATTTTCCACAAGCCGGGTTTCATACATATCCAGTTCCACCATTTCCGGTTCGTAAATATCGTCCATTTGATAAGCAAATTATAAGAGCAGGATTGTAACAGAGTCGGGGCACTATGTCAACCCCCTGCGCTTACAAATTTATATAGTACACAGACATTTAGGACACCGTGTTAAAGTTAAATAGCTTACACCTAACAAAAACACGATGTCCAAATCAGAAATACATAAAATCAAACAAGAAGTTAAGCAAAAAGCATTGGCAAAAATGAGAATGCAATGG
>JBGSPQ010000001.1:0-35171 GCA_041738505.1 Candidatus Altimarinota bacterium | reverse complement strand
TATTCTAGTATTTTTATGCATAGAAACCTTGAATTATTGATGTATTGCTACTTCAGTTCTCTCAAGGTTTCTTGCTTTTTTCAATGAATTGTTTTCTGTTTCAAAAGTGTAAACAACCCGAGTATATTTAACACGCGCACGGATTGAATCTGAACAAAGACATCACATTGATGCGGTTATTGTCAGAAGAAATGAAAGAAAAACTTCTTGAACTCGCGGAAAAAGGGCTCGATGTAAATCAGATATTAAAAGAGTTGCTTACCCAAAGAGAATCGGCAATCAATCAAAAAATACAACACTTAAGCCAGAAACAAGCCGTCAAAGAGGCTGAAAGCACCCCCGCTAGACACATTCCTGCGGCAATCCAAAAAACAATCAATGAAATATTCGGTACAAAATGCGCAATGCCAAATTGCGGTAAACCGGCCGAACAAATCCACCACGAAAAACCTTTCACCAAATACAAATCTCATGATCCGCAAACCCTTAAACCGCTTTGCAAAGGGCACCATGAGTTGTGGCACACGGAGAGACGGTTGGGTGATGGATGGAGGAAACGTACAGTCGGGGGGTAGCGAGCTGGGTGATGGACAGCGGGGCTTTCGGTTGGCAGCGAGCAGGGTGATGGCCGGACAGTCAGTGTCTAGCGAGCCGAAAATCCCATGAAAAAAAGGCAAAAATGTGATATAATATGCTGATATTCTTGAACCCGAAAAACGGAAAATGAATCAAGCCCAAAAAATCAATCGCTTAAGAAAGCTGTTTTACAAGCTCTATTGCTTCAAATCGGAAGAGATTGAAGGGTTTCTTGCCAGGGCGGAATCTTTTCCTCCAAACGGCCTGGATGAGCTGATTAAGGTGCTTGAAGAAGGCGGAATCAGGCAGGACGAATTGCTGGCCGCGACACTGGAACAAGATAAGGGGTTTAACAAAAAACTTGAATCACATCTAAAAAACGAGACGACCAAAATCAAAAAAATATATGAAACCGGGGAAAAGAAAGAAGCGGAGGACATCCTTGGACAATTATAAAAATGATCAAAATCAAAACAAAAAAATATAGCGACTTTGGAGAAGACAGAATGATCTTTTTTGCCGAAATGCCGAAATTGCAGGAAGGAGAGTTGTCTTCCGTAAAACAAAAAAAAGAAGCCGAAGGGCCGGAATTGGATATTGCCGGGTTGGTTTCCAAATCAAACGGAATAATAGACGGATACACCGCTCAGCTTGAAGAACTGCCGATTGAATTCAATCAAATGCTTCACAACGAAATTGTGAAGTATTTTTTGGCCTCCCCGGGAAGATATGAAAAAGATGAAAACAGTGGTTTGAGCACGGCGGAATTCGAAGCTTATAGGGCGGACATGGTTAACAAAGTGTCCGCGCTCATGAAAGAATACGCGCCCACCGAAGAAGATCTGAAAGCGGTTCGCGAGGCAAAAGCCGGCGCGGAATCCGCCGAAGGTGCCGCGAAAAATGTTGAACCGTTGGATGTGGAGGAGGTTACCGAAAATCCGGGGCAAATAAACGACCTGGAGACCCTCAACGAAAAATACGGACAGTACGATGGCTGGAATACCGCTCTCCGTACGGAAGGAGCGGAAGTTATGAAAACGGCGGGCGCTTTTCAACAGGCATACGCGAAATACGAAAAAGCCAGAAAAGGGGTAAGGGCGTATAAAAAGTTCGTGGCCTATTTCTGGCCGAATAAAGACCAGGAGAGGATTGAACTGCAAAACAAACTTGCGGAAGCGAAATCAAAAGTCGATGCGGCAATCGGCAAATTCGAAGCGACCAAAGATAAATTAAGCGGCTATGGAACGGCCATGGGGGAGGTAAGCAACCGCCTCAAGCAGGAAAAAATGGCCGAAAGAGATGCCAAAATAAGAGAAGTGGAAAATACTTCAACTCAAACGGAAGAGGCTCGAAAAGAAAAAGAACTTAAGTATCACAACCTGGAAGCGCGTAAAAAAGAAATGGAAAGTTCGCGGGACAATTTAGTGAATTACAGGGAAAAAATCGGCAAAGGCAAAAAGGAGTTTACCAATAGATCGGAGGTTGCCAAAAATAAACAGGAACAACTGACGGAATTTAGCGGAGCCCTTAAGGCTACGGTTGAAAGGATTGACAATGCGCTCGCAAACCCCGATCTGCCACCGGAAACGCGCGCTCAACTGGAATACACCAGAAAGCAATTGGAAGGCAAGCAAAGCGAAGCGGACACGGGCCTTAACGCTGCGACCAAGGTGGTGGAGGGAGGTGCGAAAACCGTTGTTCAATTGGAGGGCGCGGAAAAAGAGGCGGCGGAAAGAAGCCTTAATCTGAATACGCACCTTGAGGAGCAGGTGAATCCGGCGATAGACGGGCTGGACGCTTCAATCGCAAATCTGGACGAGGCCAAAATGCAGTTCGCGACCACCAAAGAACAGGTAAACGCGCATTACCAAAAAGCGTTTGAACAATATGATGAAATCGACGGAGCGGTAGACTCTGCGGTAATGCAGAACAATCTTGCCAATGCAAGTATGCTCACTTCTTTGCGGAGTCAAAAAGCGGCTTTAAACAGTGCGAATCTGGCGCCACCGTCGGGTGTTATTGGTTTTCTCGAGTCAACTGCGGGAGTGCAATTGTCCGTTGCAAGCGGATTGATTTCAATGGCGGGCGAAGGGATTCTGGATCAGGCAACATGGCTTTCAAAAAGTTTAGAGGACGCCAGAAGCGAAATGGGAACTTTTTCCTACGTGGCGGCCAGAATCGGGGTGGAACTGATCAGTACTCCAATAGGCGTGGCGGGCGGACTTGTGGAAATGGCGGGGGGGATCGTGACTCTGGTTGCCCATCCGATAGATACGGTTAAAGGGCTGGGCGCGCTTGTGGGCGCCAATCCGGACGTCAGCGCCGGTGAAGCCTGGGAGGGAATGGGAAAAGCATTGATTTCATACGAGGATTTTAAGGCGGGGCGGATTGGTGTGGGAGTCGGCAAAATATTTGCAAATATTGCCACTACCGTAACCGGCGCGGGTGCTTTGGGAGCCGGAGGAAAAGCCGCTCAAGGTGCGTATGTCGCCGCCAGAATGGGAACCGCCACGGTTGCAAAAGTGGGTGTCACTCGTGCTTTGGCCAGAGCCGGAGTTGCCGGCGCGCGCGAAAGTGCGGTTTATGTCGGGTCTGCGGTAAAAAGCGGGGCCAAAGGGGCCGTACAATTACCGGGACGGGCTGTGCGCGGAGCACAAAGAGGGGTCAGAGCAGTTAAAGAAATACCCGGAGCTGTCGTGGGTCGTTTAAGAGGAAGGGGTAAAGCCGCACACCTTGATGAAGCAAGCGAAGCCGTTCCACTGGTAAGAAGAGCCGGCCCCGATACAGAACCGTTACCATTAAACAGAAGAAGTCCGACCGATACAGAGCCTTTCCCGCTTGAGCGCAGAAGAAATATTTCCGGTGAACACACCGGAGCTGAAACACCAGCCTCAAGAGCACGCAAACCGGTTGCGGAAGAGGCAACGGGTGCGGCCACGCCCGAAGCAATCAAACGCCCCGCGGTGGAAGATGCAACAGTGGCGGAGCGTGCAGGTACGGTACGAACCACCCCACCCGAACCGCACGGAGCGGCATCAACAGGTCCGGAGACTATCACCGCAGCGGAAAGGACGGAAGCTGTTCAGTCACTTACTTCCAGGGTTGGCGCCGATCCTGAACTGGCCCGCAGAATAGAGGCCGTCGGTAATAAGAACGGAATGATGATCGACGATTTCATGGAAGAAATTCAAAAATTAGATGCGGCTGAAATTCAAATACTGAATAACATGCCGCCCGAAGCGCTTACGGAATCAATTATTCAAAAAATTGTAAAAGGTGAATACGATGAAATAACGGACATAGTTGGTGGAGAAAAAGTTAGTCTTAGATACTATTTTGATGATTCACAAAGCCTGGGGGCCGGGGGCATGGGTAAAGTGAATGTCGGATATACCATTAGATGGGTAAAAGACGGAAGCGGCAAAATGCGGCCGCAAATGAAACGGGTAGCTATCAAACAGCCGCATCCGTATTCAGATTGGGATACCAATGATCCCATCCGCAACATGATGGATTATGAAGAGGCGACCATGCGCGCAATACGTGACTTGCCCGACCAGACCGGTCTTCTTCGCCCACACAATCTGGGAAGACGAATAGTAAGAGACAGGGCGGGAAATGTTCTAAGGGAAGAGCTAATTACCATGACCGAATTATTGAAGCCATTGCCAGGACTGGATAGTGTTGGGATGAGAACTGTAATGGAAAACCTGCCACTGGATCAGTCACTTGGATATTTGGATGATATTCTTGGAGGAATGGAAAGACTTCACGGGACCGGTAGAATGCATTTTGATATTAAGCCCGGTAACTTTTTTGTAGGTATGTCCGAAGGCAGGCCAACTGCCGTTCTAGGAGATTTGGGTGCAATACCGTCAGAACATCTTCGCTATATACAATTTGAAACAGGGTTGGACGATGCCGGGAAAGTTATCCATCAACCAATAATGCATCTTCCCGATGGTAGAGTTTTTAGAATTCCCATAACGCCCACATATTCAAATCGCGGTATCAATCAGCTCCGCTATGCGGTGGAGTGGGCAAAAGCAAATCCCGACATACCTATCCCCCGAAATATTACGGCAATAACGGATCTCGGGCAGACCGCAAAAGTTATGGAATTCGTTGATCACATAGTAACCACCCGCCCTCATTTGCTTCCTGCTTCTACTGTAAATACTATCAGAGCGAGATTAAAAAACATAACAACCGCAATTGATGACGTCCCCGATGTAGCCAGACTTGATGAAAGTATAAAATTGGCTCGTGCCGGAGGAGATCCGGCAAAAATCAGGATGGCGGAAATGGCAAAGGCCGAAGCCCTGCGCAGACCACCCCGGGTAACTGTGGGGGATTTAAGAAGAGACGTTCAAAGAATGATGCACGAAATAAGGAGGGCTCAAGCCCGCGGATTGTCCTGATTTACATAAAATTTAAAAATCATTAATATAAAACCATGATCAATAACAACAACCATCCTTCGGAAGATCCAAAAAGAAAGAAAGATTTATGTGACGTTTTCAAAGGGGAACATGACCGTTCCTGGGTTCATAAGAAAAAAGGGCTGGATTTCAGGGAAATGGAAAAACCCGAAACAAGGGAATTCGAAATGGCCGAATATCTAAATGAATGTTCGGTGCTTCCGGAAAGCGCCAAAAATGCAATTTCGGAAAAAATATTACCCGATTCAGAAACGTTGCCTCGGAACTTTGAAGCAATGTACCCTCGAGGATTACGCTTTTGCATGCTGGCATTACCTTTTATGGACAGCGGTTTTGACAAAAAAAATCTTGAACCGTCCAGATGGGAGGAATTTTTAAACGAAAAACGTTTCGTAAAATATCTAACAGTAGATTCTTCGGCTGATAACCTGACATTCGGCCTTGGTGATGTACCGGTTTATATTTATGATTTTTTCCCGGCCACCATAAAAAAAGACATTGAAATGGGAGGATGTTCATTTGACCTTGATTACCCTTATTCGGCAGGTGACGCCCGCAATAGGGAATGGTTCTTATCACAATGCAGAAAAGCTGCCAACAACTTGGGTAAAATTGTTCGCGGAGAGGCTTAAATATCATTCTGATCACCCCTCCCACTTTTCCTCCGCCACGGAGTGTTTTTCGTTTTCGGTTCTGGCCAGCACAAAAAGCAAATCGGACAGCCGGTTCAAATAGGGTAGAACAAATTCACCGATTTCCTCTTTTTTCTTTAAAGCCGCCACCGTTCTTTCGGCCCTTCTGCAGATCGCGCGCGCCATATGCAGACTTGCCGCCGCGTCGGTTCCTCCGGGCAGAATAAAATTTTCCAGCGGGGTCACTTTTTCCGAGTATTGATCCACAAGTTTTTCCAGATTATTCACAATCTCCGCCGAAATCCGCTCCACCGGACATTTCTTATCCATGGGAGTGGACAAATCCGCACCCAGAACAAAAAGTTCCCTCTGCAAATCATGTAGAATTTTGCCGATTTCAATCCCCCAATTATGATTTTTGCAAAGCCCCATCATCGCGTTAAGTTCATCAATTTCGCCAATCGCCTCAATCCGCAGGGAGTCTTTACCCACCCGCGCTCCCCCCACCAGCCCGGTCGTCCCGTCATCCCCTGTTTTTGTATACAATTTCGCCATAACTAAGTCGTTATATTATTGACCTCAAAGGAGTTACCCTCCTTTGAGGGCTGCACTTAAACCAGCATCGCGTTAACCATCTCCTTCACCCTCCCCCCGTCCGCCTGCCCCTTCACCTTAGCCATCACGGCACCCATAACCCTTCCAATATCCTGTTTTGTTTTGGCTCCGCTCTCTTCAATCACCTCCATAACCGTTTTTTTCAGCTCATCATCGGACATTTGCGGCGGCATATAAGCCATCAGAATTTCCAGCTCCTTCTCCTCCTGCGCGGCCATCTCCGGGCGGTTGCCGGAATTGAACTGCTCTATGGAATCGCGTCTTTGTTTGATTTCTTTGGTGATGAGATCAAGAATTATTTCATCCGTGGCATCGGTCTTTTCCTTGCCCGAAACCTCGTATTTCAAAATTGCCGCCTTCAGCATGCGCAGAGTGCTCACTTTTGTATCGTCTCCGGCCTTCATCGCCGTCGCAAGTTCCGCTTGTATCTGATTCTTTAAAGCCATATTGTTGTTCATTATTGATAAAATCGGATTGTTTCCGCCCATGGTAACGGGCCAACTCCGCCGTGAAGACTTTATCACGACCGCATAATCATGTAAAATCACCATCCTGTAACAAAAAAAATGCCATCAATACTTGATAAAGACGCGGCGGAACAAATAATCGGGCTGGAAAGAGCCCTCGGATGGCCGGACGATATCGTAGCCAAGATGTGGGAAAAGGAAATCCGCGAGGTGATAGACCGCACCAGGCTCGCATACATTAAAATGACGGAGGAGTGCCCGGAAAGTTTGAATGCAATGGGGGAGCGGACGGTTTTTCCCGTTATGACTGCGGGTGATTCAATCTATGGACAGGGTGGGTGGGACAGGTATGATCTTCTGGGTAGCGGAGAGATTGTTTTTTTGACTGATTTTTGTGTCCACATGGATAAGCGGAATGCGGCAAAAAAAGCGGTGGAAATGGGTTTCCGCGTACGATAAAAAATGAATATATGGAATCATTGCGACATACCATTGAACTTCGACATCCGATTTCCGGAGTGGAAATATCCGTTCCTTACATACTTCGCATCAGTACCCGCGCCCGCCGTTTGAGTATGAAAATCGGCATGGACAGGGGGCTGGAGGTGATTGTGCCGGATCGGTTTAACCACAAGCGCATACCCGGATTTATGGAGGAACACGCCGAATGGGTGATTAAAAATCTGCAAAAAAGATCTATCAAAAAACAAAAAGCCGCCGAGAACCAAATAAAAGACGGCTCGGTAATTCACATCATCGGCAAGCCCAAAACCATCCGCATCCTTTCTACACGCCAACATAAACCGTTTGTAAAAGAGGCCCGCGCGCTCAAATACGACGGAGACACCGCCTACTATGACAACGAGGAAATCATAGTTTTTATGCCGAAAACCGATGTTCTTGCCAATGATTCACAAGGGGAAATAAAAAAAGCTCTGGAAAAACACCTGCGCGCCAAAGCAAAAAAAATCTTTCAAACCCGCACCGCCGAAATCGCCGAAACCATGGGGCTAAGCTACAATCGCGTCACCGTCAAAGCCCAGAAAACACGTTGGGGTAGCTGTTCCCGCGACAAAAATCTCAACTTCAACTGGCGTCTTATCCTGGCCAATCCCGAAACCATGGACTCAATCATCGTCCACGAACTGGCCCATCTGGTCCACCTAAACCACGGCCGGCGCTTCTACGACCTGGTGGGAAAATACTCCCCCGATCACAAACTCCACAGCAAAAAACTAAAAGACACCGTGTTTCCGGTTTAAGCCGGTGAGTCCCCGCCCACATCAGACCCCAACTGAGCTAATGATGCGGAAGTTTGCGCTCGCACATTACTCCTGGTTTTGGCATACTCCACCGCGGCCCTAAGCGACTCCTGAATTTGCCTTTGCAAAGGATTATCACCGCTTACCATATACGAAACCTCCTCATGATGCCGCAGGGAGGCGCGCGACAAATTCGCCGAGCCGATAATACTATACCTGCCATCAACACTGATAAGCTTGGTATGCGAAACTCTGGGAAACTTTATCACGTCCACGTTTGCAACTCCGTCCAGTTGCCTAAAAAAACTGTTATTGGCGTTTTCAAGTCCTTCACTTTCGGGCTGACTTCTTAAAATTGTAATTTTCACACCGCGCCCCGCGGCCGCTTTCAATTTATCCACAACCTGCTGATCCATAATATAAGCATGTTCAATCACAATCGTACTTTGGGCATTATCAATCAAATGCATCGTCGCGTAAGTAATCTGTTTCGTCTTGGCAATGGATTCGGGGCTTGCATCGGGAGCGACATCCCCCGGACTGTTCCGAAGAACCCTCAAAGGACTAAGATTGTTTCCGGCGTTAATCCGATCGGGCACAAATTCATTCTGGCTAAAAAAATTATTGCGATTAATGTTGGACGCCGGCCCGGTTGTCTTGACCATATAATCCTTCCAGTAATTCGGGTCTATTTTGCCCGTCCAGCCCTTGCCCTCCTCATAGCCGCCCGAATACTCATCGCCAATATTCATTCCTCCGCTGATAGTTGTAGTATCGTCAAAAATAAATACCTTGGAATGATCCATCCCGCCAAGCCCGTTATCCTCAATCATCAGATTAATTCCGGCCGTATTTTTTAAAATTGCGAGGGCGGGATTAATTTGCATCAAAGTTTCATCGGTCAGAACCTCACGCACAAAACTTTCCAGTTCGGATTTCTCCTCGGGGGAAAAATTATAAATACTGTTTGGATCATCCATCAGGCCCGTCAGTTTTTGCATGCTTAAATTTTTGTATTTGAAAATGAATTTTGTCAGATGAGGAGCCAGAAGTCCTATTGCTCTGGCCTTAAGTTCATTCTTGCTTCCCACAAAAATACAGCCCAGCTTATCCAGCCGGATATCCACTTTCAGATTCGGATTACGCTTTTTTGCCTCGGCAATTTTATTGGCGATTCGCATACCCGAAGAATCCGCCGCCCAGCTGAAAAGATTTATCTGGATGCTTTTTTGAGCACCGCCTATTTGCTCATCAAGACTTCTGAAAGCGTCGGGGCCTGTGCTCAACAGCAAAGAATCATTATTGGTCAGAACCGTCTCGGTCTCTCTTTCAATCTGTTGATCCAAAGGCTCGGTTGAGGCTTCGCGGACGGCATCCAAATATTCACGATAAGGAAGAGTTCTTGGTCGGTTGGTTTGTTCCGCAATTGGTTTTTCCGCCTCGCGCGACATAATTATTATGGTAATTTTTACCCCAGATACAGCCCTTTCGGATCCACCTGCGTGCGGAGGATTTTCAGTTCCCTGTCGGTCGGTTTTTTTGTTTCCGCGATTTTGCGCGGCACAATCGGCCTCCAGCTCATATTTTTTAAAACATCTTTTTTGCGGACGCCCGGGTGCAGACTCATAATTCGCGCTTTTTTTGATTTGGGATGAAAGTCAAAAATACAAAGGTCGGTGATGATGTATTTCGGCCCCTCGCCCAGCAGACCGGCCTTCGCGCGGGAATCTCCCCCGTGCAGGTGTCCCGGAGAGGTCAGATAGTCGCAGGAGTGGAGTTTGCGCGCTTCGTGTTTTGTAATTATAAAAGTGTGATTGGCCAGCGACGCGATGTCATTGGCTCCGCCACTGCCCACCAGACGCACTTTGGGCCTGTTATACCGCCCTATCGCCGTGGAGTTGATATTCCCATACTTGTCCACCTGCGCGCCGCCCAAAAAGCCGATATCAATGTATCCGCCCTGCAAAAGTTCGCCCAAAGCTGACCGCATATCCAGTGCCGCGGCGGCTTCATGCATCAGCCGGGGATCGCTCACCGACAAGGGCAAATCCTTATTGCGCGTATCAATGTTTCCGCCTTCATAAACGATTTTTGCATTGGGGGCGCGCGTCTTTTGCGCCAGCATAGCGCATAAAACGGGCATCCCAGTCCCCGCCAGCACCACCGCGTCGTCCCAAATCAAGCGCGCCCCGCAAATCGCCATCAACTCCAAATTTGTATATTTTCTCCCCATAAGTCTAAGTTAACTAATACCCCAACCCCTTTTTCGCCTTCAACTTCTCCATCCCCCGCGCCCCCAACTTCTTCATAATCTCCTCCTCGCTTGGCATCACCCATTCCTCTTTGTACTTCTCCCAACCCTCCTCCGTTTTGCACAAATCGGCATAAAACTCAATGTGCTCCTGATCATAATCATAAAAATTAAACATCGCCGTCGGCCACGCGCCCCACGGACACTCCACAATATAGTCCACCATCAGCCCCGGAACGCACGTCCGCGCCGGATCCCTGCGAATCCGCGCCGTCGGCACAATCTCCTCCGCCAGCACAATCTTCACATCACTCGCTTTCAATCCGTCCACATCCGTCGTCGTCACGTCATCAATCTGCACGTTCCCCTCCTCGTCGCACCTCTGCACCTGAATCACGCCAAAATCCGGATTCACCGAAGGCACCAGACACACAATCTCCCCCGTAAACGGACACTCCACCACCGAAAGTTTCTGCCGTATGTCCTTAAAAGATGATTTCACTTCAATATCCGACCCCAAAATACTTTTCACCGGCATAAACGGCACGCCCAGCGCCCCACCGTAAAGCCGCATCGCCATCGTAAAATTCGTATAATCCTCCACCTTCAAAAACCTCTCCTCAATCCGCCTGCGCACATTCGGCCCCGGCCCGATAGTCTCAATCCCGCTGTAACCCACCTCCATCCGCTTAATCACCTTTCCCGCCGCCAGCAAATCAACATGCAAAGTCGGCCCCGAAGAAATAAAATGCAAATCATGTTTTTCCTGCCGGATAAGCTCTCTCGAAAAAGCCATACACGCCCGCACATGCGCAAACCCGCCGATAAAAACCATACTCCAGTTTGGAATCATCTCCGCCGCCTCCTTTAAAGTGATTTTCTTTGGCATCGGAGTGGATTGTATCAGATACAACAAAAATAATCATCATTCCGGCTCATAATAAAAATCCGCAAAAACTAAAAAAATAAGCAATTATGCCGCCTTTTTCTCATTAAGTGTCTTCAGCTTCTTATGCACGGCATTAATCATCTCTTTCACAACCGGACCGAAAGTGGCTTCAAATTCGGGGTCATTATCAATATATTTCCGCTCCATCTCTTTATCGGCGAAGTCCATGTAAAAAGCCTCGCGATTTGGTAAAGGTCTATAGTAAAAGTTCGTACCCAGTCTTCCAATCTCTTCTCCTATGGCAGTCAAGAAGTCTGAATATGTAAGTTTGGGATATTGTTCTTCCAAATCACTTAAATCGAGTGTTTCTCCTGCTGCATCCAGGCAGAACTGTTTGAAAGTAATTGACCTTAACTCCATTTTTTTCTGATCGGCTACATTGCCAATTGCTTTTTTTACCCAGGGTTTCCTTAAATCTTTTATACTCATTGAATAGCCCCAATTATCTATCGGGTCATCGCCTGGATCTACCGACATATTTAGCCGGATATCAACAATTTCACCATTATATTTGACTCTGAAATTGCCCGTTCCAAAACCATCAAACATTAATTCTTTTTTCTCTGCTTTCGCTATTTCCAATACTTTTAAGACAAATTCCCCCAATTCTTCCATGTTTGCAAGTTCATCAACTGCCTCCTGATTTTCCGGCCTGGTTAAGTCAATCATTTTTCCTTCCGGGATTCTATATTGATCTGGTGCTTCCATAATAAGTTATTAATAATAAAATTTAAATACTAAAGACTAATACTTTCCCATTCTTTGTATTGTCTAACAAATTCTGCACTGATTGATTTTCCCTCTTCAACTTTAGAGGGATCAAATTTAAAAACCTTTTCAACCCCGTTTATATTCACGGCAATTTCCAGTTTCATGCTTTTACCCCCAATCGTCAAGCTATTGGCGGCGTCTATCCCTCTCCATATTTGATACACATTCACGGGGACATTTACGCCCGGGCCTTCTCCCGCCACGTAGCCCCTGTATTGCATCATAACATCGGGTTTCATTTCCACCCTCATTGTTGAACCGTTCACCGCAACGTCCCCAATGGGTCTGCAGCCACCAAAATGTCTGTATGAAACCGCATCAACCGTACCTAAAAATCTTCTTACGGTTGCCAAATGTTTTGTATCCTCCGGTGATAGACCCTGCGCCTCCTCGTTTAATACTCTGTCACCAATCGCATCTCTCATTCCTTTAAAGTGATCTTTAGGGGACATTCCCGGGTTTTGAATGCTGGTTTCAATGCGCTGTAAAATAATTTGTTTATATTCTGCGCTGATTATTTTGGGAGGTCTCCCAAAAGAGACAATGTCCACGGATTGGACCAGATTTCTTAGGTTGACTAAGGCTTGCTCACGTTGCTCGGGAGTATCCGCCTGTGTTAACCTTTCGGTTAACGATAATAATTCACCTTCGGTCAATTGCGGCTTCCCCGGTTTGCCGGCTTTTTCGAGAATTATTTTTGCACGGTCTACGCTAAAATCACTTCGGCCCATTGAATCTGCAAGGGCGGAGGATACTGTTTTTTCACCCATAAGCAAATTAACGGCTCTTTCCACTCCAAGCCTTTCATAAAGTCGCCTGAATGGGGTTGATTTCTGGAAGTCGGAAAACCTGTTTTCCGCCATATCCATATTATCCGAATAGCGTATCAGGGCCAACAATGGGTCATGTTTGTATCGTAATCCGGGCGTATTAGGATCCGTATGTCTTGAGGGTTTTGGCACTCCTTCGGGAAGAGGCATTAAATCCGCTCCCGTATATTCCACTCCCGCCGGTATTTCGCCTTTTTGTGTGGTTCCCGGCAGATCAACATGGCGGCCATAAAATTTTTGGCCCGGAGGCGCGTGCACAACGGTGATTCCCCCCGCCAATTGGATATCAAGGTTTTTAAAATGGTTTCTTACATAAGCCGTTACATTTGGATATTGCTGTAAAGTTGCGGACGAAATTAAAAGTTCCTGCTGGTACGTCATATCTGTTCCGGTAACCTTGATTTCCACTACTATTTTACGGTCAAATTCAAGCGGCTTCTTCTTGCCTGCGGAATCTTTGTATTTGCCTTCAATTTTATCAGCCGAATGCTTTTCAATCGCATTTGCCAGATTTTTTATGGCTTTCTGGTGTTTTGGATTACTCAAATCCAATCCCATCGCATTCGCCATCGGCCTGGCAAATTCAGCCAGAAAATGGTGGGTTCCGGTTAGTGCATGAATAGACTTGTTTAAATCCCCTTTCAAGGGATAACCAAAATCATGGGCTATTCCCACCATCTTCATCATCATTTTGGCCTGTGCGTGGGAAATATCGTATTTTTTTGCATATTCGGCTATCGCCTCGGGATTTCCTTTTAAGACACGCTCAACATGATCCATTACCCGTAACGAATGATCAAATCCATGGGATACATATTCGGGCGGATTATCTATTTGCTGGTCAATTGCAGACTTCAACATTCTTTCTTTTAGAGCCGCCAGCATTTGTGGATCCATCCTTTCGCCGGTTTCTCTAAAATGCTCATCCGCATATTCATTGAGTGTCTTATCTATGGTTTCTGACATTGGTTGCCTGGATACATCAACGCCGTCCGGATTAACATCAGTATGTGAACGCGTGAATATATCCATGCCCTGTGCGGTTTTTTCGCGGACAGTATCGATTGCCTTTTTTAGCTTTCCGGCACCTTCTTCTCCCATAATACGTTTCATTGCTTCAAAATCACCCGTGGCCGCCGCCGTTTCAAGTTCCTGTCTTCTTGTCTCCAGGGTTGGATTTTCTGTTATATGTTTTGCGATGGCATCACGGATGCCTTTACCCATGTGTTGATGAAGATATTGGTCGAGAGGGCTCAATTGCAGTGGTTCCCCTTGGGCCAGCCTGTGTAATGTTTCAGGTGTCAATAAACTTTTTTCCACTTTGATTTCAACTTTTGTGGTTGTCCCGTCCGGAAGCTTGACTTCGACTTCGGTTTTCTTGCCCGCTATCGACGTATCAACTTTTCTCCCCTCTTCGGTGGTGCTGTCCAGTGCGCTTTCCCTTGCCTTTATTTGGGTTTGGATTTGCTCCGCCCTTGCCGCTTCACGTCTGCTTCTATCAGCAGGTGTCTCGGCTCTTGCGGTATCGGAGCGTTCAGAAGCCTCCGCCGGTGTCCTGTACGGCCCTTGCTCTTTCGGTTTTTCACCGGGTGGACTGACCTTAGGTGTCGCACTTTCGCTTTTCGTGGCTTCACCTTCTATTCTTCTCCGGACTTCCGGCGATAAGACCGACATATCATCTGCCCTGAAAACGCGCGCGCCTTTTTCCCCCCTTACAACATATTCAACAACTTCCACACCATCCTGTTTATGACGCCTGACCTCAACTCCGCCTATTTTGTCCGGTGTCCCGGCACCGATTGCGTCCAAATCATGCTCGGCGGCCGCCTTTCTTGCGCGGATTTCACCCTGTGACATTTGTCCCCCTCTTCTCACCCCAGAACCAATCTTTCTTCCCCCCGCCTGGAACGCATCCTGTATCATGCCGCGGGCAAAATCTTTGGCCGTATAACCTCCGGCTTCACCTCTTGCCGCAAGCCCAAGATATTCCACCCCTTCGCCCACAATACCGGAACCGACGTGTTCGGTGATTTCTTTCCAAATGGCCGGATTGTTACCCAAAAATCTTGCACCGGCAGCCCCAACCACTCTGTACATGGCGGTTTTTACCATGGCTTCGCCAAGGCGTGACGGTCCCTGCCACCACGCGGAAAATTGTTGCGCCGTATTTATTGGATCCATAACACCCGATTGTATCGTTCCCAGTGTGAACATCGTCGCACCCTCGGCGGCGATTGTAGCCGCCTGGCGTGCCAGATAAGCTTTTAACACACCTTTTGCTTCCCCTTTTATAACTTCTCTTAGTGCGGAAATACCGCCTTTCTCAATGGCGGCGATAGCTGCACGGCTGACACCTCTTTTTAACAATGCTTTCACCACAGCTTTTCCCGCGGCTTTTCCCACCGCACCCGCACCGACTCCAATGCCCAGTGACATTACGGTATCAAATGCGAAAGAAATGGTGGCATCCTCAAAATCATCCCAGTCCTCCGCTCCCCAGGTTGTTGGATTATACCACTCACTATCTTCACCCTTGAAATATTCGTTGTAAAGCAGCAGGGCTTCGCTGGTGCCTTCAGTCATCGTCAATGACTGAAAACGTGTGGGCTGAAAAATTATCTGATGGTTGGCGACCATTTTCTCCAGCATCGAACCCTTCGCGGCCGCCTGGTAATTGGCTCCCGCCAGACCTTCAGAGGTCATTTGCCTGCGCATTTCTTTGCGCATCACATCCTGCATTTTAAACTGTACCAGTTGATTGTAGACATCGTCGTAGGTAAGCCCTGCAAGGTTGTTTTCTTTCTTCATCTTATCGTACCTTGCTTTTGCGTTTTCTTTTAGCCAGGCGGATATTTTCGGATCACTCAGCATGTATTTCTGCAATTCGCCTTTATTCACTTTTTGTTCAAACTCCTGGTACATCGGCTCCAGCGCGCGTTCCAGGTACTTGCGCGCCAAATCATAAGCCCTTTCACCTCTTGCTCTCTTCGCAAAATCAACCAGAGCCTTCTCCCTGGCCTTTGGATCCATGTTGTGCATGGCGTCAAACAAATCCTGCGCTTCAGTCAGCAGGCTGTCCTCCTGTTTCCAGTCAACGTCCTCCACTTTCGCTTTCACTTTATCCTCCACTCTCTTTCTTGCGGCGGCTATTTCGGTGAAAGGATCCAGACATTCTCCCTTCATTATTTTTTCCCGCAAATCATCAAGTTCAGTCTTATAATATTCATCTTCCATCGATTCGCTGTATCGCAGGTGTCCTCCGCCCATTTTTCTTCTTGCGATACGCAGCTTAACCATGTCGTCAAAAACATCGGCCATCAGATTGACGTTTGAAAGCCCAATCCCTTTGATTGTTTCTTTTGCGGCCTCAATCTGACCTTCGTGAGCCGACTTTTTGTCGGGAGGCAGTTTTACGACCGAAGCCAGATAGGCGTTCAATTGGGTAACTCCTCCTTTTTGATCACCTCCTTTAATCAGCCCCATGGCGGCATAAAACGCTTTGGATTGGTTAATAGTTTCAAGTTGCTCCTTGGCTTGCTCAATAAGTCCGGCATGCAACGTCAACTCCTCTTCCGTAAATTTCTGGTCTTTATATTGAGTCAGCAAAGTGGCGGCTTTTTCCGAATCGCCCGCCTGCAGCGCGGTCAAAGCCTCAAAATATTTTTTACCTTTTTCACCGAGCTTGTTTTCCAAAGCCTCTCTCTTATCTTTGGATCCTTTAAGCATTGCGTCCATTTCGGCCTTTTGCGTTTCTTTTTTTACCTCGGCACGGGCATCGGACAAGTGATTTTTAATATTCCTGAATATAACGTTATGTTCATCCCATGTTTTGATTTTTCCCGATTCGGTAGTATTTTCCTTGTAAGACCTGAAGCCCTCTTCATTTGTATAGAAAGTCAGATATTTTGAGTCATCCCCTATCCTGGCTCGCAAAGACCTTTCCGTCTTGTACGATTCTATTTTCTTGATATTGTCCGTAACCGGTTTTGCAGCCGCCGCAAGATCCGCGGGATCGATCCAGTGTATTTCATCTTTGTCCGATTTGGCTTTTATTTGGTCCAAAGTCGTTTTGGCGGCGGAATAGGCGGATAAAAGCGCCTGTTCGCGCGATTCGCAGTCCTTTTTCTTTTCCGGATCGGCGGCCGGCCAGTTTGCGTTCAGTTCCTCCACCAGCGCCGCGTACTGCTGCATCTCAACTTCAAGCTTTATTGTAGCTTCTTTTACTCCCTCGATCTCAGCGTTAGACTCCGTCCTTCCCTGTTCTTTTTCAATCAACTCCAATCCTTCCAGACTCTTTTTATAGCTCGTTTCCGCCGGGGCGAATTTTTCCGTCCGCAATTTATAAAATGTTTCATATACCTCGGATTCCATGCTGGCCAGGTAGCCCGGTTGCTTAAAAGGTTCATACAAATCATTCAGCCCTTTCATCTTTGCAACATATTGTCCGCGCAAATCATCCATACCGCGTTGCAGCGCGGAAATTTCATCTTTGCTTTTCGGCGGCACGGCTTTTTTTGCATTGTTCAAATCTCTTTCTGCAGCGATAAACTTGTCTCCGGTCGCGGTCTTCTCTTTTTCCGCTTTTACAAATTCATCAACCTGTTTTTCTTTCTCTTCATAGGACTTAAACTCCCCGATTATTCTGGCCTGGTCCGAAAGCTTTTTGGAAAGATTGCTGACAAGAGCATCTATCGAAGCCACAGCCGTATCAACTTTATTCTTGTCCTGCAAAATCGAAAAACCGTGCTGTGCGATTTGAGAAAGAATTGCGCTGACTTCGCCGGCCGCTTTGCCCAAATAGGCTTTTGCTTTGGGGGTTTTTAAATCTTTTGCCGCATTTTCCAGCACAGTCTCGCCTTGATCAACCGCAGTGGTCAAAACACTGGATTTACTCTCAATGCTTTGCTTCAGCTTGTCGGGAGCCTCCGGCTTTTTGAGTGATTCAATTCGTGTTTGATGAGCGTCAAATTGACCCATTTCATGTTATTATAAGTTTTCCATCTGTTTTTCCAGATCTTGTTCCGCAGATATTTTCATATCTTCTTCTTCCATGTTAAAAGCGTGTTTTTTTATTTGATTGATTTTGTTTGTAATCTGTTTCAGGTAATTATTGTCCGGGTTCGCCTCAATCGCGGCACTGATGGATTCATTCATGACATTGTTACTCTCCGATATGGCGGCAAGAACGTTCAGAAGGGTATGATCGGGAAGATTAGGCAGGTTTTTCACCCAGAAGGATTTTTCCTCTTTGCTCAAATACCAGCAGTTCTGCAAAGCTATTAACAACTCCTGTTCTTTCTCTTTTCTGTCCGTCATTATTTGTTAATAATAATCTAAAAATTATACCACAATATGCTAATATGCTCAATTCACAAAACGGAAGCCTAAACTTAAAAACTTCACCGTTTGTATTTACGGCCGTTTTTCTGTTAAAATAGTATGTACGGCGTAGTGGGCAAATCCGCTTCGGCCGCATCCGCCCACTCCTCTAATAACCACCCCCCATGACCAATCCAACATCAAATCTGCTCTTCTTCTTCGGCACCGAATGCTCTCATTGCCACGAAATGGAGCCGCTGATTGAGCGCCTGGAAAAAGAAACCAACCTCAAGGTGGACAAATTGGAATCCTGGCACGACGAGGAAAACGCCAAACTGCTCGCAAGTTACGACAACGGCCTCTGCGGCGGTGTGCCTTTCATGTACAACACGCAGTCCCAAAAATTCATCTGCGGCAACTGCGAATACGAAGCCCTAAAAAACTGGGCGGAGGGGAAATAAATCTCCCGCCCCCGCCTCATTTCCGCCGCCCCACCCCCGCCTTACTCCTCTCAAATCAGCGGCATTTCAAATTGCGCCTCCTCCTTAATCACAGCGCCGCCCTTCAGCCCGCCTTTTTGCCTTTCCCGTCCCTCGTTCTCCAAATCCGCAAGAACCGCCGTTTCCTCCGCCCCCTCATCCCACCTGGTCAGAACATCTTCAACATCGGTCCGCGGCATGCAGTAGGCCGCCCTTGAAAGCGCGACAATCGCCCCGCTCAAATCTTTATCGGGAAAATCCATATTCATCGTCCGCCCCGAAAACGCTTCACTAACCTCGCCGTTCACCGACATTTTCAGATAAAATTCCCGCACTCCCAAATTAATTATATCCCTCACATCAAAAATCGGAGTATATTCGTCCGCCAACACCGCGGCATCATCGGCCCCCACTCGGAAGCTGATTATGGAGCCCACGTTACCAAACACGGTCTTTTTAATCAGGTCGCTCAACTGGCCGATGTACTGGTGCGCAATCGTCATGCACAGATTATACTTTCGCGCCTCGGAAAGAATTTCAGAAAAAGTGTCCGTGGCAAAATTCTGAAACTCATCCACATAAAAGTAAAAATCCTGCCTGTTTTCCTGCCTCATATCCGCGCGCGCCATCGCCGCCTGGTAAATTTTCGTCACAATCATCGATCCGATCAGCTGGGCGTTTTCCTCTCCCAGAAGCCCCTTGGAAACTTTCATCAGCAGAATCTTTTTCCCGTCCATCACCTCGCGGATGTTAAAACTGTTTTTGGGTTGGCCGATAATGTTCCTGATCATGTTTGTGGAAACCAGCTGGCCCACCTTGTTCAGCAAAGGCGTGATCGCCTCCGCGTCAAATTTCTCGCTCCACCCCGCGAACTCGTTCACCCAGAAATTCTTCACCACCGAATCCTGAATCCTGCTCACAATCGTCTGCCGGTAACTTTTATCCGTCAGCATTTTCAGAATCGATAAAACCGAAGTGTTGGGGCTGTCCAGCAAAGCCAGCGTGGTATAGCGGAGAACATGCTCCAGCCTGTCCGACCAGTTGTCCCCGAAAAGTTTTTTAAAGATATCAATGAAACCGATAGTCACCTGCATCTTGAATTTATCATCAACCTTTTCCAGAGGATTAAACGCAATCGGGAACTCCGTGTCGCTGGGGTCAAACAATATCACGTCCTTCTTTCGCGACTCCGGAATCATCCGCAGAATGTTATCCACCAGATCCCCGTGCGGATCCAAAACCCCAACGCCGTGCCCGTCCAGAATGTCCTGCTGAATCAAAAGCTCCAGCAGTTTTGATTTACCCGTGCCGCTTTTCCCCATCACGTAAAGATGTCTTCTTCTGTCTTCCCTTTTGATCCCGAAAGGCACATGAGTGTTGTGATAATTGGTCACGCCGAACATGGAAATATCCGCGCCCCCCGTCGGCAAATCTTTTGGCGGCTCGTGTTTTTTTGCAAGAACATGGGCGACATGAGGAACATGGTCGGGATTGGGAAAATGGTACAGCGTGGCCAGTTCCGCCGTGCTCACAATCGCTGTCCCCGTCATTTTTCTTGCACGATATTCACGCAGAAACCCCTCCCCGCTTTTTATTTTATCAATTTCAAATCCGTTCGCGTCGGTCTTGTTAAACTGGCAAAATGCGTTCGCCAAGGCCAGCAGGGTTTTTTCCGCCTCGCCCGCGTCCAGCGAAATCGCCCCGATTCTTATCTGCACGTCAAACGGCTGCTGCTCGGTTTTTTCCACAAAAGAACTTTCCTGTTCGGCGTGAAAAGTTTTTTTGTCCTTGATTCTCACATAATCTTTTAGCCTGAATTTTCTGGTGAAACGATTCACTTTCATCCCCACTTTTCTGGTCAGATGATAGCCCCAGTCATCGTTTCGCGGGGCGACCAGAATCTGCACCCAGGCGTTCTCGGTCCCTTTCAGCTTGGAAATAACCGAAAACACGCCCGAAAGCGAATCAACCTCAAAGCCGTTAAAAGTCTGAATCGGATAAATGTCGCTGGCGCGGAAACGCAGAGAAGTTCCTTTCAGGACCGCCTTCGCACCGTCATAAAGTCCGGTATAGTCTTTCACCGGCCTGATCTCGCACCCGGGATAAGTCGCGTACAGCAGACCTTCAATCAGCTTCACGGATGAGGCGTCGCAACCGATCACAAAATTTGTATACTGGTTCTCCCCGAACATCTCAAACGAGCACATTTGCCCCCTTGCCGTCTTGTGCAGATTATCCAGGAACTGCGTAAACAGCGCCTCCTTTTTGGGATTTTCCGGCGTGCCCTGCGGCACAATCACGTGCAAAAGTTGTAGGTTGTTCTGAAGAGTTGTCATAATATTCAAAATATTGTAATGTATATCAACTCCTTTATATCATACTGTCCAGATTTGTAAACTGGAGAGTTATTACAATAAATTTTAGGAAGCTAAAAAAGCTTTACAATAAGGCAAAAAACAGCAATCAAGCACACGAGAAACATCTGTAGAAATAAATTAACAACACTCTGTTGTTGCAACCGGTGCCCCTATCAGCGTTATGAAATTATTTATGAATTTTTAACATTTCCTTAATGTTCCGGATGTAATATCAGTCCGCAAAAGATCTTTGTCGCCGCCAATAAGTATGATAAAATAGTAATACTAATAAATCATACTTATGCCCAAGAGCCATAAAACACGCATCTCCATAACAATCCTACCCATGGTGAACATCATGCTGGAAAAAATGAGCAAACGAACCGGAACAAGCAAAAGCGCACTGGTGGAAACGGCATTAAAGGATTTCCTGGAAAGACAGATGGAGGAAGACACAAAAGCACTCTCCAAACTTACCTTCCCCGATCTTCCCTCCGAGGACGAATGGCTCCAAATCCAATCCGAATAATCAATATGAAAAATATCTCGCGCGGACAAATCTGGCTTGCGGACTTAAATCCCGTCAAAGGACATGAGCAAGGGGGGTATCGGCCGGTCTTGGTTCTGCAGAAAAACATCCTCAATAGAAATCTCAACACTGTCGTGATCGCGCCCCTCACAACAAACCTTACAGCAAAAGGTTTGCTCACCACTTATCATCTTCCCAAAAACATCTCAAAGCGACCGCACGACAGTGTGGTTTTGCTCTTTCAAATCAGAACAATCGACAAATCACGCCTGGTAAAATACATCTCCGCGCTTAACCCGGACGAGGTCGGCGGAATAAGAGAACAGCTGATGTTTGTAGTGTGAAGCCTATACGCCAAACCGCCCTAATACACCTCCTTCAAGTAGCACTTTTCGCAGTACACGATTTCCCCGCCTGAGCGGGGCCCCGCTGTGGCGGCGGCCGGCCTCTCGGGGGCGTAAGTGGTCCGGATTGCAGCTTTGCACTTGGCACAATTGCGATCCCAGAGCTTGCGGGGGTTGCGCGAACGCATCCTTTCACTGTGGCGGCACTCGAAACAATGGTGAGGCGGGGCTATGCCCATTTTCCGGTAAAGCCGGAGCTCCTGAATTATCAGCCTGTAATTGGCCCCGCACTTTTCGCAACTGAATATCCGGCCGGTGATGCCGTCATCGGCGTCCCCAATGTTATCGGGTATTTTTGAGATCTGGCCCTTAAACTGCCCTTTTTCACTTTCTTCTTTCCATTGAAGCCCTTCTTTCCCGCATTTTTCCCGATCCAGGGGAAAATAGTCCATTACAACCGTCTCGTTGTAGGCGAAGGGCGAATATGTGATCGGGAGAAACTCTCCCCATTCCCCGTTTTTTTGCATGGATTCGATGATTTCACTTACTTTCTTCTCATATTCAGCCTTGTCGTACTGTCTGTTCAGGATGCAGTATTGCTTATGTGTAAGCCCTACGCACCCGAAACAGTCATGGCATTCGGTCATGTTATCGCAATAATAAAGATCATTGCTGTTCCTGATAAAAAAAGAATGCATGATTTTTTGCGACCGGACGATGGCGAGTGATTCGTACATAAGCTCGCATTGCGGCCCCGAATTATTGCAGTCCATCATGTCTTTGCAGTCCCATCCGGAAAAGCAGCAATATTTGCAATCCTGTGCGCCCCTGAGTACGTCAAAGCAATTGTGGCAATTGTGGACGTTTTCCAGATAGTCACCATCGGAATCAACGGCGTTTGTCGCCCTGATATGCGGAGAGGGCAGTCTTATCTGCCAATCCAGAAACTTCTTCCTCTCCTCCGTCAGGTTTTTGCCCCTCAGCTCTTCCCTGTATTTCTCATATTCTTCTTTTGTGAACGGTTTATTATAGATGTGATAGCTCTTGTTCCTTAAATTTTTGCAGGCGATGCAATGGTCGCAATTATGGCAATCCTCCAGCAACATGGAGTCCGAGCACTGCCGGCAGTTCCGGCAAAAGATGCAATTGAAGCACGACTTGCAGTCCACGCACTCGTACAGTAGTTCCTGGCCGTCTGAAAAAAGGCAGTCGCAGCTGTCTTTCAGAAAGCCGCAATCTGCCGAGTAATAGAGGTTATCGGAATTGAAACAGACAAACGCCAGATAGCAGCTCTTGTTATTCTGTCCGAAAGTGACATATTTGCAGTTTTCGTTGGTGCCATCCTGCTGCATTGCCCGTCTTGGAACGGCCAGCTGCAACTCCCTGAATTGCGAAAAGAATTTCTGCCCCGCCCTAAAATCACGGCCATATTCGAACGGATCCCATTTGTCGCTGTGCCATATCTCTTCTTTATAAACCTTATACGGCTTGTCGGGGGAATAAAGCGAGATGATCGCCTCGCCCGTAAAATCGCATTTGCGATGATACAATTTGCGCTCATTGCGAAAGGAAAGCCTTCTTTGCTGCCTGCAATCCGGACACAGCGTCGGCGGCGGAATCAAAAATTTCTTCCCACCAATCACCGGCGAAACCTTGTCGTAAAACTTCAAGTCATCTTCCGTGATTTCAAATTGTTGGGCGCATTGTTTACAGGCTTTGGTCATAAGCGTGTATTGTTATTTGAGCGATGACAGCTCTTCGTAAGTTTTCTTTGCCTGCTTGAAAAAGTGGGTGTTGAGCTTCGCAAATCTTCCTTCCAAAGCCATACTAAGCGCCGTACAGTGCTCCCGATGGTTTTTGGTGAAAAAAATCACCGGCAAATATTTATATTTATACAGTATGGCGTTCAGCAAAATCCTGCCGATCCTGCCGTTACCGTCCAGGAACGGGTGGATCCGCTCAAATCGGCAATAGAATCCTAGCGCCAAAAGCGGCGGGTATGTTTTTTTTTCGGCCTCAGCATGGAACCAAATCATAAGCTCATTCATGGCCGTTTTTACCTGTTTGTAGTCCACGGTCGGCTGGTTCCCCGGAGCGACGTTATTTTCGTTTTTCCATTTACCGATAATTTCCGGATCATCCAGATTTTCCAGAAGCATTTTATGGATTTTTTTAATGTTTCCGGCATTCCATTTCATTTTCTTTGAAAACGCATAGTTGAGGGCGCGGATGGAATTAAAGATTTCCCTGTCCGTCTTTGTTTTTGGCTTTTTTAATCTCCCGGCTAAAGCGATTTTTTCGATTTCGGGTCGTGTCACCCGGGAGCCTTCCGAGCGGTTGGAATTAAAGGTGAACAGGATTGCAAACCATAAAAACATCTTTACATACTCTTTCCTGAAATATTCGCTTTGCGACACGCAAACATGCCAATAGTGCATTTTCTCCAGTTCCTCAAGTTTACTGTACGGGAATTGCTTTATCACTTCGCGACCGAGCGACTTGTATTTTTTTTCCGCAATCGCACCGAAAAAGTCCAGGAAAGCACTTTTTATATCCCCGGGCAAAGCCGCGCCCAGACTCTTGGCGTACCCTTCATACTGGAGGTAATAATACGTTCTGCCCTTGATAACTTTTTTCGTAAGAAATTCCATGCTTTAGTTAACTAAATTTTAATGATTTTTTATCATTATACATCGCTTTTTGTTTTAATTCTAATTATTTTATGGTTATTACATGCTATTAATGGTCTTTTTTTGTTAACTATAATTATTATATTTTATTATCTTCAATATACTTCTTTCAAATAGCAATTCTCGCAATATACGATTTCCGGCCCCTCGGGGGCGTAAGTGGTTTCAATCGGGTCCCCGCATTTGGCACATTTCCGTGTGAACAACGTATTGGGATTACGCTTTGCGATACGCTCTTTATGCCTACAGTCGGGACAAAAAGGGGAAACGGGTAAATTGTGTTTCTTATGAAAATCAAGTTCCTGTTTGATCACTTTGTAATTGTCGTCACACGATTCACAAGTGAGAATTTGTGAAGATAAAGAATCATCCACGTCCCGAATATCATCGGGTATATCATATTTAACTCCCACATAGCGATTGGCAAGATTCTCTTCTTTCCATTTCACCCCCGCTTTTCCCGCCTGCTTTTGGGTTAAAGGAAAATATTCCTGGGCGATAGTTTCATTGTATCCATAGGGAGAAATATTCATCGGGAAAAACTGGCCCCACTCCCCGGTTTTTTGCATATGCAGGATTATTTTTTTCATCAATTGCAAATATTCTTCCTGGCTATATTGCTTATTGAAAATTTGATATTGGGCTCTTCTGACCGCCGAACATCCAAAACAATTTTTAGATAATCGTGCGGCAAAACTGTATATAATATCCGAAGATTCCGTCACGATGGATGAAAATTTAACATCATAACAGCTAATCCCCACAGTCCCACTTTCATAAACTTTTTCAATTTTTTCACCGAAAGATGAAGTGTCCATACAATCAATGGCGTGATAAAGGGAATCACAGTATTTTAAATCCCTGGAAGATGCCACATTAAAGCAATCCCTGCAGTTTTTTGCGTTGAAAATATAGTCGCCGGTACAGTTTTCGGTATTTAAATTATGGTTGAGTTTATGCGGAAAACCCAGTTCATGTTTCTTAAGTTTTTCATACAGTTTTATTATTGAACTGTATTTGTTTAGATCCAGACCTTCCAGAATTTTAAAGTATTCATCCTTTGAATAAGGTTTGTTGAAAATATGAAACTCCTTTTGGTTAAGATTAACGCACATGGCGCAGTTTTTGCACGACTTGCAGTTTTTAAGGAAGAAACTGTCCATACAGGACGTACAGTCCTGGCTATAATAAGTGTTATAGCATTTCACGCAGTCAATGCATTCATAACAGAGTTCGGACTCCTGGGTGTGCGAGCAGTCTATGCAATTTTTTGAGTGTTTTAACAGGTTTGAATGATAGGAATCTTCATTATAATCGGAGTCAAAAACCATATAACAGTTTTTGCTGTTTCCGGCATAGTTTACATATGTGCAATTGCTTTCAACCGCCAGAGGATCGGAAATCAGTGAAACCTGGGGAGTTTTTTGCATCAGTTCGGCAAACTGATCAAAAAACGGACGGCTGAAATCAAAATCAACGCCGTACTCCTGCGAATCCCATCCGTCGCCCCACCAGCAATTCAGGCAGTAAACCGGACACGGCTTATCCGGGGAATACGATGAAAATATCTCCTTTTTGCACAAATCGCACTTGCGGTGATAAAGGTTTCGTTCGTTTCTAAAAGCCAGACGGCGTTGTCTTCTGCAATCCGGGCACAGAGTCGGAGGCGGAATCAATAATTTTTCACCTCCAATCACCGGCGAAACCTTGTCATAAAACTTCAAGTCGTCTTCCGTGATTTCAAATTGTTGGGCGCATTGTTTGCAGGATTTAGTCATTGGGTGTGAAAACTTGCTAAAATAGTGATTTGGTATTATTTATATCATATTGTTGGATATTGTAAAATGGATTGATTTTGGGAGAGGTGATGAATCAACCAAAATGCTTTACCATAAGCCGTTGCATTAAGATATGATTAGTGTATAATATATGTAGAAACTATTTTACAACATCATGATAATTCCGGATTTTGAGCTTCTGGGCCTTACGGAGGTGGAGGGCAAAGTATACATGGCTTTGCTGGAGCTGGGCGGAGGATACGTGAGTACGATCGGCAGAAAAGCCGGACTGCCCCGTGTGAACTGCTATCACACTCTGGAAAAACTTACCGAGAAAGGTCTGGTCAACTTCATCACCAGGGAAAAAGTCCGCTACTACACCGCCGAGCCACCGCAAAAAATCATCAACATCATGGAAGGAAGAATGAGTTACGCCAAAAGAATTCTTCCCGAGCTTTTGTCTATCACGAACACCCTCGCGCTCAAACCGAAAATCAAATATTACGAGGGTATGGAGGGTGTAAAAAACATTCTGGAGGACACTCTTACCGCCAAAAAAGAGCTGATCGGATACTCCAACCTTAAATTTTTCGCCGATCTTTTTGGTGATTATCTTAAGACCTACGCCCGCGAAAAAATGGAAAAAAACATCAAGACTCGTTTAATCTGTCCTTCCAGCGACGAGGCTTTCAATTATGTGAAAGATCATTACCCGCCGGATTTCCCGCAGGATTTAATAGAAATTCTCTACGTGAATCCGCGCGAATTCTGGTTTGAAAATGAAATAGTAATCTACGACGACAAGGTGGCCGTGATTTCCCTGAACCGCGAAGAGCTTAACGGCATGATTTTTGAAAGCCCGGTTTACGCGCGCAGTCAAAGCGCTATTTTCAACCTGGCCTGGCTGGGCGCCAGCAGTTTCATCGCCCTGTAAAATTTATTTATGAGGATTGGTTCAAAAAAGCAAAAGGGCGGTATTGGTGAAAACAAAACAGCTTCCAAATCACCCCTTCCCAAACCCCCGTGGCTGCGCATCCGCCCGCCCGCGCCGGGGAAGGAACAGAACAACTACCAACAAATCCGCGCCCTTTTAAAACAAAAAAAACTATATACGGTCTGCACGGAGGCGGCCTGCCCCAACGCCGCGGAGTGCTGGTCATCGGGCACGGCCACTTTTATGATTCTGGGGGATACCTGCACCCGCGCCTGCAAATTCTGCAATGTGAAATGCGGCAACCCGCGGGGAATAGTCGACCAGCGCGAGCCGGAAAATCTTGTGGAAGCCGTTAAAACCATGAAGCTGAAATACGTGGTAATAACCTGCGTCACCCGCGACGACCTGCCCGACGGCGGCGCGGAACAATTCGCCAAATGTATCGGTGCTATAAAAAAATTCAATCCAAAAATACTTGTGGAGGTTCTGATTTCCGATTTGGCCGGAAACATGGATGCCCTAAAAACCATCATCAAAGCCAAGCCCGACGTGCTCGCGCACAATCTGGAAACGGTTGAGCGCCTGCAGAAAGCCGTCCGCGACCCGCGCGCCGGCTACACAAGCTCACTGAAAATCCTTAAACAAGCCAAAAACACCACCACCGCCCCCACACCCCCACCGGCCGGCGCGCCCCCCTCCCCCCTAACCAAAACCTCCCTCATGCTCGGACTGGGCGAAACAGCCAAGGAAATCACCCAAACCATGCGCGACCTCCGCGCCGCAAACGTGGACATCATCACCTTCGGCCAGTACCTGCAACCCGGCCCTCTCCACCTCCCCGTCAAAAAATACATCACTCCCCGGACATTCCAAAACCTGCAACAGCAAGCCCAAAAAATGGGCTTCCGCTATTGCGCCTCCGGCCCCTTTGTGCGCAGTTCCTATCGAGCCGGCGAATTTTTTGAATAGTGCCTCTTTACACTGTCCCTAATAAAGTTGATCAGTTTTGGAATGGCTTGTTCCACATTATCCGATTCTTCCGCGAAGACGTGATAATAATATGCCGGCCTGAATTTATCGGCATAAAATTTCTTAACCATTCCGGCCGCGGCCCCCACTCCGTTCACAAAAAAATAAATACCCGGATCCTCCTCAATCTGTCTTAAAATCGATTCAACCCGGTCCCCCTGCCCTCCCCCGTCCGTAATCATGGAAAGGATTTTCAGCACCCGGCCTTTATGCAGTTTCATACGGCTGTGTTCAAATTTCAGTGCGCGCGCATCATCCGTGCCCCCGCCCCTGATTGTATTGTCATGCATCGCCTGGAATCCCTGCATCAGGTCATACATTGTAAGTCTTTTCGCCAGCGAAATAATCAGCTGGGGCTTACTGTCAAAACCCACCAGCTCAATTTCCACAGGATCGTTTTCAATTTTTTTCAAATCATAACGCGCCGGATTACTCCGCAGCTCATCATGAATCTGCTTCGCCGCAACCGTAACAATTGTATAATACGCCAGCGTCCCTTCCAGATCGGAAACCATACTTCCCGAAGTATCCACAAGGTTATATAACTGCAGCGAACGGGGGCTCGGACGGTTAACACGGTCAAGATAAGTTGCCGGACAAGTTTCACCGCCAAGCAGTCGCTGATAAGTTTCAACCTCCCGTCCCGGACCGACCATCTGCCCTTCTTTCCTTCCGCGAACCATCTGTTTTCTATAATCCCGCAGAATAAATTTGATAAAAGTATCACGCAGGCTTGCGATTTCCGCACCGTATTTTTCACTGATACCAAGAAAAAGCCGGTAAATTTCCGGCCTCACCGAATAAAGTCTCGCCTTTTCCTCAATGTCGTCATCTTCCTGGCTTTTCTGGACAATATCCAGCTTCGCCGCCATGTTATCAAGCAACAGCTTGATTCCGGGATCAATATTATGCTCATCAATAATCACAACCGACGACGGACCGTCGGAGCACGTGCCATCCACAAGTTGAATACTCACTTTATCGGCGTTCTTAAGAAGCTTGCTTAACTTTTCCCACAGAATTAGCAGAATTTTTTCAATATCAACCGCCTTTTCCACCGCTTCATCAAGGTCTTTCTCAAGCAGGGCGGAGGCAATCTTAATGACCTGTATATAAACATGCGCTTTTTCATTCGGCTTGAGTTTTGGATTGGTCAGTTCCGCAAAAAGATTTTTAAGGTCATCCAAATATACGGCAACGTCGGGATTAAGGAGAGATGCGTCCGGATATGCAAAAAAAGGCGCAATCAGTGATATACCAATCATTTGAGAGATTCTCTGGCTGTCTTTTTTTATCACCGCCTCCCAAGGAAAAACCTGCCTGTCCGATTTTTCAAACTCTTCAAGCCATTGATCCGGATTTTCAGCGTTTTCCAGAAAAGTCACCCCCCTGTTTTGCCTGAAGGCCGCCTTAAACAAATCACGTGTAATAATTTCACCGTGCCTGGGAATGCTGTCTTCCAGCAAAACATCCAGGAGGATATTGGAAACCGAATGGCAAAATTTTGCTTTGTTTGGCAGTGCTTCGGGGAGAAGTTGCATCGCCAGCGGATATAGTTGACGGAAAGATTTATCGGTCTCAGCCACAACCGGAAAATGGTGCCCCAGTTCATGAGAGAAAAAAGCAAACGCCCTGTAAGCCTCCATTTTTTTTACATCATCGGGATCAAAAAAAATTTCCCGCGTAACCATATTTGTGGAAAAACCGGTTGATTTGGGGGATTCTTTTTTGCGTGACCTTAACTGAAACTGGATAACCGCGGCGATCTGGTTAAGCAGACCCAGTTCAATCGGGGAAAAAATATCCTCAAGATCGGGGCTGTCATTCTTGTTTTCTTGCGGCGATGTCATGATAAATAAAATCCAACATGATTAATATGCTCTCATCGGCGGGAGCGGAACATTCGTAGGTTTGCAAATTCCGGCCACTATTTCATCCAGTTTCATTTTCTTGATTTCAGCCAATTTGCGGATCACCCGGATGTAAGTCGTGAAAGATTTTGGCGTAAATCCGCTCCTGACCGCCTGATTCATTTTATATTCGGCGTATCTGGTAATTTCCATTAGTCCCGATGTTGTAATAATCCCAAGCTCAAGCATCGCTTCCGCATCATCCAGAAGTTTGATTAATTTGGGATACAGCATTTCAAATTCCGGCATTGCCAAAAGGCTTCTGTCAGTCTTGTTTTTACTTTTTTTCAAATTCGCCTGCATTTTGTCGGTGAACATCGCCCCCTTTTCTTCATTGAATTTTGCCAGGATTGATTCCCCGTTGGTATTTGCATATTGGCTTACGACAGCCTGAAGTTCTTTGTTTCCCGGATAAAGTTTTGCAATCGCCGCAACGGACTTCGGATCCAGTAGTGGTACAAAATCCCTCAACAGATCGGCGATTTCATCATCCTCAAACTGCAATCCAATTATGGTTACCGCCTCTTTTAGTTCCAGATAAGTCTTTATTTTCAAAACCGCGGCTTTGTTCAACGGCATGTCTTTCTGTTCCGGCACTTTCGCTCCGTTAGTCCCCGCGTTTGCAAGTGAATCCTTTTCGGCGTTGGCCTTTTTTAAAACTTCAATGGTTTGCTGCCCAAAAGCATTGGCGTGAATATATAATTTTTCTTTATTCAGCAATCCTTTGGCAATAAAAAGTTTTTTGGAAGCGGTCGCCACAGTCTTCATTACCGCAACGGTCAATGCCGCTTTGGCATCGGATGTTTCAGGCTTTTGCGGCAGTTCTTCAATCAGGTTGTGAACATACACCGATAGTGGTTTTCTATTTTCCGGATTTAAATTCCCAACCGCGCCTGCGGTTTCGGAATTACCAATATGAAGTTCCATAAACATCTGATACTGCTCTTTTTCAAAAAGTTTTTTAAGAAAATCGCCGATCAGATTAAGGATTCTCATGTCCAGACCCACTTTCGCCAGGTCGGACGCTTTCTCCGCGAAATCGGCAAAATCCTTTGCCTCCACTCCGTGTACGGGACAGTGCAAAACACCGCAAACCATGCACTTGCCTTCAAAATTTTTCTTATTCGTGGCATATGAGGTCTTTCTGAACGGATTTTTTAATTCCTCAATAATTTTCTCCATTCTTTCGGAAACCAGCGACTTGTCCATTTGTTCAAGTTCGGCCTTATATTCAGTCAAAAATCCCGTGCCCTTAAGCATCGCCACAATAAACTTAAGGCTTTCCTGAAACCTTCTTGCCTGACATGGACGTACCAGTGTTCGCATCAGAGCCTCATCAAGACTGCACGGACTTTGGTTGTGATAAGGATGCAGACATCTGCATAAATCAATAATTTCACGTGTCGCGATTGTAAAAGATTCATCGGCCACCGAATTCAGTTTTGCCTGAAGTTTCGGGAAAAAGTCCGTGATTAAAAAATGAAGTTTATAAGCCGTTTCATCATCCGGCAAAAACCTTCCCGTATCTTTGGAACTCAATAACGGCCAGACAATGCACCTGGTCAGCTCTTCGGGAGGGAGCCCGTCAATTTGAATAAGCCCTCCGCCGATACGACTCATCAGCGCGGGGGGGAGTCCTGTATTCCCGTATTCAACCCCTATGTTTCCCGTAAAGCAGATGCGAAAATGTTCGGGAACGCGCATCCAGTCACCGGTGATCGTATTAAAAAACCATCCCTTTGGCGCTTTGACCTCTTCACCTTCTTTGGGTTTTAAAGACGGTCTGGGGGCGGCGTCCGCATCGGCACTTGGCACGGCCGTCAAAAGTCCGTGCAAAAATGTCCATTCCTGCAGTTCCGGAAACTCATTCAATATCACCGGTTTGTCCTGCTGCAGCCCTTTCAAAATCAGATTATAGGCATATCCCTTATTCAAAAATAAATTTTCAACCGTGGTCATAAAGTCAGCCATCAATTTATTTTCCAGCTGTGTCTTGATTTTCAGTTTGGCTTGAGTCCACTTGTCATCATCCTGTGACAATCCGCTCGCCGGACCGTTCTGTTCTTCCGGATCAAATTCAAAAACCTCCTTGAATTTTTTTGGATCCATCTCATACATGGTCTTAATCTGGGCGACACTCATCGCGTTAACCATCTCCACCAGCGACTTTACTTCTTCCAGACCTTTTTCCAGCCCCAGCGTCGGCCGCGCCATCAAACTGAACGCCGACTGCCCCGGATCAATGTCCGCGGACAAAGGTTCCAGCCCGAATGAGCGGAAATAATCCTGCAACATACTGGTTTTTCCCCAACCCGGAGGACCCACCAGCGCCGGCCCGGACACTTTATATGCTTTCCCTCCAAAGAGGGCTTCATGGATTCTGTTCAAAAGTTTAATTACGGTGGGCGTTTCCAAAACGGCGCGGCCTTCGTCCAGCTGGCTTATAAATTCAAGGTGCTGTCTCTTCAGCCAGGCCATCCTTACTTCCTCGCTTCGCCAGATGTCGGTGCTGTCCTCCTCCACTTTCATAATCCTTGCGGACAGGTCTGTGGAACCGTTGTTCATATGTGCAACCACGCTTTCAAAGCCCGGGACCGCGGAAGCGGTTTTTCTTTTAAATTGTGAAAAAAATGCCGAAAGTTTCTTTTTTTCCGTGCGCAGTTTGTGGAGATGTTCCCTTGCCGCAGCAAAATTGGCATAAGTCGGTAAATTAAACGGCGCCTCCGGACTGTAATTGGGCTCATCGTAGAAAGCCCGTATTCTTCTGCTCTCCGCGGAAATATTTGAGCCGTATTTCCGGATATATTCTGTTAAAAGACCCCGCACAATATTCCGATAAGTTTCAAAATCCGCCGCCACCCTGTCATGCGGCATTTCGTATTCACCGCGTTCAATACCCGCCGCCATCTCTTCCAACAGCAACAATTGAGCAACCTGGTCGCGGATTTCATCAATAATAAGTTCGGCGCTTTCCGGAGGCAAAGGCTCACCTTCAACGCATTCAAGATCGGTACAAAGTGATTTGCCCGTTTCCAGCGTTTCCAGCACCGCCAGCGGATCCTGTTGTATATCTATATTCATAATAAGTTAATTGATTTTTTACTTTGCCGCTGCAAAACCCGGCAGACGCAAAAAAGCCTTTCGCATTCCGGACGTTACAGTCTGAACATCTTTAAGCTTGTGTACAATACGTTTTTCTTTATTCCAGAAAAGGTATTTATGCCCTGCCGCTTTTGCGCCGAGTTTTTTTCTAAAATCCTCCCACAGTTCGTACAAATCTCCGGGAAGCAGTGAGGCTTCGGTGTTATCACTTACCGCTTTCACGATTTTTCGTATCGCCGCGTCCGGATTCGGATTGTTTTTATTTTCCAGGTAAAGCTGGGCAAAAGCGCACAAGTCGGCGTACAAGGAAAGGCTTAAGTCAGCTATTTCATCGTCCGTCAGGTCGTCGTACCCATCCACAAGATTTTCAAAGTGGGGCGAGGCGATCGCGATATCAATTTCCGCATCTTCTTCTTGCGCAAGTTCAATGATTTTCTTTTTTGAAACCTCCACCGCATCATTAAAACTCTGCGCGTCGAAATTATTTTTTCCGATGAATGTTTTTATTCTCGCCGCAAATATTTCCGGCGTCACATCCAAATATTCCGCTGTGGTTTCATATTCAAGATCATTTTTTACAAAAGCGTTAACATGCGATAAGGGCATAATGGGTTCAAATTTTTTGCACAGATGTCTCCATGCGAAAGCCAGTTTCGGCGGAAGTAAAAAATCCTTATATACCCGCGAAGGGTCGCCGAATTTCGCCACTGTATAAGCATGGGAAAGTTTACCCATAATACTCATATATCTTTTATCGGTCATAAGGTCGGTGGTCGTTGTTGGCAGGCCGTCGGAATTAATATATTCAAAAATTTCCTTTTTCCAGCCGTCTTCAAGCGCCGCGGGCAATTTAAAAATAATCGTTTCCTTGTTTTTGGTGGTTTTCTTGGGTAGCACCTCCACACCCCAGACTTTATACATGTCTTTTTTGGATTCATCGGTTGTCTTCTTATGGCTGGTCTGGAAGCCAAAAGATGCCATAATCGATTTGATCAGGGTTTGCAGTTTAGGTTCCAGTCTTTCAAGACCCATAATTACAATGTCGTCCGCGTATCTGCCGTAAACCTGTCCCTGCGGCAGGACTTTTATAATCTGATGGTCAAAAGCCGTCCCAACCATATTGGCAAGAGCGGGACTTGTGGGTGCCCCCTGGGGCAGGCGCCCGTGAAGACAGCAAAGTTGAGTGATAATATCCGTAAGTCTTTCAATCATTTCCGTCGGAAGTTTCGGGCCTTTTTCCCATTTATTTAAAATCCGGACCAGATATCTAAAAACCGTTTCCCTTACCTGATCCTCTTTTACACTTGGGAAGAAATCCGTGATGTCAGTTGAAAAAACCGCATCCAAATCACCCTCTTCACCCACGCGATCCACCATTCCGCGCAGTCCCTTATATGCGCTCCTTCCTCTTACAAAACCGTGCAGGTGCCCGGGAAGATTGCATTTGTTTAACAACTTCAGTATACGGGTTTGCACCGCCTTAAGCTCATCACAGGGAGGTTCTATCAAACGCATTTTTCCGTTTCCTTTCGGTATCTGAAAAGTCCGGTAGACCGAATCGGGATCCAGCGCAAGTGCTTCCAGATATTGCAGTGTCAGCGCCTGTACCGGCACAGAAGTGCTGTTTGTGCCGCCTTGTAACAGTTTATCAAGGGTATCAAGGGTTTCATCATCCGGCAGTTGCATGCTATCCAAAGGCATAGTAGGTAAATTAATTCGGTTGGCAGAGTACAGTGCACTAAAATACATATAATGTCAACTACATCGTAATGGTTCAATAGCTTGGAAACACTTGTGTAGAATAGAAGCAGGTGAAAATAACCCAAGCAAATATGTACACAACGAATCCAAAAATGCCCAAATTGAGGGCACAAGCTGTCGAAATGGTTCATCAGGGAAAGGGTG
>JBGSPQ010000030.1:0-38449 GCA_041738505.1 Candidatus Altimarinota bacterium | reverse complement strand
CTTGTTTCCAGCATTTCCTCAATCAACTTGTTTATATCTATTCCTTTTTCCGCGAGTAAAATCAGTTGTCGCTTGTTTTCAAGAGATAGTGTTTGGATAACTTTAATGTTGATTTTATTTTCCTTCAAATTTCTGTGCGCGCGCACAGAATCGTCCTTGTAATCCGGCTTAAATAAGCCATTTTGATTTTCGTTTTTTGCTTTTGAGTTTGCTCCGTTTTTATAATCTTTCACCAATGTTTCAACGGTTTTTTGTGAAAGAGTTTTTATCTGATCAGCCCATAAATTTTGGTTCTCAACCGTGGCAACAGATGCGATCCGTGCCAGCTTGTTTACACTGATTTCTCCTTCAATCAGTGCATTTTTCAAAGCCGGTTTGTCTTCAAATTTGCGCTCCAACTGAAGTACGCGCTGGACCTGTTCGCGGCTTATGCCCGCCAGTTTTGCCGCGTATTCGTAGATGGAACCGTAACCCTTTTTTTCGTAAACGCGCAGGCGGTTGATTTCCGGCAGTATGCCGATGCCCTTTTGGCGGTACTTAAGCGCGAGCGTACCAAATTGTTTGAAGGAGTTGTGCAGATTTTCGATATTCGTCATATGAGAGAGTTTATAATAATATTATTTGCTATACGTTAGTATTATTAATTTATCAAAATCAAAGAAAATATCCATCTTTTGAAGTGGAATTTTTGAGATAATTATGTCTTTGCCGTCTATGTTTTATCCCTTATTAAAGCCATTTTTACTATGTCGCATTCTGTACAGATTCGGTATGTTATGCGAAAACAATACAGAAAACGATAAGTGGTGTAGTGGGGCAACGGTAGGTATGGAAGTGTGAGAGATGGAGGTCTGAGGGATGTGGCGGTGCGTGTGGGGTGGCGGTGCGTGTGGTGCGCGCGGTCACTAACAATTCTTCGCCCACGCCGAAAAGCCCGTGACATATTGTTAAGTATAATCACAGGCCCTTCTTTCCGGTTCTACCGATTCGATCATTTTCCGGTGAGGCGGCGCGCGAAATTTGTTAAGTTGCGGTTTTTGGCCGCGATATTCCGGCGCCGGGGCACGTCTGTCGGCCCCAAGGTTAAGTTAAGTGTGCAATAAGAAAGAAGTCCCGCTTTTACGACATCCGACTTCTAGAAGTCGGATGTCGGGTCGTGGGTGGCCGGCAATGCTAGTTGTTGTCCACGCGCGTCTCCTTGACGACGGGGTACGTCAACCACATGTACTTGTCTGCCAGTCTCTGGATGAGTTGGCAGAGGCTGACAATGACCTCCTTGTCGCCCTGCTTCCGGAAGTGAAGCCAGAGCCAGGTAGCGACGAACATGCGCTCGTGAACAGTTCCCGCCTTATCAGACCAGTAACCGTCCTCCATCAGAACTTCCACTTCCTTGAGTTTAAGAACTTTTACGCCCTCCCCTTCAAGAAAGACCTCCTGCTCCGGTCCGCTCAGGCGGACTCTGCGCCAGAAAGCGCCGAGCGCTTTGTGCGCACAGGTCTCCGGGAAGTTGGCCATTTCACAGGCCTTCTTTTCCAGGTCAGTCAACGGACGCCTGCTGTTGGGTGCACGTGACGATTTGGTGCCGATGCCCTCTTTGTTCACGCCCCCCTCAATCGGCCTATCACTGTCCATGAAAAACTCCTTTGTTTCAGACACACTATTTTTGAGGCAAACCTTACCCCGCGGAAATGACAATTGCAGGCGGACGCGCCATCCACAAATTATCCCCTCCGCAAGATACGGTTTACCTTATCCGGTTTTCAAACATCAATTAACAGACGGTTAAATCCACACGGGAAAAACCGCGCTTCAGCTTACCCCACCTTTGATTTTTGTCAATGCGGAGTATTACTTAGTGGTACCTGCGCCTTTCTTGTAGTTTTCAATAATTTCCAGCGCTTCCGCGGCCATTCTGTTTAAAGATACACTGTTGTTGGCAACCTCCATCCCCTTGTCCATGCGGTGTTTCCTGCCCAGGGTTGTGTAATCGGCATATTTTTTAGCCGCCTTTTTGAGTCTTCTCCTTTCCTGCTCATCGGCAAGTAATATTTCAAGGGCCCTGGCGTTTTCCGGCCGTCCGTCCGAGTCCTTTTTGGTAATGGCGGTAAACAGCAGTTTGGCAATAAATTCGCGATCGGTAAGCGCGGTCAGGTTCGTGGAATCGTGAGCCTCGCAGACCAGTTCTTTTTCGTCCAGAACAACATCGGCAAGGTCGGACAGCCAGACCGGGAACGACCTGTCCATTCCCATAACGTTTTGAATGGTGCGGTCCTTCTTTTTTTCATAATCCCTGTGATCATCGTCACGTTCCTTTTTTTCCATTTTAACGACAATCTGCACCTCTACCGGAGTGGATTTCATTTTTGGGTATCCGTTTCCGTTGTTACCGTTAACAATGCACTGGTGCCTGTATCGGAAAGTAATCTGGAAAGCTCTGTGGTTTCCCGTGCTGTATTCGTTCACCGAGCCTTTGTCATATGAATAACGCAGTCTGCTTCTTGGCAGATCAGAGCCGAATATAGCGCATAATAGCGACAGGATTTTTTCGGTGGCCAATTGAATCGGGCTTTCGGTTCGGCCCTGCCCATCTTCAAAAACAAAGGTCTGAGAATCCCTTTCGGTCAATTCAATGCGCAGGCCGGTAAAATCATGAATTTTACTGGGATCGTAATTATTGTTACCGTCCGCATCCTTAACCATGTGTTTTCGCGCTATGGCGATTTCATTCTTGCTGTTTCTGACATCAATGGATTCCACAACGATAGAGACTTTATCCCCGCGGTCATCTTTTCTATAAATACCATCCTCCGAAAGCTCCCCAATGGTTAAAACGGGTTTGCCGTCCTCTGTATGTTCTGTGTAAGCGCCGATTTTTTCCTTTAGATGTGATGTGATTTTGTCATTTGTTCTAAAATCAATCTGTGATTTTATCGTTTCGGCAAGGTGCATAAACCTGATTTTGGTGGCGGCGCTGATTAGCCTTTTATAGTTTCTTTCATTGACCGGCAGTCCCTCCGGATTTCGCATACAATCCCTGATTATATTCTGCAGTCCCATCATGCTGTTTGTCATGACAATCTCCTGATCCATCCGATGTTCCCCTAAAAAAGCCGATGCGTACTTATTTGCCTGCTTTGCGGCATATTCCATCAAACTGCGATCCGCCCTGTCCTCCCCCTCCTTTTCCCTCCAGACATGGGGAATTTTCATATCCTGCGCGTCCCTGACAACCTTCCTTAATTCCTCAAAATAAGGCTCGGTACTTTTTTTGGCTTCAAGAAGGGCACACAGTTCCCTGAATTTTGCCGGCTTGATTTCCTGGATTTCGCCAACGTCTATTTTTTCTTTGGGGCTGACATGGGCCTGGCTTAATATCTGCGCAACCTGATGCACACCAATATCCTTGACGGACAATAGGTCGTCGGTGATTTCCTGCACAAGATCACGCATGTTTTCATTGATTTTTTTTAGATTGCGCCGGCTCTGACGTATCTTGTTTCTGCGGTTATAGTCTTTCAGGGCCTCCATCAACAGCGTGTAAACGACACCTGATACTTTTCCCTCTTTACTGTTTCTGGCTGCGTTTTTTTGCTGAGTGGCAACAAGCGCCTTCTTGTATAAATCCTTGGCCAGGCCTCTAAGAGGGGTCAATTCCGTCCTCTTAAATGACCTGCGGTCGCAACCGCAGGGCGCCTTATATTTTTCCACCTCGTTTCTAAGCACATTGAGTTCATTGATAAGCTCCTTGTTTTCCTCTTTCAGTTCATTAAATTCGGCGCGCAGCTGTTCGTTTTCTTTGGTGGCTTTGTCCATCATGTCCTGTTCCAGCAGACGATCTTTGGCATCAACAGCCGCTTCAAGCTCTTTTGGCAAACGGGATTTCCCGTTTCCTTCCACCTTTTTACGGGCGCAATCCGCTTCGCACGGTTCATTGTGACCATCTTTACAACAGTGTGAATTTGTCTGCAAAAAATTATTCTGCTCAACAAGGCCTTTAATCCATCTGCGCAGTTTGTAATTTTCCCGCCTCAGTTTTTCGTTCTCCATAGTCAACGTCTTGTTTTGTTCCGCAAGTTCAAAAATCTTTATAATCACCTGCCTGTATCCCTCTATTAAAGCCTGCATTCGCATACCAGTCTCAAGACTGTCCTTGGCAAGCTGAGCAACAGTGTCAATAACCGATTCCGGACGGGTGTTTGGACGGGGCGGCGGGTAAAAAGACGGCAAATCGGATTTTTTTTCCTCAGGAAAATCGGACGGAACGGTCGGAAAATCCGACTGATTTTCACGCAAGGTGGTTGCCCCGTCTGCCGGGGGATATGTTGACCGGCTTACGGGTACCCTGGCGGAAGGTTGAGTCGGCGGACCCGCTTCTCCGGGATTGTTATCCGTTTCCGGATCAATGGCTGATTGTTTTTGTTCTTCGGGCATAACGGGCAAAATAAAACCCCTTTATTGGAAGGGGTTCAAGGTTACTTTATTACACATTCATTGAACCCTCTTCAAGTAATAGGACGGCACCATGAGTAAAGGTTTTACCCATGCCGTTTTAATAAACATTCCAATAATTGTGTTGATAGCCGTTTTCATGAATCGGTGATTAACAAAAACAAGTATACTTATTTTTATACCTTTGTCAAGTTTGAATTTTATGTTCTGATAATATTTAGTCGGACTTCTTTTCACTGTATTCCGGTGGCAGACCCAGTGAGCTCCGTGCCTCATCAATGGCTTTTTTGAGTATTTTTTCTTCATCCATATTCACTTCGTCATATTTCTCCTGCTTGATTCTTGCAATAATTTCTTCAAGCTGCCCCACTTTTTCCTTTCTTTTGTCGTCGGGGGATTTTTTTCCTTCGTCTTCAACCTGGTTCTTGAGGCGCTCATATTCACTCGCCAGCTGACTCAAATCCGTGGCTTTGATTCTTTCAAATGTAAATGTTTCTTTAAGCGAATCTTCACTTTCCTGCATTTCAGACTTGCTCTTAGCCGTTTCCTGAATACCTTTGACCAGTTTGTTTCCGGGTACCGTGCCGTTTTGTATGCGGTCAAATATTTCGCCGACACCCTTGTTCCCCAGTTTTTCCTGCATGATGGCGATTGCGTCTTCAAATTTCTTTCCAAAGCTGTTGTGCGCGTCAATTTGATCCCTTTGTTTTTGGGGGTTTGAAGACCCAACATTCTTCAACATCATGGACCAGGTGTTTGATAAATCCTGGAGCTGTCTTGCGGGAACATGGCCTTTCATTTCGGTCAAAAGAGACTGTACAAGCCTGTAAACTTCGTTGTTGGATTCTCTGATTGTACGTGATTTTCTCGCATCCATATTGGCATAGCTCTTATAGTCCCCGTCTGAAAATTTTACATGATCGTGCTTGTCATGATGGAACCTGTTACCCACAACCGCGTCCAGCCTGCATAATGATTTAATTGTTTCGCTCATACGTGAAATGTTTTCCTGGGCCGCATTTTCGTCGCCGCTTTTAGCACTCTGGATATATTGATCAAGATATCTTCGTGTAAAATGGTTAAGTCCGGCAAAAGTGTTTTTTATGGCGGCCATGGATGCGTTCTGTTTGGCGCCGCTTTTCTGCGCCAGGTTTTCTATCTGTCTTTCTTTGATTTGCGCCCCAAAAATGTGAAAGTCGTCGTGATCCCAGTTTTCAAAATCACGCGCGGCTTTATCCTTCAACCTGGTCACAACGGCTCCGTTTAAAATCATTTCGCTTTCAATAAAGTTTTGGAGTCTCTCACCGGGGACAAACTCTTTTGGATCTTTAAGCGACTCCACACTTTTCCCGGCATCCGGCTCTATCACGGTCCGAATGATCTGTTTTAGCTCGTTTATGCCTATCTGTTCGCGTTTTTGGCCGCCCGTTTTTTTATCATAGATAGGTACCCCCTGCGAATCCACTTTGAGGATATTGCCACCGGTGAAATAGTCCAGAATCGGATATTTATTTAACAGATTGCTCTCCAGCTGACTAAGACGGTACCAGTCCAGAAGTGTCTTTCCCTCATTATCACTGCCCTTTTTCCCCTCCATACCAAATCCCATAACAAGGTAATAAATTTTTTCGCGGAAAGTGAGCTTTCCGTATTCAATGGCGGTATACAAGATGGCTTCATAAACTGCAGGATCCACCCACTTTCCCTCCAAATGCTGATGTAAATAATTTTGCAGTCTACCCGCCATACCACCGCGCTGTTCGGGGTCGTTTTCCAGACGCATAGCCCATTGCTTGGATTCATTCACGCGATTCTGATATACACTGTCGTTCTTGTTGCGATAATCATTAAAAGATCCGGGCCCCCAGAACTTATCAATAATGAAGCGGATGCTGTCTTCACTGTGCTCAATGTTTCTAAGATCAAAATCAGCCTGTGCGGCAACTCTCAGGATGGCCGCCCAAAGCGTTTTGTCGTGCCAGTTCAGGTATCCTTTTTCGGACATAACGATAATCAGCGCCTTCAATTCGTCACGGTTATTTGTGTTTTCCAGGCGAGTCATAAAATCCCCGTAACCGTACTGGTCAAAAGCGCCTTTATAGTAATTAACCTGTTCCGTTTCGGCGTTCTGACGGATAACTTCAAATTCGCGCCCCAACTGCGGGATAAAGCCCAGCGCCTTGTTGCCCACAATTCCGATTCTTTCCTTTTCGGCGCGATCCATGTACCTCTTGATGTATTCAATAATTTGTTTGCCGATTTCGTAAAAATTCCCAAATCCCAAAAAGTAGGTCTGGTTGTATAAATTTCGCAAATAGCCGACGCTTGGCGGAGCGATTGTTTCGCTGGTTTCGGTGGAGAAGCCTTCGGGCGGATTTTTTCTTACCGCTTCGGCAATTGCGGCTTCCTCTTTGGCTTTATCTCTTACTTTTTCTTTTTCGGCCTTTTGTTCGTCCGTTTCCTCCTCCAACATACCCACACGTTTTTCGGCTTCGGCATCGGGTGAAAACTTTTCCACTTCGTTGTCTTTTACCCATTTATAGAAGCTGGCCGGAGTGTATTCACTGCCGTTATCCAGAATTATTTTATCGTCGTTGATGTCTTTGATGCGAAAGAGTTTTGGAGGCACCGTGTCGTAGCAGAGAATTTCGTCTTTTTCCAGATTTATCGGCGGGTATTCTTTGGGACTTCGCTTGTATTGCTCGTTTCTTTGCGCGTTATCTTCCAGCAGTTTCTTGCGGAGTTCGTTCAATCCGAGCGCCAAAAGCGGAACGGCGGAAAGCCTGGTCGCCCATTTAATGAATTGACCGAGCGTCAGGCGGGAGCTTTTTTTCTGCACCGGATGGTGAGCGGTTACAACTTCGTGGTCCAACTCAATCATGGTCTGCTCTCTGTCTTTTTGCGGGCTGTCCGAATCGCCAAAATAATTATCTTTTTCACGGGTGATGTTAACTATTTTCACTTCATTATCCGCGCCTTTAACGCCATCGTCCGTCAGCGACATTTCCCTGTAGCCAAAGACCGCTCCCGGCTTGATTTCAATTCCAAAAAGCTTGCCAACGGACTCAAGTTCCTCCTCCACAGTAGATTTTTCCTCGTAGGCCACGGTCACATCCTGCATATCCACAACCTCTTTCAAGCGGTCGGCGCCAAGTTCGGGACTGTTTTTGTTGGTTATGCCGTTTTGATCGGGCCACTCATCCTCTATATCCAAAACAACAGAAGGCGTAAGCGAAGGAAAAGATTTGGTCTGACCGTCCCTTTTGATTTCAAATTGGCCGAATTTTACTTCTTTAATGGTGGCGCGTCGGAAGATGGGCTCGTATTTCAGTTCCCCTTTTGCGTCTTTTTCCTGTTCATACCTCACATTTCCTTTATCGTCCTTCATCACGTTTCCTTTGTCGTCTTTAACCGGATTGAGCACGGGACGCTTGTAGCGAAAGCGCAAAACTGTTCCGGGCTTTAGTTCAAATCCAAGCTGTCTGCTTTGTTCTTTGAGAGCCCTTTCCTTGTAAGCCTCCTGATATATAAAGTGGCGCGATTTTTCCAGTTCCGCGGCCAGTTTTTGTGTGATTCTTTCAAACTCCTCCCGAATTTTAGGAAACTGCGCCGCCTCTTTTTTCTTTTCATCTATCAGACTTTTTAACTCTTCGGGATCCATACTTTTTTGCAGGGGATCGGTGATTTGCTTAAGACGCGATTCAAAATCGGGAAGGGATCCTCCCAAATTGAGCATTTCCTTGGCCTTGTCGGCCGAAATTTTCTTTTGATCCAGCAGTAGGTTGATTTTTTCGCGCAGCTTCTTTTGGCTGTCTTCGGCAAGTCCCCGCATATTTCGCAGGTCCTCCCTGATTTTGGTTATATTATCTGCAAGTTCTTTGTTTTCCTGAGTTTGAGCCGCCTTAATGGCTTCCGTGGCGGTGCCGATAGCCTCGCCGATGTTTTCCGCGACCGCGGATCTTACCAAATCCACCGATTCGCCGATCTCCACGGGAGCGGCCGCTTTTTCCGGAGTGTCACTCTTTTCCGGGGCTTCCGCGTTTTGGTCGGCATCGACTGTCCGGACGGGGGCTTTTTTCCCTTCTTCACCCTCCTTGTCCGGCCCCGATCCCGATGAACCGGATTTTGCGTTCGCAAAAATAAACCGTCCGCATTGGAATGGACTAATGCCAATGACTGTGTGTAAAAGCTGAATGTTTTTTGCAAAATTTTTCATTATTGATCGGTTAGGGATACAATAATGTTTGTTTTTCCAAAAACAGCTTCCCCGCCTTTTTGACACGGGGTTTTCTTTCCTTGAGTTGTTTTCGCAAGCTTATCACTGTTTGTTTTTTTGTCAATTTTTATTTTTGTTTGATTTTTTGGGGGAGCTTAAGCCATTAGCCTATTGTGTTGGTAGCGGGGCCTGTCCGGCCGGAGGTCCGGCGGGTGGTTGTCCGGGGGGAGTTTGTGCCGGTGGTTGGGCGGCTCCCGGTTGTTGTGCGGGCGGAGCGGGCGGCGGATTACCCGTTACTGCCGCTGTCAAATTTTTGTCACCGCGTTTGGCAACAATCGGCACCATAATTTCACGTACTTTGGCGGCTCTCGCGGCATCATCGGGATAACTTGCCTTCAAATCCTCATTAAGTTCTTGTTGAATCCCTGTGACGCGCGAACCTATATCACCTTGTCCGCCGGTAACAATGGTTTCCAGTCTTTGAAGATCCTCGCTGATTTTATCCCTTGCTGCGGTGGCGGTGGCATCATTTTTGGCAAATGCCTCTTTCTGCGCCCCATCCTGCATAGCTTTATCCGCAACCATTGTGGGATCAGTCGCCGGAGCGGAGGGTTGTTGTCCGGGTGCCGGGCCTGCGGCTGTACCTGCCGCGGCTCCGGCGGCGGGGGCGGCGGCTCCGGGGGCGGGAGCGGTTGCAGGGGCTTTGGCCGCCTCTCCGGCCAACTGGGACGCTCTGTCGCTAACGGTTTTGTTTTTGCCAAAGTCCGCTGCAATCATGTCAAACACATCCTTAGGCAGAGTACCTGCCTGGAAACCATCGATAATTTCTTTCCGCTTATATTTTTTCCCGTCGGCACCTGTATATTCCGGCTTAAGATATCTGAAAAAATCATTGGCATAAGCCGGATTATCTTTAAGTTTCTTTCCAATACCTTTTTGCGTGTCGGGGTCTCTGCGGTCTTTGAAGCGCAACACGTTAGCCGCCACATCGGTTCCGCTTTCGGATTTATCGTAGGCTTTGCGTACCGAATCGTCCGTCTTGATACCCAATGTTTGTTCCAGAAATTCGGTTTCTTTTGCACGACCTCTCTGCTCCAACATGCCCGGAAGCTGGCTAAGTCCGCCCACGACCGTGCTTACGGAGACCTTGTCACCGCTCGATCCAACGGGAATGATGGGCATATATTTAAACGGCGCGGCGGCCACAAATTTGCCGGCTCCCTCCACGGCGGTTTTTAATCCCCCTACAATACTTTCGGCATACGTTCCTTTTGAGGCCTCAAAAACTCCCACCCAAATAACCACAACCATGGCCACCGCTCCAATCAAATCCTGAAGCGTACTCATCCCCGAAGTGAGCAGATTAACATCCAGTGTCTGTACCTCAAAACTGCTGAATCTGGCCTGTTTCCAGCTTTGAAGCATTATAAAACCAATGCTCATCACCAAAGCAATGGGAATGGGGGCAATGGCGTTCTGCACGAATTTCTTGCCCAGCTCGTCCGCTCCCCCAAGGGAGCTTTTTAAACTTTCCGGAATAACGTATTTCAACACTATCAAAGGCGAAAGTACCATTGTCACCCACAGCACCACAAGCCGCACGGCCAGAACTATCAGCATGGCCACAAAGGCCACCGAGTAAACGATATATAGCATGGTGGAAAACAGCACATTGATTAGCAGACTTTTTACGGCATGTGCCGGATCTTTAAGAACCACTTTGTTTACCTCGGCCACTTTTCCCATATTGATGGCCAGCACTATCGCGGCGTTGTTGGAGTCAAAAGTGCTAAAAAACTGCTTGCCTTTGTCGGACAGGCTTCGTACATCACCGGGCTTGCAGAGACCGTCTTTATCCGGCGGAGTGTATTTGCCGTTATCCAGATAAAAGCCGTTACAGAAGCCGGTTATAAATTCCTCGCTTTCGCTTAAATCTTTGTTGCCGGTTGTGGTGAGTTCCTTACTTATGGCGCTGGGCAAAGCGAAAATGGCGGTCGTAACCACACTCACTCCGTCCACCACCACTTTAACGGCCAAAAATGAAAAATTTACGGCAATAAGGGCGATAACAAACTTGGGAAGGATGGTTTTTATGTGATAATCCTGTGAAGATCCGCCCACCACGTTGTAAAAGGCGATGCCCAGAAGAACCAGAATAAATAAAATGTTAACTATGTTGCGGATGTTTCGCCAGATGGCCAGCATGGTTTCTTCCATGCCCGCGGCAAATAGAATGTCATTCTTCAAAAGTCCGCCGATCATCAGTAGAATCGGCCAAATCAGCCTCTGCAAAAATTCACTTACCAAAATAAGCGCTTTGCCAAGCTCTTCCATTAATTTCATATATTCGGCGTCGTTGGACGGGGCGGTGGTGGTGGCGGGGGCGGTTGCGCCACCGGTTCCTCCCGTGCCACCGGAGCCGCTTCCTTGATTGGCCTGCGCATCAGCTTTGGCCTGAGCTTGGGCTTCGGAAGGTGTCATGGGGACACACACTGCAGAGTCACCTTCACCCACTAGTTTTGTTCCGGGCGAACACTGTGCAAATGCCAGATTCGGCATAATCATCAGCAAAGAGACCGTCACCAGTACCCCAATCATAATTATCTTTACCCATTCCCTGTTGTTTTTTTGTATAAGCATTTTTGTTTTTATTTTTTTTGATTAGCAGAAGCAGGCGTTGCCCAGACATTCCAGTATCAGGGTCACGCCCTGCGCGGCCTTGTCATCCGACATTCCAAGGGCGGAGAGTATGGCGGCCAACGGACCCGCGGTGGTTATTCCCGTAGCCCCTCCTATCAACAGACGTCTTTTTGTTTTTTCCCATTTATCACTGCGTTTTCTTTGCGAAAGCATTTGCGAACGTCGCTGTTCATCACCCACCCTTAAAGGCGGGGCGGGCGGTTGCTGGGACTGTGGTTGTTGCTGCTGTTGCTGTTGTTGTTCAGCGTTTGTCTGCTGTTCCTCCGGTTGGACGGCTCCCTTTTTCCCTTTTTTCCCGCGCGCCGCTCTTCCTCTTATTCCTTGTCGGACTCCCGCTCGTTGCCCCGTGACGCCGTATTGACCTTCCCTTAATGGGCCTCCTGTCGGTATTAATCCCGGAACTTCCTGCGTTTGGATTTCCGGGGTGGCGGGAATTCCCACAGGTGAAGGTCCCGAAACCTTTTCAGAGGAGGGTTGTACCGCAGGGACTTTCGGCACCATCGTTCCCATTTGCGGTGGGAGAATCTCTCCCGGCAAAACCGTGTCCGGAGGGAGTTCAAATCCTTTGAACTGCGCGCTTGGCGGCAGATTGCGATATACTTCCTCCGCGGGCTGTCTCTGCCCGTTCACAAGAAATCGGGGCTGTAAATCGTTTTGGCTGATGTAGAAATATCTGTCCCGATAGGCCATGTTATTGTCGCGGTCTCTGACCGGATCGCGGAATGTGAATTTTATTTTTCTGGGATCCGAATTGGAGGCAAGCGCATTTATTTCGGTCTGCAGTAATTCACCGTTTATATCTTTCACAACGCCCCGGAGCATATCTCCTTCGGCTTCCAGCCTGATAACTTCCAGTCCGGCGGCTTCCAACATAGCTTTGGCACTTTCCAGACGGGCTTCTTTAAAGCCGGCGGAAAAATCTTCCGCGGTAACGGTTACAACCGTTGCATCGCCAACCGGTGCGGCTGACGTGTATACCGTTGTGCCGGCCGTCGCCGAAAAAGAGCCTGAAACGGGGACAAAAATTCCCATTGAAGGTTGTACAAACGGTGTGATAACCGCGCCGGGCTCCAGATTATCCAGTTCGGACGAGTCAATCACCCTATCCTCACCGTTGATATTGATAACCCTAAGCTCGCCGTTTTCCATTTTTTCGCTATCTTCCACGGATAAATCCCCGCGTAAATCGGCGGCGGCTTTTTTCTCAAAATTCCCAATCAGCCTATAGGCCATGTTTAAGAGATTTCTGTTCATTTCGGCGCTGGTATCAAACCCGCGATCTTCCGAGGGAATGAGGGCATTTCTTAGTCCGGCGTCTCCGCGCAGTAATTTTTGCTGTCTGATATACGCGGACATTGACTGCAACAAAGTGTCCCTGTACTGACTTTCGTTTTCTCCGGTAAAAGCTCTGTTTTCGGGCTGTACGCCCATAAAATATTCTTCGTTGAAGCTGTTGCGTTCTTCGGCGTTGAGTTCCCGGGGGATCAACAGATTGCTTAAGTATGCGCCTTTGATGTCGGCATCAACCGGCTTACCCATTCGCTCCAGCAGTGTCTGCAGAGTGGGGATAAATTTCTTTCTGACAAATTGTTCGTTGAACTGAATATCCATTTTTTATGTTGGTATTTGTGTTTCCCTGATTTTTTTTAGCCAGTCGGCCAGATGGTCTTTGCTTTCATCAATTTCCAGAGCTTCGGCCGAAATGGCCACTCCAAAAATCATGCGGTCTATTTTTCTTTCCGGCTGACCGTTAAGGGGTTTCAGTCTTTCCAGCCTTGCTTTTTGCTCGGCGTTTTCTTCGGCTTCCATGATTTTATCCAGATTCATTGTCGGGGCGCCGGAAGCATCTCTTTGGCCTTTAAGTTTGTAAATCACCGCATGTCCGCCGTTTTCCAGATACGCGCGAAAATCCACCGGCGCCCCCAAATAGTTTTCCGCCAGCACTTTCACCCCGTTCCTTTTTATCGTGCTATCCCTGTCCTCATCGCTCAAAACCTTATCCAACCAGGCTGAAATATTTCCCTCGCCGATTCCAAAAAAATCCAATACCCCACCTCTACTCCGCCCATCGCGCATAGTGCCGGTGGCTCCCTCATAACCCACTCCGGCGGCCCCCGCCCCCAGCCAGAAAAATTTATTATTGGCAATATTTTTCAGCCACTGGCCGATATTCCCTTTCTCCCTGCTGGCAAGAATGTTCACCAGCGCCGTGGTCCCCCCCCAAAGCATCAGCAATGAGTGAAGCATCGGCATACCCACAAATCTCTCCACCACATTTCTGGAAAATCTTCCGCCCACATTTTGCGCCGTTTCACTTCCAACGGCCCGGCGGAATTTATTTAATTCATCGGAATAGTACGTGCCCTCCATTTTTTCTTTATATTCCGCGTCATATTTTTCCTGGGTGATTATCCCCCCTTCAATCGCCAGCTTAAACAGTTCCTCCCCCTGCATAACGGTCAGAACGCCGGTTTTCAAAAAAGCGTCCATCAGTTCCACCGTCATTTCTTTTTTATCCGATTCCATCAGATTTTTTATCAGGTCAAATCTTTGCGCCGGGCTCATAAGGCCAATAAGCAAACCCGCGCCCGTTGTTTCAAAAGTCTCCGGACCGGTGGTGCCGATTTTGGATAAATCGGCCGGATTGATAAGATTAATCACCTGTTTAAATTCCTCCGGAGTAAGAGTTCCACCTTCGCCGATTTTCACAAACAGCGCGTGCATTTCGGGATGATCCTTTTCAAACAGCTTAATCGCGGTTTCGGCTTTCTCAATGGCGGCAACCTCTTCCGTGGTCATAAAAGCCCCCTCCACCTTTTTCGCCAGCAGGACTTTCAGTTTGTCCAGTCTCTGCTTTGAGGTGGTATTGGCGCTTTCCAGCAGTTCGTCGGCCAAAGCCTCCATGTCCAGAGAGGAATCCTTGCGAATTCTTTCATCAAATTGTTTGATCAGGTCATCATAAGTGGTTTTTATTTCCTCAATCTGCCTGTCCCTCATCAGAATTATTGCATTTTTCGCCTGTTCCGACATCTGGCTTCCACCGTAAGAAACTCTTTCGTCAAAGGCCTCCGTGACCTGTGTAATCATTTCGTCGCGCTTGTCCTCCAGTTTTTCCAGCACCGCCTTGCGCGCCTCCGCCGCCTGCGGGCTTATTTCCACGCCGCTTTGCGCACTTTCTCCAGTTGTTTCGTTGATGGCCATTTTTTTAAAATTTAAGCATTCTTAAGATGACATCCGAAAATGATTCCACTTTCCCCTCCCATTCGGGAATTCTGCCGATCAACAGGTCTCTTACGGGACCGGGATCCTGTCCATCAAACTGAATTACGATATCGGAGTGGTATCTGTTGATTATGTGCAGATTGAGCGTTTTAATCCCCGGCTCGCTAATAATCCAGAAGGCGCCAATTCTGCCGAAAGCAAAAAACATATCGCCCGCATAGATTCCCATTCCGGTTATTTTTATTTTGATTCTGCGGGGAACCTGGCTGATTTGCATGTAATAGTAAACCCCCGCGAAAACAAGAATGGCCAGAGCCATTGTAAGATTATCGGTCAGAATACCGGCGACCACAAAGCCCAGCGCAATGCCCGCGGCCGTCAGATACCATTTGCGGCTTTTTTCGTGCTGGATGTATTCGGGGGCCTCCCATTCCATCAATACCTGTGATGATTTCCCGATGTTCTTTTTTGTTTGCGGTTCTTTTTGGTTTTTCATTTTTTTGTTTAATCTTTGTATTTTAGCAGAAAAACGCTTTTTTTTCAATAAAAGCGCCCGCATCTGTTTGGATGTGCCGGATTACAGTTTGTCCCGCAGTCCGTTTAGCCAGCTTTCGGCCGCTTTTTTTAGCGGCAGACTGACAATTTCCCTGTTCCCGTCCTTAAAATTCAGCAACGATTTATCAGTCGTTTTTCCAATTTCGTAGGGTGTTACCCCGTACTTTGCGCAAATCTCCTTGAATTTAGCCGATTTTTTGGATGAGACCTCCACCACAAAGCCACCGGTTTCGGAAAATAATTTGATGTCGTTTCTTAAGTTTTTTGACGGAACCTCCGTAAGGTTGATTTCCGCGCCGATTTGCCCGTCCCCGCGGCCGCCCATGGCCATTTCCGCCAACGTCACCGCAATCCCCCCCTCACTGATATCATGCGCGGCTAGCACGCATTTTTCCGCCACGGCGTCCACCATGGTGTAGATTTCGTTTTTTGCCTCTTTCAAATCAACTTTAGGCACATTGGCCCCAAGTTTCTTGTGCAGACGATAGTATTCGGATCCCCCCAGTTCGTTTTTACGTTCTCCAAGAAGATAAATCGTATTTCCGGCCCCCTTGAATTTCATGGTCACGGCCAAACCGTAATCGTCAATTTTTCCGATACAGCAGATAATCGCCGAAGGAGGAATTTGTCCGCCCTTGCCTTCGTTGTACAGACTGACGTTACCGGAGATTACGGGTGTCGGGGATTTGGGATGATTTTTTAAAGTGATGCCCGTGCAGGCGGCGGCAACTCCACGTATTCCCTCTTTCAACTGCCACATCTGCTCCTCTTTTTCGGGATTGCCGTAGTTCAGACAGTCCGTCACCGCCTGCGGATACGCACCCACCGCGGCCACGTTTCTCATTGATTCCACCACCGCGTTCACGGCCCCGTGATAGGGGTCTATCTGCGCGTATCTGGGGTTCTGATCGGTGGAAAAAGCCGCACCGATTCTTTTAATATTGGCCGGAACTTTTTCGTCAATCAAAGGCGCGATCACGCCCGCATCGGCCTCGCCGGCTTCCAGCACGGTAAAACCCTGCACCTGTTTATCGTATCTTTCATAAACGGGTTTTCTGCTGGCGATGTTTTCGGAAGAAAGCAGATTTAATAGAACTTTGTTGTAGTCGGCCGGCTCGGCAAGCATTGGTTCAACATGTTTTCCGGATGCCGCTTTAAACTTGCGGTCGTATAAAAGGGATTCGGTAATATCGCGCGAGCAGGCATCCACATAAACCTCTCCACGGTATTCAAGGGTGTAATTCCCATCAACAACTTTGCCTATCACAAAAGCCCCGGCGTTGTCCGCCACCATGGGAAGATCCCATTTTTTATTGTAATGATCCAGAATCATCTGCGTAAGAGACGGATGGCACATCCAGGTAAATCTTTCCTGCGTTTCCGCGCATCCCACCACCTGCGGCGGCAAATCTTCTATCGCCACATTTACTTTTCCCAGATCTATCTTCGCGCCAAGCCCTCTTTTGGCCACCTGCTCAACCGTGGAGCAGGTTATTCCGCCGGCGCCCATATCCTTAAAACTCACTTTTTTGATCAGCCCCTTCTTTTTTATTATCTTAAAAAGATCGTATGTTGAAGCCATTAAATGTCTCTTCAAAAAAGGATTGGGCTCCTGTACGGCGCCCTTGTTCTTTTCTTTTTCGGCCTCCTCCAGTTTTACCGAAGCAAAAGCCGCGCCTCCCATTCCGCTGTTGTCTGTGGGTTTGCCCACTATCACAATGTCCCATTTTTCCTTGGCGGCATGCGGGGGAACGTATGAATGAATGATGTCCGATTCTTTTATCATGCCCACGGCAACCACGTTAACAAGGCAGTTGTCGTTGTAGCCGTCGTTAAAATACACATCTCCTCCCAGGTTCGGAACCCCGATGGGATTTCCGTATCCGCCGATTCCCGAAACCACCCCTTCGGCGATTTGTCTGGACTCGTTCTTGTCAATGTTGCCAAAACGGAGCGGATCAAGCGATCCGATCACTCTTCCCCCCATGCAAATCACATCGCGCACGCAACCTCCCACTCCGGTGGCCGCCCCTTCGTAGGGAACAATCTGCGAAGGATGGTTGTGGCTTTCGTGGCTTACGATTATTCCATATCTGTCCCCTTTCACTTTGGCGATTTCAACAATACCGCTGTCCTCACCCGGCCCCAAAATCACGTTGGGTCCCTCGGTGGGCAGGTCTTTTAAATATCTGCGGCTGCTTTTATACGAACAATGCTCCGAACCCTGGATACCCCAAAGGATGGCTTCCGTAAGTGTGGGAGTGCGGCCCAGCAGTTTTTCAATTTCACGGGCCTCCGAAACTGTCAGCCCGATATTATGTCGTCTTAGCAACTGCTTAAGCTCCTGATCTTTTAGTTTTGAGAACTCAGGTAGATATTTCATTGTGAAAGGGCTGTTAAAATTTTACCACTTGCTGGTGTAGGGCAGAAGCGCCATTTCCCTGGCTCTTTTAATGGCACGGGACAGCTCCTTCTGGTACTTCAGGCTTACCCCGGTGTAATATCTGGGGACTATTTTGCCGTATTGTGAAATATATCTGCGGAGCAGTTTGACGTTTTTGTAGTCAATGTATGTAACTCCTTCTATCTTAAAGGGACAGGGTTTTCCGTATTTGTTCTTGGCCATTGTAATTGTTGATTAATAAATATGTTTGGCGGCCTAAAGCTCATCGCCGAAATCTCCGGCGGGACTTACCATGGCCATCATGTCTTCTCCTTCGGCATCTTTTCTTTTTTCCAGCATAATCATGTCGTTAACCACGACTTCGGTTTTGTATTTTTTTGTGCCGTCATCGTTGTCCCAGCTTCTGGTCTTAAGGTAGCCCTCAATATATATGAGCTTGCCTTTTTTAAGATACTGACTGCAGATTTCGGCCAACTTGCCCCAGGCAACGCATTCGTGAAATTCCGATGAAGCGTGTTTTTCACTGTCCTGCGTAACCCACTGACGGTTGGTGGCGAGTCCGAATGTGGAAACCTCCTGGCCGTTTCCGGTCTGCTTGATGTCCGCGTCGCGGGTGAGATTGCCGATTAAGATTACTTTATTGATGCTTCTCATTGCTTGTTAATTAAAAGTTTAAGTCCGGGTTGTCCAGAAGATTGCTCAGCTTCTTGTCCACATCCTCCAGTGTGGCTTTGGGAGCTTTCTTTTCCTCTTCCTTAGCTTCCTTAACTTCCTTTACCTCTTTCACAACCGGTTTGGACTCTTTCTTTTCCTCCCTGCGGACGGGGGCCTCCGGCTTTGAAGGCTTGCCTTCATCTTTTTTGGCCAATGCCACCGCGTCTTTTTCTTCCTGAGCTTTTTCCAGTTCGGTCAGAGTTTTCGGTTGGTATTCCGAAGGCAGAGCAATCACCATGTGGCGAAGCACTTCATTGTCTATCTGAAGAGTGGTATTGATTTCATTTAAACCGGAACTCTCCATATTAAGATCAAGAACGGCGTAAAATCCGCGATCCTTTTTCTTGATTTTGTAGGCAAGATCTTTCATGCCCCAGAGGTCTTCAAAAAACACCTCTCCTTTTTGTGAAGTTATCAGTTTCCTGATTTCTTCGAGCTTGGCGTTGATGGCATCGGTCCCGATATCGGGGTCCACGATGACCATGAGTTCGTATTGTCTCATTCTTTCTATGGGTTAATGGATAATAATTAAGTTCCAATGTAGGACGTTTGTCACATAGGAACAGAAAGAAAGCAAGAGGAGACTAACAAAATCACCGCTTAACCGCAAGAGGTTTTTGGCCCAAACCCCATATATTCCTTCACGTAATTTTATAATTTTTGTCAATGCTCTATTGCTAAAAACACTATGATATTATCCGGTCACTTTTGCCTAATTCGTTTTTGGCTTTCCTATGCTACTATTTGCTATTGCTTTTTAACCAAAACGCGGATATATTTGCCCAACAAAAGACATATTGGTCAATGTTTAGTGCTTGAACGCCCTCTTTCGGTTAGTGTAATTTTTACAGAAGAGAGGCAAATTCTATTTCTTACTTAGAAAAAGTATTAGTACTCCAACGTCCCAACAATTAGAAGTAAACAGATCGGCAAGGCTTGAGCGCCATAAAAAGGTGTTTGCCGGGGCCGCATACTTACAGCTTCCTCGTTTTAATTTATTCAGCGCATCCGCCTTAAAGAGTGGCCATACTATAAAGAGCGTTATTTCACCTTATCTGAATGTATGCCGAAAGGAAGCCGTTGACAGTTCTTCGGCATCCAACACTTTATTCAAGAGGTATAGCGCCATGGTGGCTGTGGTGTTTATTATAGGTTCAATCACCCCGATGGGAACAACGGCGGAAGGAATGTATGCCGGAGACTTTGGATCTTTTTATGTGGATACTTCTCTATATGCCAATGGAATCATCGCCGATGACGAAGGATACCTGACAAAGGTCAATCCCCAGACCAACCAGGGGGACAGAAGTAATATGACCGATCGTTTTGAACATACCGTCGCTTCCGGAGAGACTCTTTCCACAATCGCGGAAGATTACAGCCTAAAGACATCCACTCTGCTATGGGAAAATAATCTGGCAAACGCCAACAGCCTGAAGATTGGCCAGAAGCTGGTCATACCTCCGGTTGACGGAGTCTCCCATAAGGTGGCACAAGGTGAAAGCATTGAAAAAATCGCCACCAAATATGAAGTGGAGGCCGAAACCATTAGAAAACAGAACAATATTTTGATTGCGGATGTTAACACCGGTGATGAAATTTTTGTTCCGGGGGCCAAGCCTCTGGTTACGGAAGTTCGCACCACTCCGGCTCGCGTGGGGACTTCAACACGTGTGGCGGTGGGTTCAGCCGTGTCTCTGGAAGGCTCTTACTCGGCGCCCGCCGGTGACAAACCTTTCATTATGCCGACAAGAGGTAAACTTACACAAGGTTATCATGCAGGTCACTACGCTATTGATTTGGCCGATGTTTCCATGCCTCCAATTTGGGCGGCGGGAACGGGAACCGTCACCAAAGCATCATCCGGCACTTGGGGCGGAGGCTATGGTAATCATGTAATTATTGACCACGGAAACGGACTTCAGACACTTTACGCCCATATGGACTATCTTACTGTCGGCGTGGGCGACGTGGTGGATCAGGGAGAGGTTATCGGCAGAATGGGCCGAACAGGCAGAGTGTATGGCCGAACCGGTATTCATCTTCATTTTGAAGTGATTTTGAACGGCGTTAAACAGCTTCCCACAAACTATTACTAGAGCGGGCGTTTATACCCGTTTGACTTTGGATCCCTAAATAAGTAAACTAGCCCGGGTTTTGATTTTTACATGCTTGAAAAACTTAAAACTTTGCCGCGGAAACCCCTGCTTTATCTGATCAGGATTTACCAGAAAACCATATCCCCGGATCACGGATACTTAAAAATTTTCTTCCCGAATGGTTACTGCAAATTCAGTCCGACATGTTCCGATTACGGATACAAAGCGATTGAAAAATACGGCCTTGTTAAAGGTGTTCCGATGGCCGCCTGGAGAGTTCTGCGATGCAACCCCTGCAGTAAAGGGGGCTATGATCCCTTAAAATAATTATGATGATTAAACGTGCAATAATCAGCGTGACGGATAAAACCGGAGTTGTTGAATTTGCCCAAGGTCTTGCGGGTATTGGAGTGGAAATTCTTTCCACGGGAGGAACGGCAAAAACATTACGGGAGGGGGGTGTTCCGGTAAGAGATGTATCCGATTTTACGGGATTCCCGGAAATTATGGACGGGCGGGTTAAGACACTTCATCCAAAAATCCACGGTGGCATTCTGGCCGTAAGGGATAATCCCGATCACATAAAACAGATGGAGGAAAACGGCATTGAGCCGATTGATCTGGTGGTAGTTAATCTGTATCAATTTGAAGAAACTGTGGAAAAAGAAGGCGCCACGCATAAGGAAATCATTGAAAATATTGATATCGGCGGCCCTTCCATGATCAGATCCGCCGCCAAAAATTACGCGTACGTGACAGTGGTTACCAATCCCAAAGACTACTCCGCCGTTCTGGAAGAGATAAAGAAAAACGGCGACACAACCTTGGAAACGCGTGAAAGTCTGGCCAGGAAAGCTTTTATGAGGACGTATCTTTATGACCAGGCGATTGAAAATTATTTACGTCCGCGCGTGGGAGAGCCTGAACTGCTGGATTTGCACTATGAAAAGGTCTGCAGTCTTCGCTATGGTGAAAACCCTCATCAGAAAGCCGCTTTTTTTAGAAATCCGGTTAACGAGGATGCCAATATTACCAATGCGAAGGTGTTGCAGGGCAAACAGCTTTCTTTCAACAACCTGGTGGACGGCGATTCGGCGTTGGAGCTGGTTAAGGAGTTTGAAAAGCCCTCAGCCGCCGTAATCAAGCACAATAACCCTTGCGGAGTGGCTTCCGCGGAGTCCATTGAAGAGGCGTGCAGTCTGGCATTCGGGGTTGATACGATGTCGGCTTTCGGTGGGGTACTGGCCTTAAACAGGCACTGCTCCAAGGCCATCGCGGATTTTATCAACGAAAAAAAATGGTTTCTGGAAATCATTATCGCCCCTTCGTTTGACGCGGACGCGCTTAAAATTTTGTCCAAGAAAACCAATTTAAGACTGTTGGAAACAGGGGAACTGACAATTGATAAAGACAGGCGCGATATCAAAAAAATCGCGGGCGGAATATTGATTCAGACTTTTGACACTTACCAGGTCACCGACAAGGATTTGAAAGTGGTGAGCAAAAGAATACCGACCGAGGAACAGATTAAAGGTCTTCTGTTTGCCACCAAAGTAACCAAACACGTGAAATCCAACGCGATTGTGCTGGCAAAAGGGGAAGTGGTGATGGGCATCGGCGCGGGGCAAATGTCGCGTGTGGATGCCGTGCATCTGGCCTGTTACAAGGCGGGCGTTGAACGAGCGAAAGGTTCTGTAATGGCCTCGGACGCGTTTTTTCCTTTTGCAGACGGGATTGAACTGGCGGCGGAAAGCGGTATAGAGGCGGTGATCCAGCCGGGCGGCTCAATAAAGGACGAAGAAGTTATCAAGCGGGTTGATGAACTTGGCATGGCGATGGTATTTACGGGCGTGCGGTTTTTCCGGCACTAGGACGCACCGTATTTTTTCTCCAGATATTCAATAATATCGGCCGATTCGTTCATAACCATTCCGTTATCGTCTATCACCGGCACGGTGCCCCCGGTTGAAGTTACTTCTTTGGGTTTGTTTGCCGGATCAACCTCCACTTTTTGGTATTCAATGTTCATCTCCGCCAGTTTTCTGCGGACTTTTTCGCAATAGGGACACATTTCGTACTGGAAAAGTTTTATCATGGAAATAGGTTTAAGTTTTGGTATGATTGATTTTGAAAATTTGTAGTGATTGGTCACATTAACTTTTTTTAATTACAAAATCAAATAATGAATATTTTAGACGCGCTGATTCTGGGTATTTTGCAGGGAATAACCGAATTCCTGCCCATTTCCTCTTCCGGCCATCTGGTGCTGGTTGAAGGTTTTATGAATCTGCCGGTTGAAGACCTGCTGGCTTTTGATGTGGCTGTTCATTTTGGAACTCTGCTTTCCATTTTTATTTTTTTCCGAAAGGATTTCCGGGATTTGATGGTTTCTTTTTTCCGCATAATAAAAACATTATTTTTACAAACAAAAAACCGCAGGAAACAACAAACAATCAAACAGGATGAAAAAACAGCCAAAGACGGAAAACTGATATTGGGGCTTATCATAGCCACAATCCCCGCAGTTATCGCGGGTCTGCTTTTCGCCGACTTACTGGAGGAAAATTTACGGTCTCATACGGCGGTGGCGGTGATGATGATTATTACCGCCATATATTTTCTGATTGCCGAAAAAATCGGAAGTAAAAGAAAACTTAAAACATTGGGGCTGAAAGCCATGCTTATAATCGGTATCGCGCAATCCTTTGCCTTGGCTCCGGGCATTTCCAGGTCGGGCACAACTATCGCCACGGGCATCGGACTGGGCATGGACAGAACCGAGGCGGCGCGCTTTTCCTTTTTGCTGGGATCAATAGCCATTTCCGCGGCAACCCTGCTTTCGCTTTATAAAGTCACAAAAGGGGAATTTTTGTTACCCTCCGCGGATATTCTGGCCATTGGAATAGGAAGTTCATTTTTATCCGGGCTGGCGGCAATTACGATTTTGATGCGATTTTTGAAACGCCACTCGTTATCGTGGTTCAGCGCATATTTGATTTTTGCGGGAATTATATTGTTGATTATGTGATTTTTCCTTGGACAAAATCAAAAAGTTGTGGTTAGAATATTTTAAATACTTTTTTGATTTGATTCATGGGCAAAGTTAGCGATTATGCCATTTGCACGTTGGGAAGCCACACCGCTCTTCAAATATTGAAAGGGGCGAGGGATGAGGGCTTTAAAACAATGTGTGTCTGCGTGAAGGGAGAAGAACATGTGTATGAACATTTCGGTCTGGCGGATGAAATCATTGTGTTGGATTCATTTAAGGACTGCTTTCAGGTTGAAGATGACCTGATTAAGAAGAATGCCATTATTATTCCGCATGGTTCTTTTGTGAGTTATCTGGGCTGGGAAAAGGTTCAGGACATCCGCGCGATGCACTACGGCACCAAAGGCATTCTGGAGTGGGAATCGGACAGGGACAAGGAAAGAATCTGGCTGAAGGCGGCCGGCCTGAGACTTCCAAAAATCCTGAAAAAACCCGAGGAAATTGACAGGCCGGTGATCATCAAATTCCATGGAGCCAAGGGGGGAAAGGGTTATTTTATAGCCAATTCACCCGATGAATTTTATGAAAGAATCAAGGATTACCCCGAACATGAAGGCTTTGTTATTCAGGAATATATTGTGGGTGTTCCCATTTATACGCACTACTTTCAGTCCGGGCTGACGGGCGAACTGGAGGTGATGAGTTTTGACAAGAGATATGAGTCCAACGCCGACTCAATTGGAAGGATAGCGGCAAACGACCAGATAGACGCCAACATAAGAACAAGTTATACGATAACCGGAAATATTCCGCTGGTGGTAAGAGAATCATTACTTAAGGATATTTTCGCCATGGGTGAAAGTGTGGTTAAAGAATCCAAAAAACTGACCAGTTATAAAACCGGGGAAATTATGGACAAAGGACTTTTCGGCCCGTTCTGCCTGGAGGCGATATTGGATCCCGATTTGAATTTTTACGTTTTTGAAATATCCGCCAGAATAGTGGCCGGAACAAATCCATATATTAACGGTTCCCCTTACACGTGGTTAAGGTATAATGAGCCCATGAGCACCGGCCGTCGGATTGCACGTGAATTAAAAACGGCGATTGAAACGGGCAGGCTCAACGAAGTACTTGGATAACCTTAACAACATGATTTCTTCCCAGCAGATTAACGATATTCTTGCCAAATACGACAAGAGCCAGATTACCATTGGCGTTTTGGGCGGCCACAGCGGACTGGATGTCTGCCACGGTGCAAAAAAGTACGGCTTTAGGACGGTGGCGGTCTGCCAGAAAGGGCGCGAAAAAACTTATGATAAATACTTCCGCTCAATGCCGGACATGGATGTAGTGCCGGGCCAGTTAAAGCCGTGGCAGTCCACAAAAGGTTGTGTGGATGAGGTTATTTTGGTGGATAAATTCGCGGACATTGTAAAACCCCAAGTGCAGGAACAGCTTAGAGCGCTTAACACCATTTTCATTCATAACAGGTATTTTTGGGTTTACTGTAATTTTGCGGAGATTGAAAACGATTTTCTGGTGCCCATTCTCGGAACCAGGAATTTGCTGAAACTGGAGGAAAGGGATGTGGAAATGAACCAATATTATCTGCTTGAGCAGGCGGGAATCAGGTTCCCAAAGATTTACAACGTGCCGGAAGAAATTGACAAACTGGTGATGGTAAAGGTGAATGAAGCCAACCGCGGCTACGAACGAGCGTTTTTTGTCGCCTCCAGTCCCGATGATTTTGCCAAAAAATCCAAGGATCTTTTGGATGAAGGGGTAATCAATCAAACCAATCTGGACAAAGCTGTGATTGAAGAATTTGTAGTTGGGGCGCACGTGAATTTTAATTATTTTTATTCGGCGATTGATAATGAACTTGAACTGATGGGCACGGATATGCGCAGGCAGACAAACCTGGACGGACTGCTGAGATTGACCGCCCCTGAACAGACGGAGGTTTTAAAGTATGTTCGACCCAAGATGATTGAAACCGGACATGTTACAATCACGGTTAAGGAATCTTTGCTGGAAAAGGCGTTTGACATCGGGGAAAAATTTGTAAATCTGACTAAACAGGAAAATCCGCCGGGAATTATCGGGCCGTTTGCACTGCAGGGAGCGGTTACGGCCGAAGAAGGCAGGGAGGAGATTGTGATTTTTGACGTTAGTATGAGGATTCCGGGTTCCCCGGGGACCAGATACACCCCTTATTCCGGCTACCTTTACGGCGATAGCATGAGCTACGGCGAAAGGATTGCCATGGAAGTGCAGACTGCAATCAAGAAAGACAGGCTAAATGAAATTGTGACTTAGATTGACTTTTGATTGTTTTGTGGTATTATTTACCTCCTCGTTCAATGGGACTGATGGGCGGCTTTGTCCGTTTGTCCTAAAAAAGTAACCATTGGCGGGATCTTTGACACCCGCATACGGATTTTGAGAGGAATGAACTATGTACCGAATAATCGGCCTCATTTATGTTATTCTCTTCGGCTCGTGCGCTTGCGCGCCCGCATCTTCCGGTTCCGTCTGGTACCAAGGTGAGGATCCTGTCCTCAAGGCCAACGAGGATTTGATCTTCGAACTCCGGAAAGGGGTTGACGTGGTATTCACGTGGGGCACCTATGGGCGGGATTTCTGGCACGATACCGCCGTGGAACGGACTTTCGACGTTCGCCCCGATGAAGACGTGCTCCAGTATTTCCTTCCTTTCCCCCCGGTCAGAAATGACGAACACCTTAACCTAAGCGGTCAGTTCGTCCACGCCGAACAATGGGGCGTGGGGGATGACCGATTCTGGGTGGTTATCTATGACCCCCCAAAAGGTCAGCAGGTCCGGGGGCACATTGCCTTCCAGACCTTCCTGGACGATCCGATACTCGTACCGACACGATACGTCGTGATGGTGCGGCCGGGTCTCTGGGATCAACCATGAGGGACACCACCTTTTCCCCCCATCAAGGGAGGGATTGACGGGGAGTTAATTATATTATTCCCCCGGGGTGGCCTTTGTTTCTTTCTTCCGTATGCGGGCCATCCATTTGACCAATATTTGCGTCTGGCTTTTATCGGCTGATTTTATTAGAATAATGCCGTTATTATGGTTTTTTTTTACGGTATCACGATGAAAACAATTTTATTGGCGGCGGGCAGGAGCAAAAGGCTTAATCCGCTCGGGGACAAGAACTTTTTGAATTTTCTGGGAAAACCTTTATTGCAATGGCAGTTGGAACAGCTGTATAAAGGCGGATTTAAAGATGTTGTAGTGGTTGGCGGGGCGCACAATCTGGAAGAGATTTCGGCGTTGGTGAAAAACGTACCGAATGAAGTGACTGTCGTGGAGCAGGATAATTTGGATGAGGGTATGGCGGGAGCCGTTCTGGCGGCTAAAAATATGGTTGCCAAGAAGGATCCTATTTTGATTGTGAGCGGCAACGACGTGATTGAAAGTTCGGCGTTTGAGCAGATTATGGCGGCGCACCGCGTTGCGGAACACGGCCTTCTGCTTGCAAAAGAGGTTGATTCTTATTTTCCGGGCGGTTATTTAAAAACGGATGCGGATTTTTTCTGCAAGGATATTGTGGAAAAACCCGGCAAGGGCAACGAGCCGAGCAATCTGGTAAACATTGTGGTGCATTATTTCGGCCAGAGCGGCGATCTTTTTAAAACACTGGAGTCAATTGATTCCGAAAATGATGATAGATATGAAGCGGCGCTCGCGGAGATGATGCGGAAGGGCGCACGGATCAGGGCTATTCCTTATGAAGGCTTTTGGAAGCCAATAAAGTATCCGTGGCATGTATTGGATTTGATGGAACATTTTCTTTATTCGCTTTCCGAGTATGAAATCCAGAATCTGGAAAACAAGGGTATTGAAATTGCAGATACCGCAACAATAAAAGGAGGCGTGTACCTGGAGGACGGGGTTAAAATTCTGGATAACGCGGTGGTGGCGGGGCCGGCATATATCGGCAGGAACACGGTTATTGCCACAAACGCGCTGGTGCGTAATTCGCATATCGGGGACAACTGCGTAATCGGTTTTGGCACGGAGGTGGCCAGAAGTTACGTGGGCAACTGCGTCTGGACGCATTCCAATTACATCGGAGATTCAATTATCGGTGATAACTGCTCTTTTGGAGCGGGTACGGTGACCGGCAACTTAAGGCTGGATGAAGAGGCTATTTTGGTGAATGTGGACGGAAGCAAAGTGAGCGCGGACAGGAATAAACTGGGGCTGATTATGGGCAGCGGTGTCCGATGCGGCATTAACACGAGCTTTATGCCGGGGGTAAAAATCGGCAGGAATGCCATGGTGGGTGCGGGAATTGTGGTGGCGGGCGATGTTGAGGAAGGCAAATATGTTTACGGCAAGACCGAGCTTGTGATAAAGGACAATACCGCCCAATTGAGTCCGGCGGTGCGCGCCGAAATGCAGAAGAAATTAAAAAACACATGAAGCTTTCCGTCATAATTGTAAATTACAATCATAAGTATTTTCCGCGGATGGCGGTGGAGGCTCTGGAAAAGAGCGTTACCGATTTTGAATATGAAATTATTGTGGTTGATAATAATTCCACGGATACGGAAAGTTTGAGTTTTCTGGAGAAAGCCGCGGGCGATATGCGCATAACGCTAATCAAATCCCCCAAAAACGTGGGGTTCGGCCGGGGCAATAATCTGGGAGCCAAAGTCGCCGGCGGCGAGCACCTTTTCCTGCACAACCCCGATGTTACGGTTAAAGAAGACAGTCTGCAAAAAACGGTCGAATTCATGGACCGCCACCGCGACACCGGAATCATGGGGCCGAAACTCGTTTATTCAAGCGGTAAAGTCCAGGAATCATGCAGAAGGGAAATGAAATTCACCGACCTGGTTTTGAACAGGACTTTTCTTGGCAAACTGCCTTTTTTTAAGAATCGCGTACAAAAATACCTGATGGAGGATTTTGACCATACCGCGGTCCGCGAAGTGGATTTGTTAACCGGCGCCGCCATGATAATTCCGCGCCATGTGTTTGAAGAAGTCGGCGGTTTTGATGAAAGATATCCCCTTTTTATGGAGGACTTTGACCTTTGCAGAGAGATTAAAAAGGCCGGCTTTAAAGTCATTTACAATCCGGAAATTGAACTTACTCACTACCACAAAAGACTAAGCCAGGGCAGTACTTTCCGGCTGTTATTTAAAAAAGTGTTTTGGAAACACGTAATTAGTGCTATTAAATACTTCTGGAAATGGCGAAAATCTTAACAACAATATTTATGAAATCCCCCTTATTTATTTCATTTGCTTTAGTGGTTTTATTGCTTGCGGGATGTAGCGCACCCGCTGAAACAGGCGGTGACACAATGACAAATGTATTATCCTCCACAAACATGAGTTTTGCAGACCATAATCTTAATCCCTCCGAAGCCGGAAGTTTTATCGCCGAAAATTCCGGTAACGAAAATTTTACCGTTCTGGACGTACGAACACCCGAAGAGCGAACCGAAGGCTGTATAAAAAATTCGCTTAATATTGATTTTTATGAGGATTCATTTGCCGATGAATTAAGCAAACTGGATAAGGCCAAAACGTATCTGGTCTACTGTAGAAGCGGCAGAAGAAGCGGAGAATCCATAAAACTGATGGAGGGGCTGGGGTTTGAAAACGTTTACAACCTGGATGGCGGAATCGGCGCCTGGCAGGAAAACGGAGGCGAACTGGCGGGCACTTGTTAGTGGATTTACAGAGCCGGGGCGGCTCTTACTTGATTTCACCCGATGCAAACTTTCTGATTACTTCGGGGTAGAGTTTTTTCTCCAGTGTCTGTACTTTTTCTTTAAGGCTTTCCACTGTTTCCCCCGGGGACACCGCGACTTTTTCCTGAACTATAATTTCACCGGAGTCCACATTTTCATCCACAAAATGGATTGTGCAACCCGTTTCTTTTTCATTGGCCTTCAGTACTTCTTCGTGCACGTTGGAACCGAAAAACCCGGGCCCGCCGAATTTAGGCATCAGTGCAGGATGCACGTTAATGATTCTGCGCGGAAACATGCGGACGAATTCCGGTGTAAGTATTTTCATGTAGCCGATTAAAACCACCAAATCAACATTTTCCCGTTTCATCAGCTCCGCCAGTTCGCGGTCGTACTCCTCTCTGGTTTTGTCTTTGGGATCCACAAAAATCGCTTTGATTTCCTGCAATCTGGCTCGCTCCAGCGCGTAAGCGTTGCGCTTGTTGCCGGCAACCACCGCAATTTCTATCCCGGGCATTTTGCCGTTGTTGATTTCATCAATGATGGCCTGCAGATCCGTGCCTTTGGTGGAGGCCAAAACGCCGATTCTAAATTTGCCGTTATTTTGCATGATGCCAAAAAATTTTAACACGGATTTGATTTTGCAGGGACAGTTTCCTTTGGTTGATTAATTTTCATTTTCATCCTGTTTTATGCCGTTCAAGCCCATTTTTTTCCTGATACGCAGACCGGTTTTGGTTACGGCGAGGCCGCCAAGCGCGGTCTCCCGCAGTTTGTATGACATTGTTTTGGCAACGTTCTTCATGGCAAAAACGACTTCGTCAAAGGGAACAAAACTTTTCACTCCGGCAATGGAAGCGTCGGATGCGGCGCAGGCGGCGGATGCCCCCAGCATGTTTCTTTTAATGCAGGGCACGGCTACAAGCCCTCCAAGGGGATCGCAGATAAGGCCCAGATAACTTTTTAATGCTATGGCGGCCGCGTTTAAACATTGCTCCGGCGTTCCCCCTCTCATTTCGGTGAGTCCGGCGGCGGCCATGGCCGTCGCTGCGCCAACTTCGGCCTGACATCCCCCGGCGGCGGCGGAAAGAGTTGCGTTTTCGGCGATGATTTTACCGACGGCGCCGGCGGTAAAGAGCCCCCTAAGCAGTTTCTGCTCGCTCAAATTCCATTTTTCGGATGCGGAAAGCAAAACCCCCGGAATCACGCCGGCGCCTCCCGCCGTGGGGAAAGCCGAAATCCTGCCCATGGCGGCATTGGTCTCCCCCGTGGCCACCGCATAAGCCATCGCTCTGGCCACCAACGGTGACACGGCCATTTTTTTGCTTCTGGACGCCTTTAAAAGTTTCGCGGCATCGCCCCCCGACATCCCGTAGGAAGTTTTTTTTTGTTTTCTTATAGCCGCTTTCACGGCCTCTCTCATAATCACTTTGTTTCTTCTCATCCTGGAAAGCACTTCACCGCGCGGACTGCCCGAAAATTCCATTTCATACAGCACTGTCATTTCGGATACGCGGCATTTATGCCTGGCGCAGAGATGCAATAATTCCTGTGCGGTCTTAAATTCGTACATTATAACGATTATTGTTTATCAAGAGTTGTCAGCGAACGGATGTCGCTTATGCCGTCCAGTTTTTCCATTTCCAGCACTTCCGCCAGCTTAAGCCTTCTACCCTCCATGTTTATTACCGAAAGCGCCTGATCACCCACCCTGGCGGTCTGGATGTCATGCACACGGATTTTTTTTCTTTCAATCGCTTCAATAAGCGGCGTTCTGACCCCCTCGCGGTTATCGTGCCAGACAACCAGCGTCTTATACTGGCCGGCCACTCCGTGCAGGGAAACGTTAAACTGGTCTATTTTCACCACCTGTACGATCCCCCCTCCAATGGAAGCGCCAATCATTGACATTGGCCTTCTCCCCTTTTTTTCCAGGATTATTTTTACTGTATTGGGATGATGAATTTCTCCAAGATCCTGAATTCTGAATTCAAACTCTATTCCGATTCTTTTGGCATATTTGAATGATTCTTTCATCCGTTCATCGGAAGTCTTCCATTTCATCACACCGGAAAGCAGAGCTTTATCCGTGGCATGCCCTTTATATACCTTGCCGAAAGACCCGTGCAGAATAAAAGTCACCTTGTCCGGCGTACCGTGAAAAAGAGCCCGTGCAATCTGCCCCAACTTGCAGGCGCCCGCGGTGTGGGAGGAAGAAGGCCCAACCATAATAGGCCCCGCGATATCAAATATGGAATATTTGGGAGGCGCGGTGATGTTTTTTTTTGCGGCCATCGGATTTTTCGGGAAATATTGTTGCGTCTATTTTGAGGTTTCGTGGCTGTTTGTCAACCATATAAAGGAGCAAACAGGCACTCATCGGAGGGCATGAGCAAATCGCTGCCGCTGTTTTTTTTGGATTCATATTCCACCGGGGCGTCCGTGATGATGGCAAACGGCGTCTGTTCAACGCTTTCACCCATTACCAAATGGGCGGAGGACGCCAGCATATCGGCGACGGCCTGTCTGCTTACGGTAAGTTTGTTTCCGTATAAATCCTTTTTACCTTTCAGTTCCCGCACTCCCTTGATTCCGGCGCAGGCCAGGGCAACCGCGGTCACCCCGCGTCTTAAAGGCGCGCAATACGAATCGCTGATTATTACGCCGGCCTTTTTGAGTTTGTATTTCTTTTTCAGTTTGATTAAGAGCTCCTCGGCCGTTTCTTGCGGATTTTCCGGCCATAAGACGGCATATCCTTTTTGAATGTTTGATCGGTCAACGCCCGCCCAGGGTATAAATATACCGTTTTTGAGTGTCAGGGTGACGGGATTTACCGTTGCGGAGGCTTTTGATTCTTTCTTAATTCCGAAAACCCTGTCCGCCTCCGCTTTCACGAGTCTTTCAAATTCACTTTTTGAGGTGATTTTTTTAACCCGTCCCTGTGTAACGGCCACTACTTTGGATGAAACCACCAGCACCGATTTTTCCCCGGGCTTTTTGCCATGTAATGATTCACACAGAGCCTTGTAAATGTCGTCTCCGGGCGTAATGAGTTTTGATTTTAACGCCTCTATAAGCATTTTAAATGATTATTGACCGATTCATTGTAATATTTCATAGAATATCCCCTGAGTTTGTCCATTACATTTCATTTGACTCTCCCCTTCTCATTTGATACAATAATCTGATAACGATAGATAAGATAAGTTATTGAGATGATGACATAGCAGAACCCGTTTTTGGGAAAATGTCAGAGAGGCACAAAAATGACCTTTGAAAACCCGCTTGGTAGTAGCTCAATCCTAGCAGAGAGAGCCGGGAAAACAAATACTTGTTAATCCGGCTTTCTCTGCTCTGTGATGGTCCTCCTTGACTTACCGGACCACCCCACCCGCTGTCCGGTGTCTTCTCTTCACCTTTATGGTGGTTAAGACACGCAAACGGACGGTCCCTGGCCGGACTGTAAATAATCAGCCGAAGCAAAGCAGAAAACACGGACTGCCTGGTCACCAGCTCCCAAACAAAAACAAAATCTAAAACCAAAACAAACATTCTCAGTCGCGATTTAAATTTTTTACATTACGGCTGATAGAACTCTGATTTTTTCCCCCCGCCTCGGCGGGGGGTTTTTTATTTGATTTCACATGAATCTTTATTTTGAGGTTAAAAACATGTAAAGTTGTATTGGTATAATATTAAACCTCAATGACTCCGCAACAACGAAAAATAATCATAAATAAAATACTGCCAATAATTAAAGAGTATAACATCAACTACGCCGCTATTTTCGGCTCATATGCCCGTGGTGAAGAGACAAAATCAAGCGATCTGGATATACTGGTCAGCTTTTCCAAGCCGGTTTCATTTTTTGATATTGTGGAGATAGAAGAAAAAATTTCAAAAAAGGTAAATATCAAGAAAGTTGATCTTGTTACAGAAAAAGCACTTCATCCGGAAATAAAAAAATACGTAAAAAAAGACCTTAAAGTTATTTATGATTCGCGACGATAAAGTCTATTTGTCACATATTTTAAAGTCCATAAGCTTTATTGAAAAATATTGCGCAAAATTGACACTGCGTGAATTTTATAAAAATGAAATCCTGCAAAACGCGATGGTGCGCCAACTGGAAATAATCGGCGAAGCGGCAAATTCCGTTTCAAAAGCCACCCGAAATAAACTGACAACAGTAGAATGGTATAAGATTATCGGCATGCGAAACAAACTTATTCATGAATATTTTGGCGTTGATCTTAATGTTGTCTGGACAACAATCAAAGAGGAACTTCCACAATTGAAAAAGGCGGTTACTGAATATTTAAGCGACAACTAGAATACCGCCCAGTTGCTGATTTTTTCGCATATTAGCCATTTAAATTCCCTCATCCGCCTGCTGTTTCCATGTTTTTTTATCACTCCTGAATAACTGGAAATATTATTTACTTTCAGTCTTGTCTTGATTCGGTTCCGATTGCGTCTGTTCAGGGTTCTGCCCGATGACCAAACCTTAACCCCGAGGAATTTCAGCCCCTCCGATACCTTCATTATCCTGTCGCTCTTTGCATTTACCTGCAATTTAAGTTTTTCGGTCAAAAAACTGCTTACTGCAAGTCTTACGCCTTTCACCCTCTCCAAATCATTTTCCACAACAATAAAATCATCGCCATAACGTAAATACTTTCGCACTTTCAGCTCATGCTTAACAAATCTATCCAGCTCATTCAGATAAATATTGGCGAAAACCTGGCTGGTGAGATTGCCGATTGGCATTCCAATGCGCCCGCCATTATCGCCTGAATAACTGCCGATTATTTCTTTGAGCAATTCCAGGGTTGTCTTATCCTTGATTCGCCGCCAAAGAATTTTAAGCAAAACCTCCTGATCGACACTATCAAAAAACTTCCTAACATCGCACTTCCAGACCCACGAAAAACGGCTTTGCGTAGCGTGTGTACGTTGAGCGCGTGCACGAGCCGCACTATGTTTCATAAATTCCTGTGTTCTTTCTATAGCGCCAAGCAGACCCTTTCCTTTGCGGCACGACCAGGCATCAAAAGTAAATGTTTTGTCGTATATTCGCACAAGATAATCATATACCAGCCGATGGACGACCCTGTCCCGCACCGAAGCCACCGAAATTTCCCGCCGTTTGTTATCGCATACGATAAATTTTCCGTATCCGCCATGACGATATCTCCCGTTGTTCAAATCGCGATAAAGATCAAAAATCCGCCGCTCAAGATGATACTGAAAATCGTGAATTTCCAGACTGGCCCTTTTCCCTTTTCTGAAATCAAACCAGCTTTTCCAAATATTCTTTAAACTCAAATCTATGGAATCACTTCCTATCATTAACAGGACTTATGAAGCATATAAGGCGATTATAGAGTTAAACAACAAGATGGAGAAGCGAAGAAAGTATTCCATCGGTCTAAGCCTGGAAAACTCAATTTTAGATTGCATGGAAAACTTAGTCATGGCAAAAAATGCTCCGAAAACATTTAAAGCGGGATATTTGATAAAGGCAGGAAGCAAACTGGAAGTTTCAACGCTGAAACTTCGATTATTGCTTGAACTCAAATTGGCCAATGAAACCAAAATCTTCCAGCTACAAGCCAAACTTGATGAGATCGGCAGAATGCTTGGAGGATGGCTGAAAGCAGCACAAAACACATAAACCCGCACCGAGCCACGCAAACGAAGGTTATTGTTGACATTATCAGGATTATCGTTGTTCAGGTTGACCTGATCGTTGTTCCAATTTCCGTTCGCCACAAGAGCGTTTTTGACCGGCCTTTTCCCTATAGACAACCGCAGTCGCAACCACGGTGTCCGCATTGGTTTGCTTTTTTCAACTCCTCAAATGGAGTTAAGTCCGGCTCAAACGTGAGGGTAGATTTGCTTTTCAATGTGCTCGTATCTTACTACCGGACTTCTTCGAAGCGTCTGTCACAATGACGAACGCTGAATGACAAGCCCCTTGATGGTAGAAGAAATGTACGGTAGCCCGCAGTTCCGCTTATGCGGAAACATCGAGTTGCTATTCACCGTATGCTGTAAGTTTAATCTTTTTGTGTAAAAAATAAAAGTAAAGAAAAGCCCCGCACGCTGCGGGGCTTAAGAAAAATCAAAGATTAAATACTAAGCCGTTTCAGACACATCTACCCCCACCGAGCCACGCAAACGAAGGCTAAAGTCGACAAAATCAGGATTATCGTAGAACAGGCGGACCTGATCGTTGTCCCAAAGACCGAGCGCCACAAGAGCGTCTTTTGTCAAGTTCTTGCCGTTTAAAACCGTATAAGTGTTTGGATCAACCGGTTTGCCTTCGTCCATTCGTTTCATCATCAAAACCAAATATGAATCGGCATCATTCATGACATCCAATCCTTCCTTTTCATATTTTTCCACCCACAGTTTTGCCATTTCAAAATTTGTTCTTTTTCCGTCATAAATTTCATTATCTTGCGCAATATCCCGTATCCCCTCTACAATCGAAATCCGCCACTTGTTTTCCGTTTGGGGGTTTCCTCCATTCCAAAGGTTATTATCGTTGAATTCGTATGTATATGTGTCCTGCGTTTGGCATGTGGCAGGGTTTTTATTAATTGCTTCCACCTTGGATTGTCGTGTTGTGGGCGGAATTAACAATAAAGCGGGTTCGGCCAGTTTTAAGGCTTTATTAAGCACTTCCGGTGTAAGGGCTTTTTTGATCCGTTCCCATGTCGGCATACCCTTGGTTGAAATCTTACGTTGTTCCAAAGAGGCTCTCATTTTGGGATATTGGGCTTCAAGTTGTGACATAAGTTCTATTTGCTCTTTGGTGAGGCGCGGTAAACTATCCCGCAGTTCCATGACCAGTGGTTTGATTTCGTTGAAGAGTACCCGGCAACGGGTGAATGAGGTTTCGCGGATTTTGGGGTTTTGTTTGGCGAATTCCAGCGCGTCTGAGTAGGTCTGCATGAACTCCGCGTGTTTCGCGCGCAGGTGATTCAGTTGTTCATGCCATTTTTGACACTTTTCGTTCATTTTAAACGGGTGAATTTATCAGTTAATTATACCAGTTTTTGCCTGATTTAACAATTTAGCAACCAACCACAACCAACCTTCCACGTTGGTTAAAGTGAAAGGTTGGTTGTTCCAAAAGGGGGCACGGCACACAAAAAGAGAAAGAATTATTCTCCTTTTGCGTGCCGTTTTTTGTTAGCGCCGGATTATTCCTCCGCCAGATCTTCCAGCAGGTCCAGCTCCTGCTCCAGAGTGTCGTCGCCGATGGCGGATGCTTCCGCTTTGAAGTGCGCCGCGAATTCTTTGAACAAGTCGCTGTAATTTTCATCCACGGAAAGTTCCACGGATTGGCGCTCCCATTCGCCCAGCACGGGATACGGGAAGCACGGAGGCATGAACGGCGGCTCGGGAGGATAGATTCCTCTTTCCATGTAGATGATCGGGCAGGGCATGGGGCGGGGTTCGGGGCGGCGTTGGTTTTCGTGGCCTTCCATTGCCCAGGCCTGCATCAGACTGGCGTAGCGGGATAGGAGGATGCCTTTTCTGATTCCGGTGTTGGGGTAGTTGTCGGGCTGGCGGTCGGTAAAGGTTATTTCCTTTTCATCGCCGTCTTTTTTGCCGTTGCGGTCCTCGTAGGACACTTTTAGGTTTAGTTTTCCGCTTTCGGACGTCTTTTTGAGCTGTAAGAGGACCAATCCGCCTTTTACCTGGCCTTCTTCCGTTTTGGAGGGAAAGAGCGTGTTTACGTACATGATTTCGCCGGTGGCCTCGTCTGCTTCGGGCGAGCCGTAAACCTTTTCTATTTCGTAGCCGTCGGCTTCCAGCTCCATTTTCAGATCAAACACCAGCGGGGTGACCATGTAGTCAAAGCCCTCGTCCATGGTTTCTTTGAATTCCTTTTCGGAGTGGACGGAATAATAATTTGCACCTTTGGTTTTGGTTAAAGCCTCCACGAGTTCGGTGTTGAAATCAACCCCCACTCCCACGAATGTGGTATAAAGGCCGTTTTCAGCGTTATTTTTGAACATACCGACCAGTCCTTCCTCGCTGTCGTCGCCGGTGTTGGGCATGGCGTCGGTGATGAAGATGATGCGGTTTTCATATTCCTCTGGGTTGGCGTCTTCAAATTCGCCAAATAGATTCGTTCCCTCTTCCATTCCGGCCTCCATATTGGTTCCGCCCTGATCGGTGATTTCCAGAACGTGTTCTTTGATGGCTTCCATGTCGGTATTTTTGACCTTGGCTAGCGGTTTGGCCAGATAGGCGCTGTCGTCAAACAAAACTATTCCAAAGCGATCCTCGTCCTCCAGATGGCCGACTAAATCAACCACCGCCCTGTTGGCGATTTCCATTTTTGATTTGGAGGATTCAAACGGATCATCCGACTTTTCCACATAATTGCCGAATCGATCGTAATAATATTGATCAAACGGTGATCCCATGGAGCCCGAAATATCCAATACAACCACAAGATTAAGCTTTTTTCTTTGGAAATCCGATTCTTTGATGCCGGAATTGAGTCCCACGGAAAGGAAGTATTTTTCCTCTTTGCTGAAGGGGTCGGTGGAGACGGCGGTGGAGTATGAGGGGCAGAACAGTTTTTCGCACTTTTCCTGCGCGCCGGTGTCAAAAAAGTAGCCGTAAAAGAGCCCTTCGTAGGTGATGTCGGTGGGGATGGGCAGGTAACCCTGCTCTATGTTTTCGCGGAAGTTGCCCACGTCTTTGGCTCCCCCCACGGAAAATCCCAGGTTGGCGCCGGACGGCGGAGCCATGGCTTCCATGGCCATGGGCATAGGTATGGATTGACCCCCCATTGTTTTGGAGAAATTTCCACCGTCATTGTACTGCGACGGACTGAAAATCCAGTCGTCCGTCTTGCTTGTAATTTCTTCCGATCCGCCGTTGATTTCTCCATTTTCATCGGGTGTAACCGGGGGCAGCTGACAGGAGGTCACAAAAAGAAGAGCCGTAAGACAAAACGCGGCCAGCAATTTATTTATTTTCATGTGTGCGAAATTATGGATATTCCGTTTGGATATAATCTTATATTTCGCCGCAAATTACAAGCGGGTGGATGGGGGGGAGAATCAATTTACAAATCAGTCTGCGGTGAAGCTATGCGAAAACATTTCGTAAAATAGTTGTGCCCGGGAACAGTTTTATTAATGCTAATGGCTTTTTGCCGCGATAAATTAACTGTAATTCTGTGCGCGTGTTAAATATACTCGGGTTGTTTACACTTTTGAAACAGAAAACAATTCATTGAAAAAAGCAAGAAACCTTGAGAGAACTGAAGTAGCAATACATCAATAATTCAAGGTTTCTATGCATAAAAATACT
>JBGSPQ010000004.1:0-20677 GCA_041738505.1 Candidatus Altimarinota bacterium | reverse complement strand
GTCTCCCATCTATACTGCGCAAAATGTATCTCGACTCAATGCCAAGCTATAGTAAAGCTGCACGGGGTCTTTTCGTCCTACCATGATTAATCGGCATTTTTACCGATAATGCAATTTCACCGGGTCTTGCGTTGAGACAGTCTTCACACCATTACGCCATTCGTGCGGGTCGGAACTTACCCGACAAGGAATTTCGCTACCTTAGGACCGTTATAGTTACGGCCGCCGTTCACCAGGGCTTAGATTCAGAGCGTGAACCCCTCCTCTTGACCTTCTGGCACCGGGCAGGCGTCAGCCCCTATACATATCCTTACGGATTTGCAGAGACCTGTGTTTTTGGTAAACAGTTGCATGAAGTCTTTTACTGAGGCCGACTACTAGACATGTAAACATGAAAGTAGACGGCAAGGTTTATCCCGAAGTTACACCTGTTGTATTGCCGAGTTCCTTAACGCAAGTTATCCCGATCACCTTAGTATACTCTACTCACCCACCAGCGTTGGTTTGCGGTACGGTAACCCTGTTTTCTCGCTACCGAGGTTTTTCTTGGCACCTGAAGTCTTTGGAATCGCTCCCCTTGCGGGAAGTAATTTACATAACTGCTCGCGAATTCCGACTGATTTACAAAACGGAACTTAAGCTAACAGCTTGTACGTGAATTCATTAACACGCTCCAAATATCCTGATGCGTTACCCCTGAGCTGGCGCCACTCACGATCATTGATTATCTTCAAACCAACCGAAGTCGGAAATCGGACTTTCAAATCACGAAGAGTTTTGCCTTGGCGAAAACAAGGTTGTACAGGAATATTAACCTGTTGTCCATCAGCTACGCCTTTCGGCCTCACCTAAGGACCGACTAACCCCAAGTCGATTAACGTGGCTTGGGAAACCTTGGGTTTACGGTGGCCCGATTTTTCATCGGGCTTAAAACGTTACTCATACCATCATTTTCACTTCTTGGCGCTCCACAACACCTTACAGTACTGCTTCGCTGCACCAAGAACGCTCCCCTACCGCTTGTCTCGGACGAATCCGAAACAAACCCGTGTCTTCGGTTAGAATCTTGAGCCCCGTTGAATTTTCGGCGCGAAGTCACATAGACCAGTGAGCTGTTACGCTTTCTTTAAAGGGTGGCTGCTTCTAAGCCAACCTCCTGGTTGTATACGCAACTTCACATCCTTTACCACTTAGATTCTATTAGGGACCTTAGACGACGATGAGGGCTGTTCCCCTCACGACAATGGCACTTAGCTGTCACTGTCCGACTCCCGTGGAATTGTCTTCCAGTATTCGAAGTTTATCTAGGTTTGGTAGACTTATTTCGTCCCCTAGCCTAAACAGAGCTCTACCCCTGAAAGATTTAGCACGAGGCTAGCCCGAAAGCTATATCGGGGAGAACCAGCTATCTCCGGGTTCGATAGAAATTTCATCCCTACCCACAGGTCATCACCGGATCTTGTAACATCCGTGTGTTCGGCCCTCCATCCACCTCTCGGTGGACTTCAGCCTGCCCATGGGTAGCTCACCCGGTTTCGGGTCTAGTGTACGACACTATGTCGCCCTATTAAGGCTCGCTTTCACTGTGGCTCCGGGTATTACTCCCTTAACCTGAACGCGCCGTACAGCTAACTCGATGGTCCGTTCTCCAATAAGTATGCGGTCACATTGCTGCTCCCACACTTTGTATGCAAAGAATTTCAGGGACTATTTCATTCCCCTAACAGGGGTGCTTTTCACCTTTCCCTCGCGGTACTTGTTCACTATCGATCATCAAACCTATTTAGCCTTGGAAGGTGGTCCTCCCGGATTCAAGCCGGATTACACGTGTCCGACCCTACTTAAGGAATCGCTTCAACATGTATAACTGATTTAACCTACGGGACTATTACCGTCTATGGTGGTCCTTTCCAGGCTCCTTCAGCTATCAGGAATACATATTGCCGTCATTTACAGTTAACGGGCAGCGCCCTTACAACACCTTAAGAGAAACGGCTGTAACCTATCGCGCTCTTATGGTTTAGGCTGTTCCCATTTCGCTCGCCACTACTTTGGGAATCGCGGTTGCTTTCTTTTCCTCAGGTACTAAGATGTTTCAGTTCTCTGAGTGATCTTCCCTTGCGGGATTATCCGACATTACTCGGATAGGGTTTCCCCATTCGGAGATCCACGGGTCAAAGCTTATTTAGCAGCTCGCCGAGGCTTATCGCAGCTAATCACGTCCTTCGTCGAAGTTTGATGTCAAGGCATCCATTCTTTGCATTTGAGTAACTTACTTAACTTGCCTTTAACTAGCTATGAGTAAAAACTCACAGCAGTTAAAATCTTTGGTTTATTGCATTTAATTTATTTGAATTTACAGTCTGATTTTCAAAGGTCAAAAAAAAGGAGTGTGTTTGCACACACCCCTTGGCTTTAAGATTTAAACCACCAATCATGGCTTAAAGCTAAAGGTTGCGTGCAAATTTTTGTCTGTTCGTTTTCTAATAATTTGCTTTATCAAATTTAAAGCCACTGAATTATAAGTAAGCAAAAAGTTAAAGTCAAGAAATTAAATAGAAAAACATCCGGACTAGAACAACCCACCCAGAGTGCCCTGAAAACCGGCTTGTAGAGTACCAAAAGCATACATCACTGAAAGTATGCTCACTAGTAATCCGATCATAATCAACAAAGTATATGTCCCCCCCGATCCCAAATTTCTTTCCGCCCATTCAATATCACCCGTGATTTCTTTGAGCTGATTTCTGTAAACCATCATTAAAATTCCCAGAGGAAGCCCCACAACAAATACAATTATTCTATCCATATAGACTATTAAGATGTAAACATTATACCATAACCGCGAATTTCTTTAAACCAATGAAAGACCTCTCCCTATATATACACATACCATTTTGTAAATCACGCTGCGCTTATTGCGGGTTCATAACATTCGCGGGAAAAGACTGCATGATCAACAATTATGTTCACTCATTGATTACGGAAATCAAGGAACAAGCCAAAAATCACAAAGAATACTCCATTATATCAATCTATTTTGGAGGAGGAACCCCCAGCCATCCCTCCGCGGAAATAATTGTAAACATTCTCAAAACCATCAATGAAAACTTTAACGTAAAAAGTGATGCGGAAATAACCATTGAATCCAACCCGGAAAGCCTGAACAAAGAAAAAATCATTCAATACAAAAAGATTGGATTTAACAGATTATCCATTGGAATCCAATCCTTAAACAACAAAACACTCGAGTGTATCGGCCGGACACATGACAAAACCACCGCATTAAAAGCCATAAATACCGCAAAAAATCATTTTATTAATTATTCGCTGGATTTCATCATCGGACTCCCCTATCAGAACGTTGAAAATTTTGAAAAACAGCTGGATGAAATCTTATTATTCAATCCCCCTCATCTTTCTTTCTATTTTCTCTCTCCCGATAACAACAGCATCAAATCATTTATTAAAGAATGCCCGGACGAGGATCAACAAATAAAAATATATGAACTACTTACAAAACGTCTGAAAAAAGCGGGGTATGAACATTACGAAGTTTCCAATTACGCAAAACCCGGCTTTGAATGCCGCCATAACCTCCGCTATTGGGAACAAAAAGAATACCTGGGTATGGGGTTGGCCGCGCACTCCTTTATTAACGATACCGTTTACGAAAACGAAAAATCACTAAGCAAATACATAAAAAACCCTCTTTTACGTGACAGTGCCCTTCATCTGGATTCCGAACTAAAGAAAATGGACTACGTGATGATGAGACTTCGCACAAACCGAGGGATAAACAAAGATGAATACAAAAAAAAATTCGGCGACATCAATCAACTGATACAAAATGCACTACCTTATATAGAATCAAAAAAGTTGATAAATAATTCCACTAATATCCGCACATCTCAAAAAGGCTATTTAATTCTGGATAAAATAATTGATGACCTTATACAATGACTACAATCAAAATTTTATTCAGACTTGCTCATATTGACAAAATGTGTAATAATTTTATACGGAAACATAGTTTATAACAATAAAAATGAACAATCCAAACCAATCAGGATCCGATATTGAAACATCTCTTGATCAGGATCAGGAAAACCCCGCAGCCCACTCTACTCCCGCCATGACCGAAAGCGCTGAACGTGAACCCGAACTGGCTTTGACAGTGGCACAACCCTGCAAAAATCCGGCCGGACTTTATGTGGGACTGAGCAAAAAACAAAGAACCGCACTAAATGTTGAAGTTGGTGGCACCGTGGAAATCACTATGGATAACCAAGCAATCGGTCTTTTCACCGTCGGCCTGGGGTCCAAAGAACTTGCCGACAAACCCGCAGCCTTTACTGCAAACGGAATCACCCCCGGCTCGGAAGTTACGGTTAAAAAAGCAACCGAATCGGTAGAGACAGCCGTTAGCCTGCCAACCCGACACGGAATTGAAACTGCTCCGTCCGATTTAAGCGAACCCGAGAAAAAAGAATATGACGCGAAAACAACGAGACGACTCAATATAATCTCCGAAAGATTCCCGGAGGTTGAAGACAAACAAGAATTCATAACATTGCCGACCTCCATTGTTAACCAACTGACCGGCGAAGCCAAAAAAGTCGCTTCCATTGCGAAGCACAAAATCCGAATCGGGGGACAGGAAACGTTAATGATAGTCGTTCCCGGAGGAACGGAATTCGGACTCACCAAATCAGCCGCCCTAAAATTGAACATACCCGAAAATCTACAAACAATCGGTGTACGAATAGAGAACGACACAATAGTTATTGCCTGATTGCGGTTTTAAATGGTGGGCGGGGGAGGACTTGAACCTCCGACCTCGTCATTATCAGTGACGCGCTCTAACCAGCTGAGCTACTCGCCCGTGTTTTTCCAATTTTACAGCTATGACCCAAAAGTTTCAAATGATGTTTCAAACTTTTGGTGGAGCCTAAGGGAGTCGAACCCTTGACCTCCTCGGTGCAAACGAGGCGCTCTGGCCAGCTGAGCTAAGGCCCCACGAGTCCTTCAAGTGGCGGCCGCTACTACAGTTCCGCTACGGCGGTGGCTGAGCTAAGGGCCCAAGGACGCAAAAAAGATTATATAGATTCCGCTTTTTTTTGCAAGAAAATCATAAAAATTCGCTCACAAAATCAACCAACAAAAAATCCCTCTTTAAGGGATTTTCATATCCGAACCCTAACACCCAGAATGTAATAGAGAATGTGCCCCATCATTCAACCGAAACGGCTGAACGACTCGATCTTGGAATGCGACCCGAAGGCCGATTCCTGGATTCTCCTAGAAAGGAGGTGATCCATCCGCAGGTTCTCCTACGGATACCTTGTTACGACTTAGTCCCAATCAATGGTTTTGCCTTAGAACCCCGCTAAATTAGCTAAAGGTGCTTCGGGCACTCCCATCTTTCATGACTTGACGGGCGGTGAGTACAAGACCCAGGAACGGATTCACCGCGCCATGGCTGATACGCGGTTACTAGCGATTCCAACTTCATGAAGGCGAGTTGCAGCCTTCAATCCGAACTTGGACCGGTTTTTGGGATTAGCTCCGGATTGCTCCTTGGCAGCCCATTGTACCGGCCATTGTAGCACCTGTGTCGCCCAAGACATAAGGGCCATGCTGATTTGACGTCATCCTTACCTTCCTCCGATTTAGAACCGGCAGTCTCGCAAGAAATATGCAACTTGCGACAAGGGTTGCGCTCGTTCACGGACTTAACCGAACACCTCAAGGCACGAGCTGACGACAACCATGCAGCACCTGTCACCGAGTTCCTAACGGCACAATCACCTTTCGGCGATCTTCTCGGGATGTCAAGCCTTGGTAAGGTTCCTCGCTTAGTGTCGAATTAAACCAGATGCTCCACCGCTTGTGTGGGTCCCCGTCTATTCCTTTGAGTTTTAAGCTTGCGCTCGTACTACCCAGGCGGAACACTTATTGCATTTGCGTCGGCACTGGAGGGGTCGAGACCTCCAACACCTAGTGTTCATCGTTTAGGGCGTGGACTACCGGGGTATCTAATCCCGTTCGCTCCCCACGCTTTCGTTCTTTAGCGTCAGAACAGGTCCAGCAAGCTGCCTTCGCTTTTGGTGTTCCTCTGCATATCTACGGATATTACCCCTACATGCAGAATTCCACTTGCCTCTACCTGACTCTAGCTTGCCAGTATTGGATACGTTTTTTGAGTTGAGCTCAAAAATTTAACATCCAACTTAACAAACCGCCTACGAACTCTTTATGCCCAATAATTCCGGATAACGCTTGCATCCTACGTCTTACCGCGGCTGCTGGCACGTAGTTAGCCGATGCTTATTCCTGAGGTACCGTCAGAATTCTTCCCTCAGAAAAGAAGTTTACGATCTTACGACCTTCATCCTTCACGCGGTGTTGCTCCGTCAGGCTTTCGCCCATTGCGGAAGATTCCTCACTGCTGCCTCCCGTAGGAGTATGGACCGTGTCTCAGTTCCATTGTGGCTGATCATCCTCTCAGACCAGCTATCCGTCATAGCCTTGGTAAGCCATTACCTTACCAACTAGCTGATAGACCGCAGGCCCCTCCCAAAGCGCAAAAGCTTTACACTTTCGTGACTATCCGGTATTAGCCAATATTTCTATTGGTTATCCCTGACTTTGGGGCAGGTTCCAACGTATTACTCACCCGTCTGCCGCTCCCAGCACTCTGATCGCAAATTACACAAGGAAGGAAGGAAAAAATTGTAATGAGCCGTATGAATAATACGGCGAATGAATTTTTCCATCCTGACGAAGTGGAAATTGTGAGCAGGGTGCTGGGCGCTCGACTTGCATGTGTTATGCACACCGCCAGCGTTAATCCTGAGCTAGGATCAAACTCTTCAAATAAAAGTTTTTTATAACTTTTGGATAAACGTTTTGCTACGAATTTTGTCTCGTAGCGGGACACTTCTCTATTACAGTCTGGATGTTAAAGATCATTTTGTTAACTCCATGTGTGCTTTATCAGCCCACATAGCAGAGCAATTTTACGTATACGGATTGGCAAAGTCAATATGTTTTTATTTAAATATTTTACACCACCTATTCATTCGGATTTTTGTTTTAAGTCCGCCGTTTGTACACATTCACAAAAGGAGATTTATAACAGTTGCACAACCAGTCAAGACCTAAAAAAAGATAAGAGACCCGCGATTATGATATAATTTATAGGACATAAAACATCTAATCATAATAAATTATGACACAGGGACAAACATCCGGCTCCAAGGGGGACGGGCAAATTCAGGACAGCATTTTGATTCCGACGGTAATAGAAAAAACTCACGCCGGCGAACGTGCCTATGACATTTATTCCAGACTGTTAAAAGACAGGATTGTTTTCCTGGGCTCCGCAATCAACGATTCCGTTGCAAACAACGTTATCGCCCAACTTCTTTTTCTGGAAAGCGAGGATGGCAAAAAAGATATCACCTTATATATACACAGCCCGGGCGGCCACGTTACAGCCGGACTGGCGATTTACGACACCATGCAGTTGATTACTTGTGATGTTTCGACGGTGTGCGTGGGCATGGCCGCCTCCATGGGGGCGATTCTTTTATCCGGTGGAGCAAAAGGCAAACGATTCGCGTTACCCAACTCCGAAGTTATGATTCACCAGCCGCTTGGAGGTATAGAGGGACAGGCAACGGACATTTCAATCCACGCCGAACACATCCTGAAAACCAAGAAAAGACTTAATAACATTCTTGCCACTCATTCCGGTCGCGATTTGAAAATCATAGAAAAAGACACCGAGAGGGATTTCTTTATGACTTCTCAGGAGGCTCTAAAATACGGACTGATTGATAAAATTGTCACCACCAAAAAATAATCTTAACGCCGTTTTTTGGACGCCAACTTTTTGGCTTCATTTTTCATTCGTGCTTTTTGCGCGTATTCTATGGCAAAATCAACAACGTGCTTTGCCACGTTTACACCTGTTATATTGGCAAGTCCGAAAAATCCGGGGTTTCCGTTCACCTCCATAATAACCGGTCCGTGATTGGATCTTAAAATATCCACACCCGCCATCTGAAGCCCCATCGCCTGCGTTGATTTAATCGCAATTCTTTTTTCCTCATCCGTCAGATCAACTTTGCTGGCCTCTCCGCCCAAATGCAGATTGGATCTAAAATCCCCCGTTTTTGCCGTTCTCTTCATGGCCGCCACAACCTTGTCGCCAACCACGAAAATACGATAATCGCTACCGTAAGCCTCGGCCACATATTCCTGAATCAAAATGATATTCGTCTGCATACTCAGCCAGATCACATCCAAAGCCGAATACAAAGATCTTCTGCTTTCCACAATCACAACCCCCGCCCCATAAGAGCCGAAAGGAGCCTTTAATATAACCGGATATCCCCCAACCTTCTTAATAGCCTCATCAATGAATTCAAATTTTCTTACCACAATGGTTCTGGGAACGGGCAGATTTTTATTACAAAGAATCTGCAATGTTCGTAATTTATTTTTTGCGCGTGAAATGGATAGATAATCATTCACAACCGGAATATCCATCATCTGAAACTGCTTGACCAAAGATACCTCCAAGTCAATTTTGGTTGTCACCGCCACTCGCGGAATCAACACATCGCAACCTTTTATCTTCTTATTATTATAAAGAATTTCCGCCTTCCTGCCGTGAAAATACATCTGACATTTGGGCACCTTATATACAACAGGCACATGTCCCGCTTTTTTTATCTCTTCCCTGAGCGCCTGCATCTCTTTAATCGTTGTGGGGGAAAGCCCGCCCGACATTCGCGAAAGATCGCTATAGTCCAGTATTCCGATTTGCAGTTTCTTTTTCATTTTATGATTTTAGCGGTTTTTGCCATCCCGGCCGCGAACTTAATCACCTCCCCCACCACATCCACATCACTGACTTTCATAATCCCGCTAATACCCGGATTGGCATTTGTTTCCATAACCACGGGACCGCTCTTTGACCTCAACATATCAACTCCGCACACATCCAGACCAAGTGCTTTTGTCGCTTTTACAGCCATTTTTTCTTCCTCCGAGGTCAATTTAACGCGGGAAGCCACACCTCCCAACTGAAGGTTGGACCTAAAATCCCCCACTCTGGCCGTCCGCTTCATGGAAGCCACAACCTTGTCACCAACCACAAAAACCCGGATATCACTGTCACCCGCTTCATAAACATATTCCTGAATAAGAATGATACTTGTACGATTTTGCTTCCACATAATATCCAAGGCCGAAGTCAGGGACCTTCTGCTTTCAAGCATCGCAACCTCTTTCCCGTAACTGCCGAAAGGGGCTTTAATCACCACCGGATAGCCTCCGATTTTTTTAATCACATCATCAAGATAATCAATCTTTCTTACAATAATAGTCTTGGGTACGGGAATTTTGTATCTGGTAAGAATCTGCAAAGTGCGAAGTTTGTTCTTTGCCTTTGAAATAGGCAGATACTTGTTCACAACCGGAATTCCCATTAATTGGAACTGCTTGATAATGGATACTTCCAAATCAATATTTACAGAAAAATCCAACCGCGGAATCAACACATCGCATCCCTTGATGGGCTTGTTGTTATAAAGGATGGAAGCACCTTTCTTGCCAAAAAACATCTGGCATTTATCCACCTTATAAACAACCGACACATATCCCTGCGCCTTGATGGCATCTGTAAAAACTTTAGTGGGATTGAGGCTTTTAACACTAACCCCATCGCCCTCCACCGCCTGCTGTATAGAACCAAAATCAAGAATACCAATTTTGATCGGCTTCCTTTTTTTAATCATTAAATAATTTTAATCGTGAAGATGATACACGATTCATTTTATTGGGCAAGTGGTTAACTCCCGTTTGCATTAAAAGCTGTTATTAAAGTAAAATCGGTTCAAGCAAATAAAAAAATCTATGAAAAAATTTTCTGTATACTTTTTGACACTGACATTACTGCTTTCACTGGGAGGATGTTTTAATTTTGGCGAAGAAGAAAATCCGGCAACTTCGGAGGAAGGATATACCACTTATAAAACGGATAATTTCAGTATCAGCGTGCCGGAAAAATGGGAGGTTATAAATCAGGATGAATTCACCTCCGATGTTCCCGAAGTTACGGAGGTTGTTTTTAGAAACAATGTTAAAAACGAGACATTCACCGCTAACGTGAACATCGTATCCAAAAAACTGCAGGTTCCGGTAAGCACCCTGGAATATGCCAAAATGGTTATCAACAGGCAATCTTCGGGACTTGTCGGTTACAACGAACTTGCCAAGGAGACATCTTCGCTTACAGTCGGAGACGCGCAAGCGGAGACTTTGTTGAACAGATTTGAAGCCAAAAAAACGGCTGACGACAATACTGTCAGATATATTCAGACCTACGGAGTTAAAGGAGACACCGGATTTATTATCACGGGAGCCGTTTCACCCGGCGAATCCGAAAGTGTTTTGCAAACCGTGGAAAAAATCGTAAAATCGTTCAGGTTATAAATTGATACACGCCGGGGTGGCGAAATTGGTAGACGCGCGGGACTTAAAATCCCGTAGTAGCAATACTGTGCGGGTTCGATTCCCGCCCCCGGCACCAACGCACGAAGCGAAGCGGAGTGCGCTCGCGAGCTAAGGCGAGCGTAACTACGAGCGGAGCGAGTAACTAACAACGCACGAAGCGAAGCGAGCACCACTTAACCTTCATCCATGATCCAAGACGCCTGGATGAGCAAAAAATCCAAAGGAGACACTGTGGAGTGTCTCGCCTGCAGTCACCATTGCAAGATATCACCGGATAAAACGGGTATTTGCGGTGTACGCAAAAACATTGACGGTACATTAAAGCTACTGGTTTACGGTCGGGTTTCGGCATTGAATGTAGACCCGATTGAAAAAAAACCACTGTTCCATTTTTATCCCGGCACGGAAATATTTTCCTTCGGCACGGTAGGTTGCAATTTCCGCTGTGAATTCTGCCAGAACTGGGATTTAAGCCAATATCACAAAACACACGACACCTCGTTTATTGAAAAAGCCGGAGAGGAACTATTACCCGCAGACGCCGTAAACTACTGCCTGGAAAACAACATCCCCTCAATCGCTTTCACCTATAACGAACCGGCCATATTTTTTGAATACGCGTACGACACGGCCAGGCTGGCCAAAGAAAACGGATTAAACACCGTTTATGTATCCAACGGCTTTGAAAGCCGTGAGGCTCTTGAAAAAATCAAACCTTACTTGGATGCCATTAATGTTGACTTAAAAGCATGGTCACCCGAATTCTATTTAAAAATATGCGGGGCGCGCATTGAACCCGTGAAAGAAAACATCAAATGGATATGGGAAAACGAAATCTGGATGGAAGTGACAACGCTTATCATAACCAACAAAAACGATTCCGAAGACGAACTGAAATCCATCGCGAAATTCCTGGCAAAAATCAGTCCGGACATTCCCTGGCATATTTCGCGCTACCATCCCGCCTACAAAATGGATGAACCCGTGACACCGGCGGAGACATTGATAAAAGCCTATGAAATCGGTAAAGCCGCCGGGCTGAATTATGTTTACGTCGGCAATATTGATTTACCCGGAAAAGAAAACACTTATTGCCCGGGCTGCGATGAACTATTGATTTCACGCACCGGCTACCGCATTGACCTCTTAGGTCATATTTGCCCGAAATGCAAAATCAACCTCAAAGGTCGATTTCTTTAAAAATGTTTATATGATAAGAAAACCTGCCGTTGCGGGAATGTTCTATCCGGACAATCCGGAAACACTGACAAACGAAGTAAAAAGCTTTATTGAAGCGACTAAACCGGCCAAAAAGCAATTTAACCTCAAAGGTGTGATTGTTCCGCACGCCGGATATGTGTATTCGGGACCGATTGCCGGAACAGCATACCGGCTGTTACGGGAACAGGGCCATCCGGAAAAATATCATAACGTTTTTATTTTGGCGCCCTCGCACCACGCCTATTTAGAAGCGTCGGTAGGCAATTACGAAAGCTATGAAACGCCGCTTGGACAGGTAAAAGTAAATAAGGAAATCTGCAATCAACTTGAAAAAAACATTCCCTTCATTCCCGAAGCGCACGAGCGCGAACACAGTCTGGAAGTACAGCTGCCTTTTCTGATTGAATCGCTGAAAAATTTTCAAATAATTCCGATTTTACTTGGAGAACCGTCTTTGGATAAATTGGCGGAATTGTTAGATCCGTATTTCAATGACGAAAACAATCTATTCATTGTGTCTTCCGACCTATCACACTATCTGCCGTATGAACAAGCCAACCGGACAGACAAAAAAACACTGGAAATCATCACCTCTTTAAACATAGCTCAAGAACGGGAAATAGATGCCTGCGGACAAGCGGGAATAAAAATCATGATAAGACTGGCCAAAAAGAATGGTTATAAAATTGACCTTTTGGATTATCGCAATTCCGGGGACACCGCCGGCGACAAAACCGGCGTCGTTGGATACGGAGCGCTCGCAATTTATAAAGAATAAAATATGTACTCAATCATACAGCGCGAATTTCTACTCAAACTGGCGAGAGAAGCAATAAACACCTATCTGGAAACAGGCAAAGAGCTTGATATAAACGAATCCGAAATTGACACCACCCTGAAAGAAGACCGCGGGGTTTTTGTAACACTAACTATTAAAAGAGCCCTAAAAGGATGCATTGGCCACATCGAGCCAATCCAGCCTTTGTATAAAGATATTATTCAAAATGCCATCGCGGCGGCTTTTGACGATACAAGGTTTGATCCGCTAACCAAAAAAGAACTTGATTCCGTCCATATTGAAATATCGGTTTTAAGCCTGCCCAAAGCTCTTCCGTATAAAGATTCAACGGATTTGCTTTCAAAACTGACGCCCAAAAAAGACGGCGTGATAATAAAAAAAGGATTCAACCGGGCAACCTACCTCCCCCAAGTATGGGACGACCTGCCCGACAAAGAAGCTTTTTTAAGCAGTCTGTGCGCCAAAGCCGGATTAGACCATGATGAATGGAAAAAGGGAAAACTGGAAGTTGAGACTTACACAGTTGAAATGTTTGAAGAAGATTAAAAGCCTATTTTAGCACCTGGCATTTTTTACAGACATGAGTCCCCCGCCCCGCGACTCGAATTTTTTTGATTTCCGAACCGCACTCATAACACTCATCACCCGCACGTCCGTAAATTTTTAAATAATTTTGATGTTTACCCAAATTCCCCTTTGTACCAACAAAATCGGAAACCGAAACACCGCAGTGCGAAATCCCCTCCTCCAGACAGGCCAGCACATTTTGGTAAACTTTTATAAATTGATTTTTTGGAATCTTTTCAATCCGCGACAACGGATGAAGGCCGGAACGAAAACAAATTTCATCCGCATAAATATTGCCGACTCCCGCAATCAAGTCCTGGCGAAGCAGATTGTTCTTTAAAAAACCACGCTTCCTGCGACCCAGCCGATCACGAAAAAAAGTTTTTTCAAAATCCTCATAACTTGAACCGAATGGTTCTATCCCCAATCTGCTAACCCCCGTAACTTTTTCAAAATCCTTCATTCGACACAACCACACCCTGCCGAACTTTCGCACATCCGAAAAATACAGAGCAGTCCCACCGGTAAAATTGATCACCACCCGCACATACTTTTCCCTGCCCTTTTCCACATGCCACATCAACCGACCCGTCATCCGCAAATGAACCGTCAATCGCAAATTATTTTCCAGAATCATCACAATAAACTTGCCGCGCCTCTCAATATCCAGAATTTTTAAATTACCGGCCCTGATTTTGGAATCAACGACACAGGAGGATTCAAGACGACAATCCAGACTCTTAATGGTTTTATTTATTGCCGATTTCTTGAGCTCCCTGACGATTGTTTCAACTTCTGGCAATTCGGGCATAAAATCTGTAAAATACATTGTTGGAATCTTTTATAACTTAATTTCAAAAAAATGAAAACAAATGCATTTAAAAAAATATTAACCGGCCTATGCCTTTTTGCCCTTTCCGTCCAACCAATTCTGGCCGCGGGATTCACTGATTTATCTTCCGCTCATCCAAACTTCACGGCAATTATGGACCTGCAGGAAAGAGGAATAATAGAAGGATATCCGGATGGCACATTCAAACCCGACCAGACAGTTAACCGGGTGGAATCCATGAAAATTATCCTGCTGGGAGCCGGCATAAACGTTGAAAGCTCAAGCAACAACGCCGTCTTTACCGACACAAATCCGGATGAGTGGTATGCCAAATACATAAACAAAGCCGTTTCACTAAAAATTGTGGAAGGATATCCGGACGGAAGTTTTAAGCCTTCAGACACCATAAATCTGGTGGAGGCATTGAAAATAGTACAATTGGCAAACAAAATCGATATCAGCAAAATTGATGTTTCCAGCGACCCCTTTGCCGACGCCTATGCCGGACAATGGTACGCGCCATACATCCAGTACGCCAAAGACAAAAAACTGGTGAACGCAGATGAGCTAAACAAAGTTTATCCCGACCGGGGAATGACACGCGGAATGCTATCCGAAATAATTTACAGACTAATTAGCGTATTGACATACGATTTGGAGGAATTTGATCCGGTAGTAATTGAAGATCTGAATGAAGAAGCGCCAATCGAATTCACCTGGGGTGTAAGAATGGAAAACAACTTTTATTATCCCAAAGAAATGACAATCGGACTGGGAGCAACAGTAAAATGGACCAACATGGATGACGGCGACCACACCGTAACCGCCGACGGCGGCGCGTTTGACAGCGGCAACATGGAAAAGAGCGACACCTATGAACACACCTTTGACTCACTGGGCACCTACACCTACCACTGCGAACTCCACCCCACCATGACAGGCACAATCACAGTGAAACCGGCCAACGAAGTACCGACAATATAGTTCATAGGCCGGTACAAAAAGAAACAAGCAATATAAAGGCGTCTTTTATTCGAGACGAGGTAAACTTACACAAGTAAGCGTCCGAGCGAGAATAAAAAAGCGACGCAGTAATACATTGTCCAGAACAAAAAGAAACAAGCAATACAAGGAGCCTTTTATTCGAGACGAGGTAAGCTTACACAAGTAAGCGTCCGAGCGAGAATAAAAAAGCGACGCAGTATTGCGCCGTTTATTTTTGTTCTGGTGGACGAGCCGGGTTTCGAACCCGGGACCTTACGGTTAAGAGCCGTCTGCTCTACCAGCTGAGCTACTCGTCCAAAATGTAAAACGCGAGTGATAAATTAGCATTTTATATTTTTTTCGACAAGCTTAGTTTCCACACAAGTTTGCCCGGACGGTCTTGTTGATATAGATTAAGTGCGGATAAAATCCGGCCGAATCAAATAAAAATCAATAATACATAAAGGCACTCATGCAGACTGCGCTTTTCCGCAAAAAAATTCTCTTTTACACAGACACGCCCATTCACGGCGGAGCCGAACGCCACATGCTGCTTCTGGCCAGAAATCTGAACAAAGAAAAATACCAGGTTGCGCTGATCTGCTCCAAATACAAACAACTGGATTTATGGTGCAAAGAATGGGCGTCTAACGGTTTTTCCGTACACAGAATCAAGGTTGTTCACAAACACGACCCGCGGACACTGGGACAGATGAAACAAATCCTGAACCGCGAAAAACCCGATTTACTGCACATACATCTATGGAATCCGGGAGCGTGCAGATACGCATTCGGCGCCGTAAACACGAAAACAACCAAAATCCTTTCCACCGAACACGATCCCTTTCCGCTGACCGGACTAAAAAACTCATTCAAAAAAAACTGCCTTAAAAAAACGGATTTTACCATTGCCGTCTCCGACGCCAACCGCGAAATGCTATTAAAACTGTACCCGCAGGTAAAAAACAAAATTACCACGGTACACAACGGAATAGACTTGGAGGAGTTCCGCCAACCGTTGATACACTTTGCCAACCAACACCGGCTGATGATCCGACAAAAACTTTTTAATGCCGGGCCACAGGATTTTGTGATTATTTCGGTGGCCGCCCTGCACGAAAGAAAAGGGCTTAAATACTTACTGGAAGCGTTTGCAAAAGTGGCGGAGAAAAAAGAAAACGCCAAACTGGCGATTGTGGGCGAAGGACCGGAAAGAAAAAATCTTGAAAAATTAATAAAAAATTTAAGAATTGATAATAAAGTTGTGTTAACAGGTGTACAGAACGAAATCGCCAAATTGCTTAAAAGCGCCGACCTTTTTGTTCTTCCCAGCATAAAAGAGGCTTTCGGACTGGCGGTGGTGGAAGCCATGGACGCCGGAATTCCGATAATCGGATCCAATACGGGGGGAATCCCCGAAATCATTGAAAACGGAAAAACGGGAAATTTGGTTGAACCGCGCGACGCGCAGGGGCTCGCGGACAAGATTCTGGAACTGATGGAAAACCCTCCCCTATGCCAGAAACTGACATATGTTGCCAGCCACGAAGTGAAAAAATTTGACGTTATGGAAATGTTGAAAAAAACGGAAAAAATTTATGATTATCTTTTGAATTCATGAAACTTAAAACAGTGTATGTTTGCGAAAAATGCGGATTCAACTCTCAAAAATGGTTGGGCAAATGTCCCGAGTGCGAAGCCTGGAACTCATTTACGGAGGATGTTGTGGATATGGCGCCGGCGGCGCGGAAACATACGGGCATAGCCGCCCAGCCGGCACCCCTGGCAATGCAGAGCGGAACCGAGGAACGAATTGTAACCGGCATCGGCGAGTTTGATCGCGTGCTGGGCGGCGGCATTATTGAAGGAAGCATGATTTTAATGAGCGGTGAGCCCGGCATCGGCAAATCCACCCTCACTTTGCGCATCTGCGAAAAAGTGGCTTCTTTGGGCAAAAAAACGCTTTATGTATCGGGGGAGGAATCGCCTTCGCAGATTGGGCTACGCGCCAAACGTATGGGCATAAACAACGAAAACATTTTCGCGGTCGGTGAAACCAATCTGGAAAATATTATGCAAACACTTGGGGACGGGCGCGGAAAAACAGGAGCAAATACAGACAACCCCGCTTTTGTGGTGATCGATTCAATTCAGGTGGTTTCATCATCGGAAATTCCGTCCATCGCCGGTTCAATAAGCCAGGTGCGCTACTGCACGGAAACCCTGATGAAATTTGCCAAGCAAAACCGCGTACCGATAATGATAATCGGCCACGTTACCAAAGACGGTAATCTGGCCGGCCCCAAAATCCTGGAACATTTGGTGGACACGGTTCTTTTGATTGAAGGGGAAAGATTTGCCGATTTGCGCATTTTACGGGGACTTAAAAACCGTTTCGGTTCAACCAACGAAATCGGACTTTTTGAAATGGTTGAATCCGGCATGGAAGAGGTTAAAAACGCCTCCAAACATTTTCTGGAGGGGCGCAAAGAGGACGCTTTCGGCTCCGCCATTACCGCGACAATAGAGGGAACCCGGCCGTTACTGGTGGAAGTTCAGGCGCTTACCGGGCCAACGCCTTTCGGTTATCCCAAGCGCGCCGCCAGCGGATACGACATTAACCGTCTGCAACTTCTGCTCGCGGTAATCCAGAAACATCTGGGGCTTAACGTGGCGGCGCACGACGTTTACATAAACATAGTCGGTGGCTACAAATTGAGCGACCCCGCGTCCGATCTGGCCGTTATCATGGCCGTGATTTCATCCCTAAAAAAGACGCCCCTGCCCGCAAGCACGGTTTACATCGGTGAAATCGGCCTGGGAGGAGAACTTAGAAACGTTTCGCAACTGCAAAAACGTATCACCGAATCCCAAAAAATCGGCTTTGAAAACATAATCACCCCGGCCATAAAAGACATTGCCGCCGCGGCTTCTGCAATGAATAAAAGCTAAACAGCCACAATGTTTGAGCCCGGTAAAAGCGCTTTTACCGCACTTTCCGGTTTTGATTTTGTCCCATTAATCACAACCACACCGCCCAGCACACTAATCAGCGCAATAGCGGCTTTGCCGGCCCAAACGGGATTAATATAGGCAAGTGCAATAATAGCAGCCAAAATCGCCACTCCCATGATAACCATGTATTTCTGCTCTTTTGTAAGAAATGGTTCTTTTTTTTCACCGTCCGACGAATTCAAGTTCATAACACCCAGAGCAGACCCCGCTGTCGCCTCCCTAATTTTAAAAGTATCAACCTCCACCTTTAACTGATCAATTTTACCGGTTAAAAATTTCATTGATTCATTTTTACTCATATTTTTTGAATCAATCTGACCAAAAATATCCCTGTATTCATTAATTATTCCCTTTGTCAGATCCGAAGGAATTTTCATTCCGACATGACCAAGTAAATCAAAAACCTTATCCATATTGGCTTTAATAGAGGCAGGATCTTCCACCATTTTTCTGGCTTCGGGTGTACTCATTAAAGAACCGGAATTCATTTCCACAGCAGTCCGATCATTATCCAAAACAGTCATGTTAGATGATTATGATATAAATCATAATATTATAACATGTTTACGCAATTTAATCTATGAACTTCACCCCAAAGAACGCTTCCACATTCGCCGTTGAAAGTTTGCAGACTTCTTCAAACTGCATGTCATTGACTTTGGCAAACTCTTTACCGGTTTCCACCACGTAAGCAGGCTCGTTCCTCTGCCCGCGATAAATTTGCGGCGGAAGATACGGACAATCGGTTTCCACCATAAACTTGTCCTTTGGTACGATTTTCGCAACTTCACGCAGATGATCGTTTTTTGGATACGTAAGCATCCCGGAAAAAGAAATATAATATCCCCTATCAATACATTCCCGCGCCTCTTTAAGCCCTCCCGTAAAACTGTGCAAAACCACTTTTTTGTTACCGGATTTAGCCAGAATTTCCATCGTATCCTCCCATGCGTCACGCTCGTGAATGACTACCGGCAAATCCAGTTTTTTTGCCAGTTTAAGCTGTTCCATAAATGCGTTTTTCTGGATGTCCTCCGCCTGAAAATTGCGGAAATAATCCAGCCCGATTTCGCCAATCGCCGCGATTGTCTTTATCCCCCCTTCATTTTCCTTATTCACCAAATTTTCAAAATCATTCAAAACCTCATCCGTCAATTGAATTGAATCATGAGGATGAACGCCAATGACGCAGGCAAAATTACCCTGACCGTGATTTTCACGACGTGATTTCACAAAATCCACAACATCGTACGAATCTTTCACATTACAGCCGATCAAAATCTGACCCTTCACGCCCGCTTGTTCCGCCCGCTCAATAACAGCATCCACATCGGGAAAATGCTCTTTGAAATGAATGTGGGAATGCGCGTCAATCAACATAAAATTTGACAAATAATTATTATTCCATTAAATCAAATCTTGCCGAATCCAAAATCACGGCACATAATACAACAGTCATGAAAAAGAACCAAAACATTCAGGCTTCATTGATTCCAACCGCAGTTCCGGATACAAACGTCTGCGCGGGTTCTTTTTGCTCCTTCTATTTTTTTTACTTTTTGAAATAGAGAGGAGTCTGTAATTTACTTAAATAAACGGCTCCTCTCCAAGAGGAGTTTTTTTATTATATTTCTTAACCCCTTGTTACCATGCTAGAATTGCACCCGCTGTCCGGAAAACTTTTTACACCTCCATCACGCAAGACCTGTCTTTATTGAAACGGCAAAAACAAGTAAAAAACGGGCAAAATCCAATCCAAACAATTTATTAACTTCCAACAACATGATTATCGTAATGAAACCCTTCGCCGAGAAGGAACAGATAGACAGAGTGATTCAGACCATTGAACACCTAAAACTGAAACCGGTGCCGTTAATTGGCACGGAAAGAACCGTAATTGCCGTAATCGGCGACGAACGCCCTGTGGACGAACATCACATTTCGTCACTGGAGGGAGTGGACAAAGTGATGACGGTTTTGAACCCGTACAAACTTGCCAGCCGTGAAACCAAGCACGAAAACACGATAATTGACCTGGGCGACGGTGTGACGGTGGGCGGAGAGATGATAGCCATGATGGCCGGACCGTGCGCCGTGGAAAACGAAACACAGATGGAAACCGCGGCCCGGGCGGTGAAAGCATCAGGGGCGCGCATTATGAGAGGAGGCGCTTACAAACCCAGAACCAGCCCTTACTCTTTTGAGGGACTGGGGCCGGACGGACTGGTTATTCTTTCCGAAACCGCCAAACGTCACGGACTCAAAACCGTCACAGAAGTGTTGGACGTGCGAGACATTGAATTGATAGACAAATACACCGATATTTTCCAGATCGGCACGCGCAACATGCAGAATTTCAATTTGCTAAAAGAAGTGGGCAAGACCAAAAAGCCGGTACTGCTAAAACGCGGAATGAGCGCAACAGTTAACGAGTTTCTGCTGGCGGCCGAACACATAATGAAGAACGGCAACCCCAACGTGATACTATGCGAAAGAGGCATCCGCACGTTTGAGACGGAAACACGCAACACACTGGCGCTGGCCACGGTGCCTTTGATCAAACAAATCAGCCACCTACCGATTATTGTGGATCCAAGCCATTCCACTGGCAAACCGTCACTGGTGGGACCGATGATCAAGGCCGCGATCGCCTGCGGAGTGGACGGAATTCTGGTGGACGTGCATCCCAATCCTTCGGAAGCTTTATGCGACGGAGACCAGGCCATTTC
>JBGSPQ010000039.1:0-5390 GCA_041738505.1 Candidatus Altimarinota bacterium | reverse complement strand
TTTCAATTTTTTAACGCCCGCCCGCCAATTTTTTCTTAAAAGGAATTGAAAATTGTTTTGCTTTGATGTTTGGCTTAATGCCAAACGGCGGAAACGCTTTGTTTCGGCTCGGGCGTGGCGGAATTCCTCCCCCCAACCCCCTCCTTCCGCCACGCCCTCGCTCGGACTGCCCTTTTTTTCGACGGAATTGGAGACCGTGCCAATTTCATTGGCGCGCCGCCTTATAATTTTTTTATTGCTTCTGATCCATTCGTAGAAATTATGACTGGGATAACATCTTTTATTCCAATAACATATGTTGCCACATTTACTATTTCTCCCTTTTTAGCAAATTGAGCCATTGCGCCGGTCGTCATCACTATTTTCGGAGGCATAGGGACTGCATAAGTATCAGCGACACCACCCTTTGAAGAATTATAAACCGAAACCGATTGATATTTCTCAACGCTAGCTTTGGTCATTATATTGCCTGGCAATTCAGCACTTCCCTGCAGACAATCCGGATGTGTTTTGTTGATTTTTAATCCTAAAATCAGTGACGAAATAAAAAGGCGTTTTATTTCTTTACGATCTCTTGCTAAAGTTTTGAAATCTTTAACGTCCCTTATTTTTTTATTTCCGTATTCAATATCCAATCTACTCTCAATTAAATTATCCTTATTCTTGTCAGGATCAAAACCTAAATCAAAAATCGGAAATTTGTTTTGTTTATATAAAGCAACCTCTTTTTCATTAAGCAACGTTCTTGTTATCAAACACGTTAAATCTCCTTCTTTCAAAAATTTGGATAAACTTCCTCTTGCTTCAACCCTGCCATCATCTTTCCCTTCAATTATAAATGTTTTTATTCTGTTTATCCAATTATTGCCGTTAATTTTCGTGACTATTACCTGTTCCCACGGCAAAATATCGCTTTTTCTTAAAATGTTTTTAGGGATTACCAAACCTTCGGTAATTTCGTCCCGTTTAAAAGTACTTCTGCAATTAGTGATAACAAGGTTGTGGATAGCACTTCTTTTGAAAATTATTTCTTTCATAAAATTTAACATTGCTTTGTAGCATTGCGCGATATAAGTAATTTTTTTAAATTAAATCCCTTGCAATTATAATACGTCTTTTTCGACAAAAAATCAAGAAAAAGGAGCGGGTCCTTTTCGGATTACCGCTCCTGAATTAGAGTCTGCGTGTTACAGACCTTCCCAAACGTTCATTGATGGATTTCACCTTGCGGTGCATTTCATCAAGTAATGCATTAGGGTATGGCCATACTCCCGTCTTCCGAGAGAATAAGCAGTGCTCAAATGGCGCAGTCGGGTAGAGCTGGCGCCACGAACGCCGATATTCTCGCGTGACAGGAGAGAGGGTCAGAAAGATCGCTTGGTGCAAGAGCTGTTGCTCAAGACACTCCGTGATGAATCGGAAAGTTTCTTCCAGCTCGCACGGCCTTTCGGCGGGCTGTCCGTTTGTTTCGGGAAAACCACCGATGAAAAAGCCTTCGCGGTTGGTTGTTTGCAGATTCTCCTTGGCAAACTCGAGAACTTTCCGCACCATGGACAACGTATGCGGCTTTCTTATCATGCGAAGCACTCTGTCATTTCCATTCTCGCATGGAAATGCGATGTGCCGCACGTTGCCGTTCTGACTGAATTGCCGGAGCAATCGGAAGTTTTCCTTAGCCATTGACTCAAAAGTAAGGCCGTTGGAAAATCCGATCTGGTATCCTGCGTCAGCTACTTGAGAAAGTATCTCAAAAGCCAAGGCGCGAGAGGCGCTGTTTCCGCCGCCGAAGTTATTGTCCATGAAATCAATGTAGTTGATGCCGAAAAGGCGATTAAACTCATTGATGATTTCCATGGTATTCTCGACGGCGTACCTCACAAGCCGTTTGTCCGTGTCGCAAAAACTGCAGTCAAAGCCGCAGCCGTATGACGTCAGAAGCGGCAGGTAGGCAACAGACCCCTGAATACCAAGGATGGTGCCGATTCGTCCAGCGTGAGGATTGCCGACAAAGGAGTAAAGATCCAACACTTTTTCCCGCCCAGCCACCTCCACTCGCGGAAGCAAGCTGTAATCGGGAATTGCGAAATGGTCGGGTTGGAATTCGGGCAAACCCGTAAATTCAACACGACCATTGAATCTGCGAGCCACTCCTTGCGGCAAATCACCCATAGCTGATTCGGCCAGATAACACAGCAGAGAAGTTATCACCGGCTGACCCGGGCCAACGACAACATAGTCAATGGCCGGAATCTCTCCGATAGGAAACGGAGTGTTGCCGAGGATTTCTTCGTACCACTGCGTAGCTTCATGGCCGCCCAGAATAATGGGTGATGCAGGTAATACTTCCTTTAGAGCCTTGGATGTTTTTGCCACTTCGCCGCGATCAACTACCGTGCAGCAGCTCATGCCGATCACATCCGGCTCGAGCCTGACCACTTCGGCTACGATCTCCTCGATCCGCAGTCCAGTTTTCCAATAAGGAATCCCGTCAAGTTCCTCAACCGCTACCGGATTGTAGGAAGAATCAAGGATACCCCTTTTTAAGCCCTCGGCCGCCGCATCAAAGAGAAGTGCCTCATAGCCATTTCTTCTGGCTTCCGCCAAAACAGAAATGGCTCCCAATGGCGGGTGAATGCGGGGCGGAGTTCCGGCTGGAGAGACTGCGCGAGGAGTTACAACAACAAACCTCTCTATCTTTCGTTTCATGGTTTTGCCTCCTTTTCAGAAGAAGAGGCGGCAAGAGATGTATCCCGCCGCCTCAGATGGTTGAACTACCGCCTTTCCGCATTGCCTCATAGAGGCAGTTAGGATCCTGCTGATCGTAGTTGCCCCAGAAGTAGAAGCGATTAGCTGGACATTCGTTTTTACAGAGACGACTGCAGCTATCGCATTCACGGGGCTGACGAATCGCCCGGACGGTTTGAAATTTGTTCCCGACTTTTCCTCGCCAAAAATCTCTGACGGTTCCATCTTGGTAGATCTTGCCGAAAGAGAAGGTTGGACCGAAGAAAACGCAGGGGCTTACCTTGCCGTTGGGATTAATGTGCATGGATCGGTTAGCCGCTCCGCACATTCGTCCGCGCAAAAGTTTCTGCGACACCTCAACTGGCTGGCTGAACATCATGCCTTCGTCCATCAACACATGCGGCAGCACTTCCGGGCTATTAAGGTATCCCAGTACCATAAGATAGCGCGGAGAGTCTTGAGGACATAGCATTGTTTGATTATGCACAGCCCTGCCGGCCGGTCGGCAGTAGGAGAATTTGATTTTTACTCCTCTGCTTCTGGCCAGTTTTACCAACTCCGGAACATCGTCCAAATTCTGCCGTAACAGCGTGGTCCGTAAAAGCACATTGGCGTCGCCTTTCTTGAATGTTTCAAGGGCGTCAAGTGCTTTCCGGAAATGACCGGGGCCGCGCAAGCTGTCATTGACTGTTTCCATGCCTTCGATACTCACCGAAGTACGCACTCCGGCTTTAACAAGCAAGTCAACTATCCACGGCGTTACCACTGCGCTGTTCGTGCTGATAGTGAGAAAGCATCCGGCTGAACGGAGCAGGTTAATAATGGTTTCAAAATCGGGATGAAGAAAAGGATCACCACCACCGATTTTGACATACATCACACCCAACTCCTGAATTTCTGCCGCAAGTTTCTCAATCGTCGCCACGGGCAAAGATGCTTTCTGGCCGCGCCCCGCCTCAGAGAGACAGAACGGGCATTGGAGCGAACAAGCCAGCGTGATGTCGAGGTAAATCTTGAACGGGGCAGAATAGGCGTTCGGGACGGGCGAATTGTGAATAATCCGCGCCACTCCCTCACCCAGCTTCTGTCCAACAATCTGCCCTATCAGATCGGGTTGTGTCGAACCGAAGGGAATTCGTTGCGGAGATTGCAAAGCATGAACTTTCAATGCTCCGCTGTTGGAATCAAACTCCACCAACTTATCGACTTCATCCTCTCGTAAGGAGGAAAAGCCGAAGCTGGTGTTTTCCAGCCTTATGATTTTCATGGCTTTTCCTCCTTTTCAGTCGAGAATTCGGGAAGTCAGTAGGCCTGCTTTTAAGCAGCGAGCGGCGGCGATGGCCGTGCCAATCGGTTTGAGAATTCCATTGTCAGGCAGATTGATTCTTGAAGTGATCTTTCCGCCTTCTTCTTGAAATTCTTTGACTGACATTGGGTTTTCCGTCAGCTGCAAAAGCAAGTCTGCGCCCAACTCAATCAGAGCGGGGTCGTCGATCGGTCTTATCTCGCCAGAAGTAAACCTTCCGGCGTAGATCAAGACATTGGTGAACGGTTTGCGGCCGGCTTCGGCACGCGGACTACGAAAGATGATGATGGGCAGAGGCTCATTCGTCAGATCGGTAGCAAGAGATATTTTTTCAATGGACTCCGAGTCCATCAAAATCGTCTCGTTGCCACGATGATCTGTGATATCCACATCTGACCCAACTTCCTCAATCGCTTCCCGATGCAACGAAGCACCCGGCAATTCGTTCGGTTCCAGTTTCCCACCAATCCCGCCAAATGGCAGAATCGGGATACCCTTTCCGGTTTTACCCCAACGGTGGGGCTGCTTTAAGGTAAAGCAGAAACCGAAGCCTCGGGTTGCCAGCAATCCAGTCCCCAGATCCGCTTCGGGATCCTGAAGAAACTGTTCCAGTTTGTGCTCTTTCATTTCTGCATCCTCCTTAGGTTTTTGGTTGTCAATGTGCTCACCAGAACGCTCTGGCTTGACTTTGTATTTTATAGCAAAGAGACGTATTTTGTCAAGGATATGGTGTATTTTGGAGATAAATGGATTCATAGATTTATTTAAGCAAAATATCAACTGAAACATCTAATGCTTTAGCGATTTTCTGCAAAGTTTCTATTGTTGGATTTGTAATCCCGCCTGTTTCCAGTTTGATTACGGAATTACAAGAAATATCGGCAAGTTTTGAGAGGCGATCTTGCGAAAGCTCTTTTGCTTGCCTTAATTTCTTTATATTCTTGCCGATTTTATTCTCTTGTGCCATACTTGTATTATAATACTGCTATGTTAAAATAGTATCATGCGAACTTGTATTGAAATCTTATTATTAGAATACATCTTTTCATTGTTTTTTACAAGGGAGTTTAGTGTTGTGTGCGCACGGGTGGGTGGGGCAAACACAACTTCATTTTTGGCGGCGCATTTCGCTTTGCGAAATACGGTCTCCAATTCCGTCGAAAAAAAGGGCTGTCCGAGCGTGGGCGGGGCGGAAGGTGGGGGTTGGGGGGAGGAATTCCGCCACGCCCGAGCCGAAACAAAGCGTTTCCGCCGTTTGGCATTAAGCCAAACATCAAAGCAAAACAATTTTCAATTCCTTTTAAGAAAAAATTGGCGGGCGGGCGTTAAAAAATTGAAA
>JBGSPQ010000018.1:0-15710 GCA_041738505.1 Candidatus Altimarinota bacterium | reverse complement strand
CTTTATGCCGAGCCTCTGGATCTTTACGGCCGGTCGGCCATTGAAAATCCCTCATCAATTGAAATTTTGGGAAATTTTTCAGAAAAATATGGATGGATTACAGGAGGGGATTTTGAATATCACATTCAGCAGGGCATGCTCTACTACGCAGATGGTAATGCGTCTGCGGCCGTTATAGAATTCAAAACGGCCGAAACCATGGCTCCCGCAGGATTCAGGGTGTATTACTGGTGGGCGGTCGCGGCGGATGCGGCCGATGACAAGCCTTCCGCCGTTTACGCTTTGGAAAAAGGATTGTCTCTAGCTCCGGCAAAATGGAGGAATGCATTCGACCCGCAAAGTCTGACAGCGGAAGAAAAGGAACAATACAGGATATTTTCATTATCAAACCCGCTCTATTTTGCCCTTTTGGACTTGCAGGGAAAATACGAATATTAAAAAAGATCCGGCTTTTAAACCGGATCTTTTTAACTATATCAGACTATTATCTTCTGCTGTTACAGTTGGTATAAAAACCGCCCTTGCCGGCACCCCAGATCGCCATACAACTGTTGTGTGCGGTAGACGTGGTTCTGGGCTGGGTTTTCAGCCAGTTACTGAACGCACCGGCTCCATTTGTACAATAATAATCATTCATCTTAAAACATTCGGTAACTTTAGCATCCATACATTTTTGTACGAAAGCACTGAAGCCTCTAACCTTCATTTGCTTGCTGTAAGTGGAGCTATAAGTACCGGCAGCCATTGCATTTGCAACATCATTACAGGTGACACCGTTGAAAGACTGACTTCCCGTTGTTGTAGATACCAGGTTTCCCTGGAACACACCACCAAGTGAACTTGAACCGATACCGGCCGCAAAGCCAACCAGGAGGGCGATGGCAACATACATGATCAGTTTTTTATCGAGTTGTTTTTTCATATATTAATGAAAATTAAGAAATATGAATTTATTTTAATCTGTATATTATGGCACAAATACATAAAATTTACAATAGTAGCCAAATGCTCCGAAATTTTGTACTCTTTAAATATGTTTATAAACAAATTCGACCCGCTTAAAAAACAGATGGTCCAAATATTGGACGCGGACGGTAATCACAAAGAGGACTTAGTCCCCGCCGAACTTACGCCCGAAGTCGTAAAAAAACTCTATGAACAAATGTTTTTTTATCGCATGGTTGATGCGCGTATGCTCAAAATGCAGCGCTCCGGACGCATGGGAACTTTCGCTTCCATAGAAGGTCAGGAGGCCGCCCAGATCGGCTCCGAATTCGCCATTCAAAAAACTGACTGGATAGTCCCGGCCTTCCGTGAAATCGCGGCAATGTGCGCCCACGGCTATCCGCTTGATAAATATATTTTATACTGGAGAGGCAACGAAATCGGCAGCACTCCGCCCAAAGATGTAAACGTATTACCCGTATCCGTGCCCGTGGGCAGTCAGATGTTGCACGCCGTGGGGATTTCCTGGGCTTCAAAAATGCGCGCAGAAAAGACAATCGCACTCTCTTATTTCGGCGACGGAGCCACCTCGGAAGGCGACTTTCACGAGGCTATGAACTTCGCCGGAGTTTATAAAACACCCACGGTATTCATCTGCCAGAACAATCAATACGCCATCTCCACCCCCCGCTCCAAACAGACCGCATCGGACACACTCGCCCAAAAAGCGCTTGCCTACGGCTTTCCCGGAGTGCTGGTCGACGGCAACGATTTGTTCGCCATGTACGCCGTTACCAAAGAAGCCGCGGAGCGCGCGCGAAACGGCGAAGGACCCACGTTGATAGAAGCCCAAACCTACCGCCTGGCCGACCACACAACATCCGACGACGCCACCAAATACCGTGAACAGGAAGAAGTTGATGAATGGAGAAAAAAAGATCCGTTTATCCGTCTGCAAAAATATCTCTACAAAAAAGGAATCTGGAATAAAAAATATCAGGCAAAACTGGAAGAAGATTTAACCGTCCGTGTGGACGAAGTCATGACCGCCGTGGAATCAACCCCCGACCAGACCCCCGACGACATTTTTGACTACCACTATGCGGAAATAACCCAGTCGCTCAAAGAACAGAAAGCGTATTTGAAATACATTCTCAAACAACAAAAATAAATGGCCAACCAAACACTCACCATGGTCCAGTCCATCAATCTGGCTCTCCGCCGTGAAATGCGGAGCGACCCCTCCGTAATCGTTTACGGGCAGGATGTGGGCGTGGAAGGTGGAGTGTTCCGCGTCACCGAAGGCATCCAAAAAGAGTTCGGCGAACAGAGATGTTTCGACGCCCCTCTGGCCGAAGCCGGTATTGTAGGAACCGCCATCGGTATGGCCATAAACGGCATGAAACCCGTTGTGGAAATTCAGTTTTCCGGATTCTTTTTTGAAGCTTTTTCGCAGATGCTCTGCCACGCCGCCAGAATGCGAAACCGCTCCCGCGGCAGATTCACAGTGCCCATGGTCGTCCGCATGCCCTACGGTGGAGGAATCAAAGCACTGGAGCACCACTCCGAATCCATGGAGGCGATAATGGCGCATACCCCGGGCTTAAAAGTGGTCATCCCTTCAACTCCTTTTGATGCCAAAGGACTCCTAATCGCCGCCATCCGCGACCCCGATCCGGTTATTTTTATGGAACCCAAACGTCTCTATCGCGCAATCAAACAGGAAGTGCCCGAAGAGGATTACTTTATTCCCATCGGCAAAGCGGCCGTCGTGCAGGAGGGCAAAGACATCACCTTAATAGCATATGGCTCCATGATCCGCGAATGCTGGCAGGCCTCGCAGGAAGCCAAAAAAAACGGCATCTCCTGTGAAATCCTGGACCTCCGCACCATCTCTCCGCTGGATCATGAATCCATCCTCACAACCGTAAAAAAAACCGGCCGAGCCATCGTCGTCCACGAAGCCCCGCGCTCATTCGGAGCCGGCGCCGAAGTCTCGGCACTAATCCACGAAAACCTCTTCCACACGCTAAAATCCCCCGTCCTCCGCGTAACCGGTTTCGACACAATCATGCCGCTCCCAAGAACCGAAAACTACTACAACCCCAACGCCTTCCGCGTCCTCAAAGCAATAGAGCTGGTCATGAAATAAGCAGTCCTCTCCCAAACAACCCCGGCTATTGCATCGTCGGGTCATTATCCATTTCAGTGGGCAAAGGACAGGTGCTTGCCACATTCCCCGTCTGCCCCGGTTTTCTGTACGCCACGAAATATCTTGGGGGATAATAAAAATAATCCGCCGCCTCTTCCTCTGTTGGCGGCAGGTCGTTAAAACCGGTCGGCAAATCAAATTCAATTGTCTTTGAACTCCCGGCCATTATTTCACCTGCCGAAGCGGAGAATAACTCAATTTTTTCAGGTGAAAAGGACCCCTGGCTTTTGGGAATTTTTAAGCCTCTGTATGCGTAAAAAACAAATTCCCTATCATCGTCGTTATCGTTCAAAAATTCCAAATCTATGGCAAAACGGTCATTTTCGGTTGAACGAAAATTACCGCATTTAAAAGCAACCGGCGGATAAACTTCGGTCTTTGAACCCGAACAGGAATAATTTTCGGTATCGCATTTAACGCCTCCCAAAAAAGTATAAGTACTTTTGCCGGTGGTGCGCTCCCCGTATAAATCATCATTGGCATATAAACTTAGAAAAAACGGACTCACTTCCGCACTAAACAACTTGCCGGATTCATAACTTTCAAGTTCAATTGCGATTCCGGTTAGGCCGTTTTCCAGATAATTTCTATCAAGAAAAAAAGTTGTTATCGGGTCGCCAACATAAGAAACAACGGAACCGTCAAACATAAATGAATTTGATTCTTCATCCAATTGAACAATTTTCGGGGCGCTCAACGCAAGTCCCGGCGTAAAGAATTTTACCGAAGGGTCGCCCAAAAGATTCAACGCCAGCATATTCTCTTTAAGTTTTATGTCGGGATTATTGCTTTCACACAGTTCTTTTTTAGTCTCATAAACCGCTTGCCCCAAAGTTTCCGCTCCATCAAAAAACACACTTTCATAAAACGGAAAACGAATATCATATTGCGAATTTGAGTAACCGGCAAAAGCCGCCGCCCCGTTTTTTGCCGTCACCGCTCTGCCCCCAACCGACAAATCTTCCACATTGGAAGTTGTTGAATAACAGGCGTGCGCGTAAATAATCGGGGGATTATCAAATCCTCTTACCCCAAAAACACCGGAATCATCATCCGTTAAAACGTATTTTTCCCCCATTTGTGAATGAGTCCCGTGGCCGAAAAACGAAATCAAATCCGCCCCGTCCGCAGTGGAAAGATCGGCTATGTTCCCGCCATCCTCATTCTGGCACAGATGAAAATTGATTTTATGCGTGCCTTCGGCCATTTTCTTGTCCGTCAGCCCGGGAACGCGCGCTTCGGGATCGCGAAAGCACGGCGCGTCTTTAAACATGGAATGAACGGGATTTCCCGTGTCTCTCCGTGATATCGTATTATCCATCCAGTTATTCAGGTCTTCCACCGTCCGCGCGGGCACGCGCCCAACCTTAAGATGATAATCAAAATCATATTTTTGTATCTCAACGGCTGTCTCTTCGACATATTTTTTAAATGATTCACTGGTCGCCAGCTTATCAAGACCCGCGTTTAAATCAGCCGCATTCACGGTCCAAAATCCGGTAATAGGATCGGCATAAATTTGATCTGTTTCCACAAGATTATGTTTCGGCTCCGAGCCATCCATATATACGCTTTCTCTGGTCGGACTCGGCGCGTACAATGCCGGTATTTCAAAGTCGCTTCTTAAAGTTGTTGAATAAACTGCCGGATAAGTGGTTGTATGATCATCTGCATAAACAAAGAGAGGATTGGCGCGTCCCGCCAAAAGAACATTTTGCAGGTCGGGAGCGAGTGCCACGAACTCTCTTAAAGCACCGCGAATCACTTCAACCACAGTCACCGGATCATTGGATTTATTACATTTCAACAGGTCATCCACTGTCACAATTTCAACGTTCTCGGTATCACTTTTAAAATCCACAAACCGCTCCAGGTCTTTTCTGAATTTATCCCTTGTTACAATCAAATAAGTCGTATCTTCCGCGATTGTGCACTTGGGCTCGGTTTCAATTGATTCTTCGCCGGCCGCATTACACCCGCCAAGCGCCAGCGCCGGCACAATAAGCCATTTTTTATTCATATATCGATATTAGCGTACATCAAAATACAACAAAAAAGTTAATTTGTCAAATATCAGCCTGCGGTTCTTACCACCCACCGCCGCCACCACCACCGCCACCACCTCCCGAACTCCCCCCGCCACCGGAGCCCGAAGTCGAGCCGATATGTGAGGAAATATTTGTAGAGAGGCTGTTCATGGCGCTTGTGAATGAGCCCGCCGAAAACGCCGTTATGCCCGCCCCGTGGTACCAGGCGGGATGGTAATTGTTAAAATATTCCTCTCCGTACAAGTCTTTCATCCGCTTAACCCACAAACCCGTAATTCCGAAAATCATCGCGTACGGTAAGTATTTCTCAAAAATATTTTGTTCCTCGTAAAATTTCTGCCTGTCTATTTCCGCCGTCTTCATGAACATCTTCAGATTATTCAGATGCCAGGCCGCTTCCGCGCCTTTGGGCGTCCTTTTAATCATATATTGGGACATCAGAATAATCACAAAACCCGAGCTAAAAGAGGCAAAAATCAATAGCATAAAAAAGATGCTGCCGTCGGGAATATTCATAAACATTGTGGCAATAAATGGAATCATAATCGCGCATAACGACATAATGATCCCGGCAAGCACAAACTTTTTCTGCATTTCCACGCCCTCCTTGGTTATCAGTTCTTTTTCCAACAGTATTTTCATAATCTCCTCCTTAATCTTATCCCTCGCCGAAGAAAAAGTAGTTGCCAGCGAAGAAAGTTTAATCTCATTCCCCTTCCCGAAAAGTGAATTCAAAAGCTTTGTGTCCGCGGCATCCAGCTTCGCAATGGCTTCTTTACTTCCGATTTTCTTGAATTCAAAATCCTTGTTTTTCCATAATCCGGTCTTAAGTTCTTCTATCGTGATTATGCCCTTCGTGGCCAGAGATATAATTCCCGCGGAAATGATTTCCTTTTTCCATGCGCCGGCGGTCATCAGCATCTTACTCACCATCGGGCTTAAATTGTCCGGCGCGGAATATTCCGGCATCGCCGCTTTGTTGATTTTTATTTCCCTCCCGTACTTCAACCAGAAAATAAAAAAAGTAAACATACCGCCAATAGGAACAATCAGAGCAAACAAATACGAAACAATCCAGCCGTACATATCCCAGAAAGACAATTGGTAAGGGGTGAAAATATCCTTTGGAAAAGCCACGGAAACGGTAATTCCCTCTCCCGCGGCCAGCGTTCGGGTGGAGTCAAACTGCAGATGTCCTTCATCCGTCCATTCATAAACCGCCTGCGAGGATTCCTTGCCGCCAACTGCTCCCGTGTAGTAAAAAATTTCCGAATTTTCCTGCGTGACACCCGCCGGAAAAATAATTGTACCACTGAACTTATCAGCTTCAATATCCCAAAAATTGCCGTTCAGGTTCCAATAAAATTCATCAAATTCCGGATTGCCGGCACGCACAACATTTTTATATTCATAGATGATTTTATAGAAATTTTCGCCTTTCACCGTTCTATCCGGATCCCCGATTTTCCAGGTAATCGTGTTGTCAAAAGAATCCCTATACTCCTCAAACATCAGTTCATTGCCGTTGAAATCGGTGATTGAAATCAGATTAACCGGCGTCGGAATCGCACCTTCGGGTGTGTTGATTCTGGTAGGCAGAATGCGAAAAATCCCGTGTTTGCCCGGCAAATCTCCGCAATCCGCGGTAATCATTTCCGTCACCGTCATCGTGGAATCCGTTTTCAAATCAAACATGGCGGTAAAGTCTTTAATATACCAGTCCGTCACAACCTCCCGCGCGAAAACGGCATTAAAAGGCAGTAACAACTGCGCCGCCGCAAACAATAAAAATATCAGTCCCCCAAATTTTTTTCGCATGGTTTATTTAATACTGTTTAAATATCCATAAATTCCGTATCAAAATCGTCAAAATCATCGTCTTCAACTACAGCCGGCGGTTCAAGATTGATATTCAAAACCTTCCATTGATTGTTTTCATTCACCAGTTCAATCAAAACCGGAGAAACGGAGCCGCTCTTGGAAGTAATAGTGCCGCGCGCACTGCCGTAATCGTTCTCCATATTGAACGAATTCAGCGAATAGCTTTCAATCTCGGCCAGCACCGCGTTGCTCTTCACAAACTCTTCAAACTGCTCGCTCGTGCCCTGTTCCTTGAATCCCGTTGAGGACATTTCATAAGCAAGGCCGGGCGCATCATTCTTCAGCGCGTCCATAAATTTACCGGAAGCATCCGTAACACCGGAAAGCATGGAAAAAACCAGCATAATAATACCCGCGACAAAAACCAGAATCACCGCCGCCACAATCGCAACAATCTTAACAACATTCCTCGTTCCCTTTGCCGGACTATTATTCATCGACTCCTTGTGCTTGTCCCCGCTTTCGGGCTGAATCGGACTTGTGTAGTTCATGTTAGGCATAATTTTTTTATAAAGACTTTAATGCTATTATAATCCCCGGCAAGCAATAAGAACATAACAATAAAACATGGCATTTGAATTCAAATTCCCCGACGTGGGAGAAGGCATCCATGAAGGTAAAATAGTCAAATGGCGGGTAAAAGAAGGGGATGAAATTACCGATAATCAAGCCATAGCGGATGTGGAAACCGATAAGGCGGTAGTGGAAATTCCATCGCCGGTATCAGGAAAAATAACTAAAATTAATTTTCAGGAAGGGGAAGTGATTCAGGTTGGAGAGGTGCTGGCGATAATAGAAGAAAGCGCCGTCAAAACAAAACAAGCCAAGTCAGGCGAACAAAAGCGCGAAAGCACGGGAGTGGTGGGGGCGCTGGAAGAAGCCGCCCCAGGAGTAATGAAAGCCCCTGATTTATCCTCATCGGGAGCGGTATTTTCGGAGCCCAAAACCTCATCGACCGAAAGCAAAACTCCCTCCAAAGGTATCGGAGTTGTGAAAGAAGGACTCAAACAAACCAAAAAATTTGATTTCTTCGGATTCATAGATCGCGCCCCCTACGACGGAGTAAGAAAAGCCGTGGGCGAACACATGGTCAAATCCATGTTCACAATCCCGCACGTCACCCACACGGACATGGCCGACGTAACCGATTTATGGACTCTGCGCGAAAAAGCCAAAGTGAAAGCCGAAATTGATGGTATAAAACTCACGTTCCTGCCGTATTTCATAAAAGCCACCGCCGACGCCCTGCAAAAACATCCCTACGTAAACGCCGAATTAAGTGAAGAGGAAAGAGTCATCATTCTTAAAAAATACTACAACATCGGCATCGCCGTGGACACCGAAGAAGGATTGATGGTGCCGGTAATCAAAGGCGCCGAAAAAAAATCAATCAACGACCTGGCAAAAGAAATTGACGAACTGGCCCAAAAAGCGCGCAGCCGCAAAATCAATCCCATGGACATGAAAGGCGGCACGTTTACCATCACCAACATCGGCTCCGCCGGAGGCGGCTGGTTTGCAACGCCCGTCATCCACTATCCGCAGGCCGCCGTACTGGCCACCGGCATGATCATGGACATGGCCGTGCCCGTAAACGGCAAAGTGGAAATCCGCAAAATGCTACCGCTTTCTTTGGCATTCGACCATCGTATTTTCGACGGCGCGGAAGGAGCACGTTTTGTAAACACGCTCAAAGAACTTTTGGGAAATCCAAAATCCCTCTAGTCCACCAGCGGCGCCGACTCATATTCACCTCTTCTGGTCCAGATATTGTTTTCGTAGTACCAGTAGGTAAGTTCACCGTCCACGGCCTCAATTCCGTCATAATAAAAACAGGAGTCGGTATCGGCGCAGGGATCAAATTCATCATTGTACATGCCCCAGTCGCAGGCGCTGTTATAAGTCCAGGAGCTTCCATAAATATCAACAGCGTAATAATCCGTCTCCAGAGTGCACGGTCCGGTAAATTCATTTATGCATGGATTGACCACGGTGGAAATTTCATCGGTGCACATGCGCGGATAATAATAAATTCCTTCAAAACCGGGAATAACGGGGGAATCACCCGCGGGAGTATCTCCGTAATCATCAGTATAACCATCATCAATGTAATCATCTTCAACTCCGTTATCCTCCGTCAAATTCGTATCGTCACAACTTCCGTCCGCGCATTCCAGCTCATCATAACCAAGGCTGTAATATGCCAGCAGAAAAATCATCTGCGCCATTTCACCTCTTGTTATGTAAATGCCCGGATCAATGTCTATTCCGGATAAAATACCCAAATCCAGCGCTGTCGCTATATATGTTTCATACCATTCCCCTCCGGTCGGTATTAATTCCGCGTCAAAAGTTTCCAGTATGATTTTTAATGCTTCGGCCAGATTAATCAGATTGGCCGGCTTGAAAGTGCCGTCGGGATAACCGCCGATAACTCCAAATTCTTTTGCGACAGTCACATAAGGATAGAACCAGTCATCATCCCCGACATCGGAAAATGAAGAAAATCCCGGATCAACACCCATGTGCATGTCCGGATTGATGGAAACCACGATTTTGGTGAATTCGGCACGGTTAATTGTTGAGTCCGGCTTATAGCTGCCATCCGAGTACCCTTCCACCACTCCCATATCTTTTATACCGCAGATGGCGTCTTCATAAGGATGGCCGGTCGTATCGGTAAAACAGCTCTGTGCCAGAGCCGTTCCTGCGGGTAACATAAGCGTTAAAAACAGAACGGATGCAATAAATTTTTTTGACATTTTGGATTTGGTTAATTTACCGGATTATATCACAACAAAATAATCAATAAAACCTACCTCATCTCCAGCCACTCCTTGGTTAAATATCTGCGTTCCACCAGTTCCTGCGCGCGCATCATTTCGGCCAGCGTCCACTCTCCCGGCGTCCATTTTTTATTGAATGTAAAAGCCTCTTTCATCGCCAGGTACAAATCCATAAAAGCAACATCCGGTACAATATCATTAACGCTGGTCACCCGTTCTTCCGCGGCCGCTATCATCTTGTCCGCGATTTTGTCCTGCCCCACTTTTAATAGGGAAAACATTTTTTTAACATCAACCTTAAATAAAATCGTCCCGTGTTGGAGCAGAACTCCGCTTCTTCTGGTCTGCGCGTTGCCGGAAATTTTCCTACCGCTTAAAAACCGTCCGTCCTTTGTTGCGGTGTCGTCGCTCACCACAATATCATTCACCGGTTTAAAATATGTCTCAATCCCCGCGCGTCCCAGCCCGTCCATAATCCACCCGCAAATGGAATGGTAAGAATCGGTTATTCCTTTGGGAAAAATGGACTCCGGCGCTATCACACTGTAGGTCAGTTCACCTTCGTAATCATGGTATACCGCTCCGCCCCCCGTGCGTCTGCGTACGCAATCCACACCCGCCGCCGCGCATCTATCCATATCAATTTCATCGTGAAGGCTTTGGAAATAACCGATCGAAACGGCACTCGGTTTCCATCTGTAAAACCTGATGGTCGGCGGGCTGTCCTGCGTCGCCACCATTTCGCTTACGGCCTCATCAATCGCCATGTTTTCAAAGGCGTCGCGGGTTTCCAGTTCAACCACTCTCCAGATCGACATAAAGATGATTTTAAATCCACCAAAGATAATCATTTTTTTGAAACAAGCGCAATCTTTATTGTTGTTAGGCGGTAATTCAATATATACTCGGTTCATGATTCAGCAGGCGTCAAAAAAAGTGGAAGGTGGGAAACTGGTCAGAGTAAAAATTCTGGCCGACGAATATATCAACGATATCCAAATCAGCGGGGATTTTTTTCTGCATCCGGAAGAGGCGATCACTCACATTGAACAGAATTTAAAAAATCTGCACCGCACAACCTCTCCTGACGAAATAACCGCCAGAATAGAAACCGTGCTGGCCAAACACAAAGGGGTTTTTGTCGGGCTATTGCCCGAAGATCTCACCGAAACCATTGTTAGGGCTCTAAATATGAGGGCATAAAAAAACATCCGACTCCTCTTTTTTGAAGTCGGATGTTAAAGGTGCACTTATTTTTTCTTTATTTCTTCTTTGCTTTTTTAACAATCTTTTTTACCGCTTTCTTCACGGGTTTTATCGCCTTCTTGGCGATTTTTTTCACGGTCTTTTTTTTCGATTTATTCGACTGCATTTGCTTCGCAACTTTATTAACCTCTTTCTTGGCCTTTTTGATACCCTTTTTAGCCACTGAAGACGCGACCTCCGCTCCCGTCATCATCACATCCTTAACAGTATCCCAATCAGTCTTAAAAAGTTTTTCCAGCTTCCGTTGGGTAGCTGAGTCCAGAATTCCGGACTTCTTGGCGCCCGCGACAATTGATTCAACAATCATGTCATAATTATCCTTCACAATCACGCCGGCATTCTTAACCCTTTCATCCTCAAGCGCGCGCACCAGCGCCGCCCTCACTTCAATATACTTCGCCACCGACTCCTTGGAAACAACCCCCCAAACCTCGCGCACTTTCGGTTCAATCTGATCACGCGATTCCTTAAACAACTTTGCCAGCTCATCAATTTTTTTCTTCGCCTCCTTATCAACTTCCTCCTTATGCGTGGCATAATAACCGGCCCCGGCCGCCAGCGCCGCGCCCAGCGCCACGGAAAGCAACAAAACTCCCCCGCCGCCCTTTTCCTGTTCTTTCACTTTTTTGGTTTCCTTTTTGGTCATATTCAAAAATTAATAGATAATAACCACACAATTATAAAACACATACCAAAAAAGCGCCAGAAAAAGCACCCCCCCAACCTTCCTCGTTAAACAACGTGGAAGGTTAACGTTAGCTCTTCACGCGCCGCCTTACAAACCCGCCAACACTTCCCTGATTTTATTCTCTATAGTTGATATGATATTCTTATCAATCGGCTTGGCAAAAACATACTTTGCACCCACCTCTTCAAATCGGGAGCGAAGTAAATCAATATTTGAACCCGTTAAAATCAAAACCGTCGGAGGTTTGCCGTTAACGCTCAGTGCCTGAAGTTTCTCACACAACACATCACCTTTCATCTCCGGCATCTGGTAATCACTTATGACAACCGCAGGAACGGCCGCACCATTTTCAATCGCTTTCAGCAGACTTACGGCACTGTCAAAATCACGGATTTCCACCGGCAGTTTCATTTTCTGCACAATCCTCATCATCGTTCTTCGAACGGCATCATCATCCACCACATAAATTAAAGGTTGTTTATCGTCAACTTGAACGTTTTTTAAATCTTCCATTTGCAATGATTATTTTCAGGCAGCCAATTTAACCTTTTGCAGAGTTTTTTCAATGGAATTTTCAATCTCCTCCGAATCCCATCCGTCATCAATAAGGGCCAGAAGTGTTTCATCATCCATTTCCGTCTCACCGATTTCAATCTCGGGATCGTCCTCCAGGTCGCTCATGGCCAGCTCCACCATTTCACCAATTTCAATTTCCGGATAATCCTCCAAATCGCTCAAATCAACCTCCACTTCCTCACCGATTACAATTTCCGGATCGTCCTCCAAATCGCTCATGGCCATCATCACCGTTTCTCCCATTTCAATCTCGGGTGAATCCAAATGCAAAAATCCTTCTTTGCCGCGACCGTCCGGCTGTAAATCAATTTCCATATCAACAGGCGCGGTATTTGTGGGAGTGGTGTCCGCCGGAGTAGCAGCGTCGTTCAAAATACTTGCCGGAGGAGCCGGAATTTCCTGCACTCCACGCGCTTCAATAACCCCCCTAATCTGCAAAGCGGTCTCCACAAAAGTTATCCATTTGCCGTTGATTTTCAAAGGTATCTTTTCGCCGGCTTCGCCTCCTCTGTGGTGTACATTGCCGTTTTTACCTATGCCCATGGCCTCAAAGTCCTTCTGGCACTGTTGAAAAAACTCAACATCCTCGCTGTGCAGGTCTTCATAGTGTACTGACTTAAACTGCACTTTACCGTTTTCAAGAACGGGTTTTTTCCTGTTCCACGACCACAGCGAAGGATTGCCAAACTTGCTCACGGCCGCCTTAAGTGAGTTATGTTCGGGATGATTGGCGTTTCCCAGAACCTTAAACAATTCGCCGTTTTCCAGAAGAGGGCGAAAACGTCTTGTAGCTGAGCCATATTCTCCTCGATTATATTTATCGTTCAGTTGATCCTGCAGCATATTTTGCTGTGCCGCTGTCAGCGCGCCCTGCGCCACAATACTATGCAGTTGTTCAAAATCCCCGCGGTTGCCGGGCTCTCTGTTAAAAGATTCATTTTGCACGAGGTTTTTCAGACGGGTGTCATCCCCCGCGATCTTTTCCAAATGGACGGCATAGGTTTGAGCCGCTTCAGGTGTAGTCTCCGGGTCCGCGGTTTCGGGTGACGGAGTAGTTTCCGGCAATTGATCATTGTCAGGTGATGAAATATCGGGTACGGATAAATTGTCCGCGTTAGCCACTGTTGATGGTGATGCGGCGACCGAAGCAGTGGAAGAAGCGGTACCGCTCATTTGACTGCTTGCGGCAGCCTGGGTGGAATCGGTGGATTCCTGCTTGCCGGAATTTGTTAATGAACTCACTCCATATCCCGCCAGCACCGTGGCGGCGGCGAGAGTGACACCGGCCGCAACTTTTGCAACTTTGGAATTTTTAAGTCTGCTCCAAAATCCTCCGTTTTTTTCTCTTTGCACAGCACCTCTTCCGGGGTCATTATTCTCTATGATTTTCACGGGAATTGTTGGTTGAATCTCTTCGGTATTTGCAGCAAGTGTCGGGAGAGTCTCTTTTTCCGTAACAATTGTGTTTTCATCGTCCTCATCTTCCGCGAATAGATTTAGAAGTGCATCCGCCTGAATTTCCGTTTCCAGATGTACGGTGTATGGAATCGGTTCAATCCCCGTACCCATTAGTGTTACTGGAATTGTTTCATCATTATCCTGTGCACGGCCGGATTCTTTGGTAACTGTCACATCGGAGGTGTTTTTAAGGGGTGCGACATTCCTTAATTTTGCAAAAAATTCCCCCGCCGATTTATAAACCTCTTCATAAAAAATCAAACCCAAATCACTTCTGGTTTCGCGGAAAAAATATGCAAGATACACTAACGCATCTATCTTGCTTGACGTTTCGGAATTAAACATCTGATCTCGGATATAATCCAAAATGCATTTCGCGGCATCCTCCTGCTTTTCCCTAAAATCCTCCTCGTTTCCATCCTTAATGCCCATAATTGTTTCGCGGTATTTGTCATGGGATAAATATGCCGCCGCGATTATTGGAACATAGATTCTCATAGTTTCCATTGCCTCGGTTGCCACAGCGTTTTCACCAAGATGTCTGATGACTGCTTTCCAATCCGCACCTTCACTTACTCTTTTTTCAACACAGCCATGCAAAGCCATAACATCGGAATTACCCGTGGCATCGGATGTAATCACCAGGTAGGTTTTTCTGCAAATATAATCAAAAGCCTCCTCAAAAATCCTATCTTTCTCCTCTTTATTTTTTGAGTCGGATTTTGATTCTCCAATATCACGCAATTTCTTTAAAAATTCATTTTTATAAACCTCAAGAAAACGTTGTTTAAAATACTTTTTGGCATCAGCCTCTTTGTCGGCAATTTCAACCGCGGGTGCCCTCATACCCATCGACGGAGGAGGTAGTGTGTTACGTGAGGGAGGAGTTGAAGCTGTTCGGGCATCAAGGGCTTCCGGCACCGCTTCGGTTACGGTGGCTGCTTCCAAAGTGGCATTTCTTACAGCCTCCACCAGATTCATGGCCGGGAATTCCTGTGTGGTTGATCTTACAAAATACTGCCTGCTTCTCATCTCCGGTTCAAAAGACAGGAAAGGCGCTTTTACAGCCGTACCCTCTTTATCCTCAATTGTTTTAGTGCCATAGGGCACGGTGTCTTTTCGCACCTGATATGTTGGGACCACTCCGGCAAACGCAATTTGTTTAAGAAATTCATTATCAGCCCCCATCCTTTCGGCTATCCATGTCAGACATTTTTGGACTTCATTCATTATCTCGGCTGCGGTGCCTTCACAATTATCCACCATAAAATCGGCAAGATATGCTTTGCTCTCATCCGAAACAATAAACTGACGTACATTAATAAAAGCATCGGAAAGGTATTGAGCCACCAGCACTTTATCCGCCACAGGTGAATCGGTAAGCATATTCTTCAGATTTTCCAACGGACCCGACATTACTGTTTTTATTTTACCCACAAAACCTCCACCATCGTCAATTTTGGCAAAAACCCCCGAGTCCAGAAAAAGTTTAACCGAGGAGTCAATTGATGAAACTGAAATAGCTCGTTTCTCTCCTCCTCCGCCACCGCCGGGGAAAAGTCTGCTTCCTGATCTTTCGGAATTATTCATCGGATGAGTAATAAGAGCATAAAGCCATGCCTATTATCCAATAAATATAATATTTTCCAAAATGGATAATTACCGGCAGGCGTCTATTAATACATTAAATCAATATATTGTCAAGAGCTTCGTAATGGTTCAATAGCTTGGAAACACTTGTGTAGAATAGAAGCAGGTGAAAATAACCCAAGCAAATATGTACACAACGAATCCAAAAATGCCCAAATTGAGGGCACAAGCTGTCGAAATGGTTCATCAGGGAAAGGGTG
>JBGSPQ010000009.1:0-4781 GCA_041738505.1 Candidatus Altimarinota bacterium | reverse complement strand
ATTCTAGTATTTTTATGCATAGAAACCTTGAATTATTGATGTATTGCTACTTCAGTTCTCTCAAGGTTTCTTGCTTTTTTCAATGAATTGTTTTCTGTTTCAAAAGTGTAAACAACCCGAGTATATTTAACACGCGCACAGAATTTGAAAGTGCGGATATTTTGCCGGACAGTCAATTTTGTTGAATAGTGCGGCGTTTCTCACCCCTTGCCCAGCGCCAGGTCGCGCAGGAAGCCGGAAATTGAAGAATAGCCTTTTTGAATGGCTCTTTTTTCGATGAGTTGTTTGTCTTCGGGAGTTATGCGAAAGCGGATTACTTCACTTTGTTGGTTTTTGTATTCTTTTTCGGCGAGGATCAGGTTGGGCAGATCGCGCAGGAGGGCGGGGACGTCTTCGTTCAGAAAGGGCTGATTGACGCCGGCGGCCTCGCATTTCACAATGGTGGTTTTGTTCCCTCCGTCCTTGAGGGTGTAGAAATATTTCTTATTGTTGAGCGTGATGTAGTGTTTGAGGTTTCCAGTCATGGTAGGAGGTTGTTGTTGAGGTTCGTAGCTACATTATATAAAAAGATAGCTATAAAGGAAAGGATTCATTAAAAGAGGTTTAATAATTTGGGGAGTGCGAATCTGTGCCCGGGCACAGATTGCGAAATATGAAATGGCTTGTTGGAGTGATAAAAGGGCTATGATTCTGTTCCCGGGAACAGCTCCTGAAAGTGCGGATGTTTTGCCGGACAGTCAATTTTGTTGATTGGTGCTAAATGCCAAAGTCACTTTCCGCCAAATGTGCCTGTCTCAATATTGATTTGAAGGTGCCGCGGGGTATCTCTTTTCTGTTGGCGGGCACGATCACCGTGTAGACCTAGTGGTGACAATTTCGGGTTGTTCCACTTTATTGATTTTGATGATTTTTTGGTCCTCAAAGTAGAGTTCCAGGGCTTCATTAAGGTTTTCCAGAGCCTCCTTGCGGTTTTTGCCAAAGCTGGAGACTTCAACGTTTAAACATTGTGCGACGAAGTGTTTGCCTTCTTTCCAGACAATGTTTTTAAGGTTGATGGTTTGCATGAGCTTTATTAGATGCACAGCCATGGTATTTTAATGAGTTAAGGAAGTCAATAAAGTGAAATTGTCTTCATTGTAGCGATCGGAGATTAAGGAAACTTAAAGGAATTCTTAAATAAAGTTTAAATTTTCGGAGGGGGGATCTGTTCCCGGGCACAGAATTTGAAAGTTCAACCGTTTTGCCGTCCGGTCAATTTTGTTGAAGCATATTCCATGTATCCTTCGTAGTCAAAGTGTATGCCGGGCGGTTGGGGCGATATCCGGAAGGATAATACGTTTGGGCATGACATTTCCTCCTCGTCGCAGGCATCATGATACTCCATGGCGCAGGATACCGCGTCCGCGTAATCGGCGGATTGATAGAGTGTGTAGCGGATCGGGGGCTGTTTAAAGTAGTCCCGGTGAAATTCGGTCCTTACCTTGTAAGGGGCGTCTTTGGTGAAATTTTCATGTAGATATGAAAGCGATCAGTCATTTGTTACATCCGGCTTCCGGCAGATTTCCCCGGTCGCCTGCTCCATAAGGAGAGAAACAAATGATGCGGTACCGCCGCACTCGGGTCTGATTGTTAAGGACGGGTTAATTATAAGATGGTTGGGCGGGGGGGGGTGTGGTAAGGGGGATTTGATTTTGGTCGCATCGCCATTTTGTCTTATCTGTGCTATAATTTGTGGATGTCTTTTCCTTGGCTTATGGCGATAATATATAAATGTGGCAGACGGTACTTAAATAGAATGAGTTTTGCTCTTTTTGTAATCGCGTCTATTTTAATTGTTTTGTTGATTTATTCACTTGTTTGGGTAGGGTGGGATTTTGTTATCAATGGTCAGTCGTACGGTTTGGTGACATTGACTATTTTAGTCGGTGTGATTTGGTATGTTGGTAGCGAAATTCGTAAGTACAATCACGAAAGGGAAAGCTATAGTAAAGGTTTAAATGCCGAATTCTCTGTAGAGGCGGAATTATTAAAGGTGCTGGGTGATGAATATGCCATCTATCCGGATCTCAATTTTGAAGGGTGTTATGGAAATATTGATTTTGCTGTTGTTGGCCCGTCGGGTGTTTTTGTTGTTGAGGTAAAAAACAATGGATGGTTTGTTGGTTTTGATTGGAAGAGCCGGACACTCACGGGTAATAAATATAATAAAAATGCACTTAAGACGGTTAAAGGCCGTGCTCTGGCTTTGCATAAACTGTTAAAAGCCAAAACGGGCGCCGATATCTTTGTAAAGCCGGTGATTATCTTTAATAAATACAAAAAGATCAGTTTTGGGACCAAACCAGTAGACGATGTTTATGTGATAGGGAAGGAATGGATAAATACCTTGTTTACAGAGTTTATCAAATACAAATATCCGGTTGAAAGGGCGGTTATTGAGAAGGAGTTGGAGGCATTGGTTCAGCCTACCCCTCAATCCACATTACCAATGCGCTGTACATGATTTGTGATACGCCGGCGCGGGTCATGGTTTGGGACGGGTTCAGTTTGGTGCCGGTTTCCTCCAGCAGATCCAATTCTTTTGCCGCGGCCACATAGGGGGCGAACCAGTCGCTTACGGCCACGTCTTCATAAGGCGCGACGGCGACCGTTTGCGCAACATTGATTCTCTGCGAATTGAGTATCATTTTGATTGCCTCCACTTTGTTAACTGTCTGCGAGGGTTTGTATGTTCCATCCGGATAGCCGTCTATCCAGCCGACTGTTTTGCCATAACAAACATATTTGGCATACCAGTCGTCCTTTACGTCGTTAAAACATGAAAGCTCAATATAACCTAAAAATAAGCAATTGTTTTTTCCAGTGATGTATATTATTTTTTGCGTACCGATTTGGATTGAGGACTGATGTAAGAAATCAGTTTTAAGTATTCTTCCATAAACAATGGTGGTTACGCTTAAGTTCCCGTTTCGGTAGGTAATCGGAAACACATGGGTCCGAAGTTGATCCTCTGCAATAGTCGTGTGATTGAAGGAAACTGAACTGAGATTGAAGAAGAAAATACATGGTTATTTTAGTGGAAAAGGTGATACTGAACGCCCGTTTCTCTTTCCTTAACAGCTTCATTCCTCTGAGGCTGTTTTAAACGTGGTATTCATTCACTTTCTCTTCCTCCTCCCACTCCTCGGCAAATAGTTCGGCCTGTTTTAATATGTTCGCGGTGGCGATTTTTTCCTGATCCGGTGGGTAGCCGAAGCGGCGCAGTATTCTTTTGACGGCGATTCGGAGTCGGGCCTGAACACTTTCTTTGATTGTCCAGTCGATGGATTTGCTGGCTTTGACTTCTTTAACCAGGATTCTTGCCAGGTCGCGCAGTTGCGCGTCGCCCAAAACTTCACGGGCGGATTCATTGTTTGCCAAAGCGTCGTAGAAAGCGATTTCATCTTCCGACAGTCCCATGTTTTCTCCCCGTTTGTCTGCTGATCGAACTTCTTTTGCAATTTTTATCAATTCTTCGATAACTTGAGCGGCTGTGATCAGGTTGTTTTGGTATCTCTTGATTGCGGCTTCGAGCATTTCGGAAAGTTTGCGGCTCTGGATGAAATTGTGGCGACCGCGGACTTTGATTTCGTCGTTGAGGATTTTTTGTAGTAATTCCATGGCGATGTTTTTTCTTTCCATATCTTTGATTTCCAGTAGAAATTCGTCCGACAGAATTGAAATATCGGGTTTTTTGATTCCGGCGGCGTCAAAAATATCTACCACTCCTTCTGCAACAACGGCTTTGTCGATTATTTGTCTGATAGCGGTTTCGATTTCCGCGTCGCTCTTGCCGGTGCCGGGTTCGAATTTGACGAGTCTTGCTTTGACTGCCTGAAAGAAACCGATTTGTTCTTTTACTTCCAAAGCTTTTTCATGCGGGACTGCCAGGGCGAAAGATTTGGATAACAGTTGCACCTGTTTGTTGAACCTGTTTTTCCCGTCTTCAAGCCCCAAAATGTGTTCCTGCGCTTCTAGAATGATTGTCATTTTTTGTCTAGTGTCGGCTGTGAAATATCTTTGATAATCAAATCCGTCAAACATTTGTTCCACTATCTCCAGTTTTTCCAGCATGGCGGCGACTGCCTGATCCTGGTCGAGAGTGGGGGAGCCTTTTCCTCCGTTTTCGGTATACACGGATAGCGCCTGTTTCAGGTTTGAGGCAATGCCAATATAGTCAACAATAAGACCGCCGGGTTTGTCACGGAATACACGGTTTACTCGAGCGATCGCCTGCATCAGGTTGTGTCCCTGCATCGGTTTGTCAATGTACATGGTGTGCAGGCACGGCGCGTCAAAACCGGTCAGCCACATGTCGCGGACTATTACCAGTTTCAGTGCGTCGTCGGGGTCCTTTAGTCTTTCCGCCAATGCTTTTCGATCTTCTTTGGTGGTGTTATGAATTTGCCAGCTTTCCGGGTCGGATGAACTTGAAGTCATTACCACCTTGATTGCTCCTTTCTTTTTGTCCGTGGTATGCCACTGTGGCTTTAGTTTGACGATTTCCTCATAAAGTTCCACGGCGATTCTTCTGCTCATGGTCACGATCATTCCTTTTCCTTCAAAGACTTCTCTGCGTTTTTCAAAGTGGTCGATAATGTCTTTGGCCAGGATTTTGATGCGGTCATTGTGCCCAACAATTGCTTCCAGTTGTGTCCATTTTGCCTTTGCCTTTTCCGTGGCTGTGGATTCTTCGTTTTCTGTTATCGCGGCAACTTCTTCGTCCAGACTTGCGGCGATTT
>JBGSPQ010000007.1:0-20165 GCA_041738505.1 Candidatus Altimarinota bacterium | reverse complement strand
GCGTGTTTTTCGCGCAGGGTTTGAATTTGCCCATGCCATTTTTGGCAGTTTTTGTTCATTTTTATTTACATAATCTGCATGACGCCACGGCCGCGAAGGCGGTCGCTCACAGCAGAGTTGCCGATAGTATTAAAGACAATTCTGGGGTTTTTTGCGTTGAAATCACCGTATTCTATTGAAACCACGTCCATTGAATCAAACATGGTAATGGTTTTTGATTCTTCCCCATAGAAATCGATAATACAATTTTCGGGGTGCGGTTCTCCTTTCTTTTTTGCCCGCTCATAGGCGCGCAGTGATTTTTGCATCGCCACCGCATACTGGCTGTCGATCACAAGACTCATCCCGTTATCGTGGAAATACTTTTTGCAGGTTCCATGTTGCTCATCGTTGCGCTGTTCGCCGGGTTTTTGACCGGGGACCACTTCCGCATATTGAACCATGTCCACAATACTCACACTAACTTTCCCGGGGTTGCCCGACCACGGCCAATAATCTTTATAATCCACTTCTGCCTGATTATCGTAATGCCGATTATCATCCATGGCTTCCGTAATTTGAAAAATGCTTTTGTCCGGAACGATTATCAATCCCGGTTTGCTCATGATGGTTCCGATTTTTTCCAGTTTTTCCGGGCCCATGGCTATTAAATTTCTGATGATTTTTTCGCGCGTGGGGACTGTGATGTTTGGATCCAGCTCTTTGGCGGTGGCTACAGCCTCGTTGTAGTTTTCCTCGCTGACCATTTCCAGCAGATTTTCCCGTAGTCTTTTTCTATAGGCCTTGCGGGAAAGGGTGAAGCGGTTAACAATTTGTTCATACTTAACGGACGGCCGGAATTCATTTTTGAGTTCTATGATCAGTGGTTTGATTTCGCTAAAGAGCACACGGCAACTGGTGAATGAGGTTTCGCGGATTTTGGGGTTTTGGGCGGCGAATTTTAGCGCGTCAGCGTATGCTTGCCGGAACTCCGCGTGTTTGTCGCGTAGGGTTTGAATTTGCTCATGCCATTTTTTGCAGTTTTCGTTCATGATTCACCGGGTGAATTAAAACCATAAATATCAAAGCCTAAGCTTTTTTGACCCTTAGCGCGGCGCAGAACGAACCATGATCGGTGTGACCGTCCGCATCGCGCTCGTCGACACGATTGTAGATGCCAAACCGACACCAACCTTTTTTTCGACTAGAGGCATCTGTTTCCAGCCATACCCAGCCAATTTTTACTAGTAATTGTTCATAAAGCTCTTTATCAGCCAGTTCAACACCCATGGACGCCGCGATATCCACCGCGTTTCCATTCACATTGAATTCCGGGTGATCCGTCTGGGCTTTTTTATCGTACATAATTGTTCTGTGTTCTTCCGCAATTTTTGTAACATCCGTCTGAGCGGAACGGAACTGAATCTCGCCATTTTTTTCACCAAAAACATTCATTTCATGGCCTTTTTCGTCCAACGCCCTAAGCTTGTTTATGGCATCGGGAGAGGCTATGAGTGATTTTTCCACATCCTCCCATTTTATGCCTTCATGCAGGTCTGGAAGGGCATCAAAGTTGGTTTTTAGCAGTTTAAGCTCCGCTTTTTGCTCTTTGGTGATGCGGGGAAAGTCTTCGCGCAGAGCCATGACCAGCGGTTTGATTTCGTTGAAGAGCACACGGCAACTGGCGAATGAAGTTTCGCGGATCTTGGGATTTTGTTCGGCGAATTTTAGCGCTTCCGCGTAGGTCTGCCGGAACTCCGCGTGTTTTTCGCGCAGGGTTTTGATTTGTTCATGCCATTTATTGCAGTTTTCGTTCATTTTTTTTTACATAATCTGCATCGCGCCGCGGCCGCGGAGATTATCGTCATTTCCATCGGGATTACTCCGATTGAAGTTGATAGTGCGGCTCTTAGAACCGAAATGCCCCTGGGCAAATTTGCCAATATCCGTTTCTTGATTAAGATTAATAATTGTTACACTTCCCGTCCAATGTTCGCAGAAATCAAGAATATACTTTTCAGGTTTAGCTTCACCTTTATTTTTTGCCTTTTCATAAGCGCGGAGAGATAGTTGCATTGCCACCGCATACTGGTGGTCGCTTATATGGCGCATACCGTTATCGCGGAAATATTTTTCACAAATGCGGGACTGCTCCTCATTTCGCTGTTTACCGGGCATTTGATGTGGAACAACCATGGGATTCTGAACCATTTCCACAATACTAACGCTGACTTTTCCGGTTCTGCCCGATCGTTTAAAATTTGTAGAAAAATACGTATCATCCTGATTAACATAATGGGGATTCGCATTTAATGAGTCTTTTATCTCCGTCATAGATTTGTCCGGAACGATTATCAATCCCGGTTTGCCCATGATGGTCCCGATTTTTTCAAGTTTTTCCGGACCGAGGGCCAGTAAATTTCTGATGATTTTTTCGCGCGTGGGGACTTTTACCTCCGGATCCAGCTCTTTGGCGGTGGCGACAGCTTCGCTGTAATTTTCCTCGCTGACCATTTCCAGCATTTTTTCCTGTAATTTTTTGTTTTCTGTGGCGTCGGGGGAAAAAGTCAGGCGGTTAACAAGGTCTAAATACCTAGTGGACGGCGTGACATCATTTTTTAATTTGATGATCAGTGGCTTGATTTCGTCTTTCAGTCTGCGGCATTCCTTAAACGCGGTGTCGCGGGATTTGTGGTTGTTGGCGGCGTATTCAAGGGCGCCTTGGTATGTGTTACGGAACTCCGCAAGTTTATCGCGCAGGGCTTGGATTTGTTCATGCCATTTTTGGCAGTTTTCGTTCATAGTTCAACGGGTGAATTATCTGATTATTATATCATTTTTGGCCTGATTTGGCCATTTGGCGAAGTTTTTGCATTTTGTCAGACCTGGTCTGGCTTGGGGTTTAAAGCCTAAGCTTTTTTGACCCTTAGTGCGGCGCGGAACGAACCATCATCATTGGAACTACTCGCAAAGTTCTGATTGAGCCCATTGAAGTAGCTATCGAATGCAAAGCCGGCTTTTCTGGTAATGACATCTGTTTTAAGCCATGCCCATCCATTTAAATTATTTTCCACCACTTCCATTAATTGTTCATGATATCTACTTTCCGCCAAAAAATTGCGCGCAACATCCTCTTTAACACCCATGATTTTGGCAATAATATCAACCGCGTTTCCTGTCGGGGCTTCCCCCTGGCTTTTGGCCAGTGTTTGCCCTTCCGCGTCAAAACAGATATTTCTGTGCTCGTCCGATACGTTTTCATAATCGGTCCATGCTGAAACAAAAATGAATTTACCGTTTTCTTCTCCAAATACATTCATTTGATGGCCTTTTTCGTCTAAAGCCTTAAGCTTATTTATGGCATCGGGAGAGGCTATGAGTGATTTTTCAACTTCCTCCCATTTTATTCCTTCGTGCAGTTTGGGCAGTGCATCAAAGTTGGTTTTTAGTAGTTTCAGTTCCGCTTTTTGCTCTTTGGTGAGGCGCGGAAAGTCTTCACGCAGGGCCATGACCAGTGGCTTGATTTGGTGGAAGAGTTCGCGGCAACTGGTGAATGAAGTTTCGCGAATCTTGGGGTTTTGTTCGGCGAATTTCAGCGCGTCCGCGTACGTTTGCAGGAACTCCGCGTGTTTGTCGCGCAGAGTTTTAATTTGTTCATGCCATTTTTGGCAGTTTTCGTTCATGATTCACCGGGTGAATTTATCTGATAATTATATCATTTTTGGCCTAATTTGACCATTTGGCAATGTTTTTGCATTTTGTCAGACCATGTCCGGACCGGAACGTATACAAAAAAAATAGAAATGGCTTATTGACTGACTTAAAGTGGCATAATTCTGTGCGCGCGCACAGAATCAAGGGGATTGGAGCTCATCAATAAGCCGTTATGATTTTGAATATTTTTACAAATCAGCGAGCCCCATATATGCTATTAATTCGCCCTAAAAAATGCACGTGCAGAAAAACGAGTAAACAACATTTTCGCAATATGTCAGACTAGGTCTGGATTAGAGGTGCAAATCCAAAGTCCAAAAATCAGACCCTTAGCGAGCCGCGAAACGCCCCGTAGCCATAGTGATAAACAGCATCGTGCCCAGTCACGCGGACCGCATCGTAGAACCAATTACCGAACAGAGCGGCGCCAGCAATTTCCATTTCTTCTTCACTCATATCATCAGACACCACCCAACTCCATGTTTGTGTGTCAAAATTACCCAATTCTTGCAAATCCCTATACTCCTTTTCTCTTAATATTTGTACTCCCATTTCTCTCGCCATATCCACAGCATTGCCGGCCGGTTTTTCACCTCTCTTTTCCGCTGTTTCCTGCCCGACACGATTAAAACAGATATTTCTTCTTTTTGCAGGACTCTCCTTTGAACAATCCATGAAAATATATTCACCGGTCTTTTCATCAAACCCAACAACATCCGGCTCACCGCCTGTTCTCTCCATTTCATTCAGTGACCACATTTTATCGGGATTTTCCTCCAGTTTGGCCCATACTTTTGCCCATTCAATACCTTTTCTGGCTTTTTTGAACTTTTTATCCTTATTGTGCTCATCAAAGCGTGACTTAACGGTTTCATGCAGTTTTACCTTTTGTTCTTCCTTCAAAAGACGTCCCTTTTCCGCAAGTTTCTCCTCCATTGCCAGTTGGGTTTGTCTCTTTATATCATTCCGAACATTTTGAACCAGACCTTTAAAGTCCGCTTCCAATTCCGGATGTTTTCGTAATAACGCTTTAATGACTTTTTCCAAATCCCCCTTTACCAAATCCTCAAACACCAAAGGCGCATCACGGTAAGGATCACCACGTTTAGCCACCGGCTCTACATCCTGTTTTTTCCGATCATCATGGTGTCCCTCTCTGTCATTCTCATGATCATCATCCTTTTTACCTATTTTTTTTATTTTACGTGCACCCCATTCGGCTAACCCCATATTGTTGATTATTTACATACAATATCTGTTTATTTTACCATAAAAAACAACTTTTTTGTAGTCGTTTGCGCCGAGTGCGGAGATGATCCATGTTGCACCGCTGATGTGTTTTGTTTATACTCGCCGTTGATATGGCAAAAGATTTTATCAAGTCAAAGGCAGGAGCCGGGAAGGCGAGTGTCGGTCGTTTGCGGAAGGAGGATGGCATGCTGTCGAAAAGGACGAGTGGCTTGAAGAAGGTTCTGATTCTGGGATCGGGCGCGCTTAAGATTGGAGAGGCGGGGGAGTTTGATTATTCCGGATCGCAGGCGATTAAGGCGATGAAGGAGGAGAAGATTGCCACGGTTCTGCTGAATCCCAATATCGCCACCAATCAGACCAGTAAGGGGCTTGCCGACAAGGTTTATTTTCTGCCGGTGAACGCGGAGTTTGCGGAAAAGGTGATTGAAAAGGAGAAACCGGACGGGATTTTACTTAGTTTCGGCGGGCAGACCGCGCTGAACTGCGGAATTGAACTTTTTGAAAAAGGGATTTTAAAAAAGCACAACGTGAAAGTGCTGGGGACGCCTGTGGAAGCCATTCAGTACACCGAAGACCGCGAGTTGTTTAATAAAAAAATGGCGGAAATCGGGATGAAAGTCCCCAAAAGTTTCGCCTGTAAATCAATTAAAGAAGGGCTTTCCGCCGCCAAAAAAATCGGCTATCCGGTGATTGTGCGGGCGGCTTTCGCGCTGGGGGGAAAGGGTTCGGGGTTCGCTTTTAAGGAGGATGAACTGAAGGATTTACTGGACACCGCTTTCGCCTTTAGTCCGCAGGTTTTGATTGAGGAGAATCTGAAAGGATGGAAAGAGATTGAATACGAGGTTGTGCGCGATTCCTACGGCAACTGCGTGACGGTGTGTAACATGGAAAATGTGGATCCGCTGGGGATTCATACCGGGGAAAGTATTGTGGTGGCGCCGTCGCAAACGCTTAATAACGAGGAATATCACCGCCTGCGTACAATCGCGATCACCGTGATTCAGCATCTGGGAATTGTGGGGGAATGCAACATCCAGTACGCATTGGACCCAAAAAGTGACGACTACAGAATTATTGAAGTGAACGCGAGGTTGAGCCGAAGTTCGGCGCTGGCCAGCAAGGCGACGGGGTATCCGCTGGCGCATGTGGCCGCGAAACTGGCGCTGGGATACAGTCTGCCGGAATTAAAGAATGCAGTTACCAAAACCACGACCGCCTGTTTTGAACCGGCGCTGGATTATCTGGCTTTAAAGATTCCGCGCTGGGATCTGGATAAGTTCCGCAAGGTTTCGCATCAGATAAGTTCGGAGATGAAGTCGGTGGGTGAAATTATGGCTCTGGGAAGGAGTTTTGAAGAGGTGATGCAAAAGGGTCTGCGTATGCTGCAGATTGGGCTTTTTGGGTTCGTGGCCAATCCTTATGTGGAGGGTGATCACGCGAATCTGGCCAGGGAGATACAAAATCCCACCCCTCGCAGGATTCTGGCGATTGCCGAGGCTTTAAGGCAGGGGTGGAGCGTGGAAAAAATCAGCAAACTTTCCGGCATAGACAAGTGGTTTCTGGCCAAACTGAAAAACATTGTGAAGATTGAAGCGGAACTTAAAAAAGCGGGATCGCAAAAGAAAGGAAAAACTCACGGCAAGCCCGACTTTGATCTGATGAAAAAGGCAAAGATGAACGGATTTTCGGATAAGCAGATTGCCCTTTTGGCGGGCGGGCGCGAAACGCAAATCCGCGAATACAGAAAAAAATTGGGGATTCTGCCGTTTGTTAAACAGATTGATACGATGGCGGCGGAGTATCCGGCCAAAACAAATTATCTTTATTTGACTTATCACGGCTGTGAAAACGACTCCGATTTTAAATCGCGGAAGAAAAAAATTATTGTGCTGGGTTCGGGTTCGTATGCCATCGGCACGAGCGTGGAGTTTGACTGGTGCTGTGTGAACGCGCTTAAAACCGTGCAAAAAGCGGGGTACGAGACGATTATTATCAATTATAATCCGGAAACGGTTTCCACGGATTATGATGTTTCGGATAAATTGTATTTTGACGAGCTTTCCATTGAGCGGGTTTTGGATATTTGCGAAAAGGAAAAACCGGTGGGGGTGATTGTTTCCATGGGCGGGCAGGTTCCCAATAATCTGGCGCGCAAGCTGGCGGCCAAGGGAATTAAACTGCTGGGGACGCCGGCTTCGTATATTGACCGCGCGGAAAATCGCCACAAGTTTTCGGCACTTTTGGACAAGCTGGAGATTGACCAGCCGCGCTGGCAGGAGATGGTAAAGTCGGAGGAGATTAAGAAATTCGCCAAAGAGGTGGGGTATCCGGTGCTGGTGCGGCCGTCGTATGTGCTTTCGGGCGCGGCGATGAGTGTCGCGCGGAACGATGATGCCCTGCAGGTTTTTTTGAACAAGGCCACCAAAATTTCCACGGACGCGCCCGTGGTGGTTAGTAAATTTGAAACCGGCGCAAAAGAGATTGAGATTGATGCCGTGGCTCTGCGCGGGGATATTCTTATTTACGCGATTGCGGAGCATATTGAAAATGCCGGAGTGCATTCGGGGGACGCAACCATTGTTCTGCCCCCCCAAAAACTTTACATTGAAACGATCCGCAGGGTTAAGGATATTACAAAAAAAATCGCACGGGGCCTGCACATTACCGGTCCTTTCAACATTCAGTTTCTGGCCAAGAATAATCAGGTGAAAGTGATTGAATGCAATCTGCGGGCCAGCCGATCATTCCCTTTTTCCTCCAAAGTGACGGGATATAATTTTATTGAAATCGCCACACAGGCGATGTTGCACAAAAAGACGCTGACCGAATTTAGAAAACAGAATTATCAGACTTTGGATTTGGATTATGTGGGAGTGAAAGCTCCACAGTTTTCTTTTTCGCGGCTTAAGGGAGCGGATCCGGTGAGCGGGGTGGAAATGGCTTCCACAGGAGAAGTTGCGTGTTTCGGCGACAATATGTATGAGGCGTTTTTGAAGGCGATGATTTCGGCGGGTTTTAAAATCCCAAAAAAGAATATCCTGATTAGCGCGGGAAAGATTGAGGATAAAACAGATATGCTGGAGCCGGCCAAAAAACTTAAAGAAATGGGATTTAATATTTATGCGACGGCGGGCACATCAAAATTTCTTACGGAGCACGGGGTGAAAAACACAATGCTGTACAAATTGAGCGATAACAAAAAACCGAGTATTACGGATGCGATCGCCGATAAGAAAATTGATCTTGTGATTAATATTCCAAAAAGTTTCAGTCGCGAGGAAACGACCGACGGCTATCTGATACGCAGAAAGACGATTGATCATAACGTCCCACTGATCACCAATGTGCAAATTGCCGAGGTGATTGTGGAGGCGCTGGCACGCGGAGAGCAGAATAATCTGCAAATCAAAAAGTGGGCGGAGTATGGTATGAACAGATAATTCTGAAAGGGACGCAAGGTATTTTTCGTAATACATGGATTGACAGTACGTTATATATATTGTATGGTTAATGCAAAATTTTGTTATGACAAATATAATATCCAAATCAGGCCTGAATTTTCTTTTTTCCGGGGAGGCAAATGTTACTGCTTCTTCCGATCGGCTCACCAATGCGGCAGCCGTCCTTCGATCGCGTGATGAAACGGCGGGCGATGTGCGCGATGTAATGAGTGGATCTCCGGCCAGAAAATCAGAGTCTCCCAGCCAATATCGTTTTGTAAGCCAGCCACCGCCACCCCCCTCGGAAAGCAACGTGATTGATTTGGACGAACGACGCCCTCCATCATCTACCAAAGCTCCCGAGGAATGCGCGTATCCTGAAAAGGAGCCGTCATCCAGCTCCATGAGAACAATACGGGCCGCTTTTAACGGACTGCATCCCGTTGCACGATCATGTATTGCCAGGTTGGTGGACTGTGCCGATAATTCATTTGATTTCTACCAGCTTTATCAGGCTCTTAGGGATACCCCATATGGACAATCCACGCGCAGTTCGTCTTTGAGTTCCAATATTCTTTTGCTGACCGGGCTTTCCACACTACTTGACGGCAAGGTAATCGCTTTGCCGATGTTGGCATCGGGAAATCCCTCTCTACATAAAAAAACCGACTCCCCGGTACAGCAGAAATGGCAGATTGTAAATTGTACGGATGAAAGTCTTGATGTCGGCATGCCCCGTGTCCGTGTCGCGAGAATAGGAACCAATCCAAATACCTCAACATTGATTGCCGTTCCGCTGGATGTGCTGTTTTTCTTTAACAAACCTTATTGATATGAGCGAACAAAATCCGGAAAACCTGATTCGTTCCCTGCTGGAATTCATTGGTGAGGACACAGCCCGCGAAGGGCTTGTGGATACGCCTAAAAGAGTGATTAAATCATATGAAACTTTGTTCGCGGGCTATAATCAGAAGCCCGAAGACGTTTTGACCGTGTTTGGCGATGAATCTTATGACGAGATGATTGTGGTGAAGGATGTCGAGTTTCACAGTATGTGTGAACATCATATGCTGCCGTTTATCGGCCGTGTGCACGTGGCTTATATTCCAAACGGCAAGATTATCGGTCTTTCCAAAATTCCGAGGCTGGTGGAAATATACGCTCGCAGACTGCAGAATCAGGAAAGAATGACCAACCAGATTGCGCACGCTTTGTATAAAATTTTGAGACCGAAAGGGGTGGCCGTGGTGGTGGAGGCCAAGCATCTTTGTATGATGGCGCGGGGCATTAAGAAACAGCAGAGCGAGGTGATCACCTCTTCCATGCTGGGGCTGTTTAAGACCGATTTCAACACGCGAAACGAGTTTTTGCGCCACGTTAACCTCTGAAGTTGATTTCAGGCTGAAACAGTGGTTGACATATTTCAAAGATGGCTGTTATATTTCATTACCTTTTTATCTTTATCTTAAATGCCACAACCCGATTTTCTACGGCTGCTCCCGGACGGCCCGGTGTGCAATGCGGTAAGCAGAGAAGGGGTGCTGGAAGATTCCAAAAATTTCACCCTGATTGATTTTGAAGCCCTGATAGCCGGCCTGACTCGCGAATTCCCCAAGGGATCAGTGAATGACGGCTGGGTTTTGTTTAAAATCGGCTCTATGGCAACTTTTGAAATTGATCCTCTCAGTGGCATTTACTATATCAAAAGTGCCATTGGAGGGCTTAAGGAGTTTCCTCACGGCGACTCAAGTGAATTTAATCAAATTATAAGCGGGCTTAGACATCTTGTCCGGCTCCGCAATAAAATGATTGCACTGGATTTTTTCCCTATAGGAAGCGGCGCCGACAATGAAGGTCAATACCGGATGACGATGCAGAGGCCCATTCTCTCCTGCAATGTGGACGATATTATTGCGGAAATAAAATCATTTCGTTCCATCATGGAATCAATTTAATAATTCATTTTTATGACATTATCGGAAGATAAAAATTGTAAGGTCTGTGCCGAGGCCGTCATTGATACTCCCGATCCGGAGGATATTCAAAAAGCCGTGACGGAGAAGTATGGCAAGCGGGCTTTTGTTGAGGTTAACGGTATTATTAATTTAGCCCTCGCGGAAAATGTTGCATTGGAAATAGACGCGCAGGATAAGAAAATGCGCGTGACGGGGAGTATTAATCTGCAATCACATGAGCCGATGGAGGGAGTTCCCGATTTTAACAGATATATTGAGCAGGTCGCGCGGCTTCCCAGGCTGTCCGAGATTTTATTACAGGCGGGGTTCAGCCCCGTGGAATGGGGTGTTAACGAATTTCGCGGGCCTGGTAACGGAATGTGCTCGGTGTTGATGTCAAAAAAGATTACCAGTTCCACTGTTGAGGATTTTATCCGGGAGCTGAATTTAATTGGCGAATCTTTGGAGAAGCTTGACTCTTAGGGAGGGAAAAGCGTTAATATGTCATAGTATTTGTATTAGCTTTTTATGAGTTCTTTTTTACCAAAATCCATCCAGAAGCTGATTGAAGAGTTTTCCCGCCTGCCGGGGATAGGGCCCAAGTCGGCCCAGAGGCTGGCGATGCATCTTTTGCATTCTCCGGAGGCGCGCGTGCAGGGGCTGGCCGGGGCGGTGGGCGGTTTGAAGGACGGAGTTCAGTTTTGCTCCGCCTGCTGGAATATTTCCGAAGAGGAGCAGTGCAGGATTTGCTCGGATCCGGGGCGCAACCGTCAGCAGATTTGCGTGGTGGAGGAGATACTGGACGTGGTGGCGCTGGAAAAAACCGGTGAGTTTAAAGGTGTTTATCATGTTCTGCACGGGGCTCTTTCACCGGTGGACGGAATCGGACCGGAACAGCTGAAGGTGCAGGCTTTGATGGATAGGGTGGCGGTGGCGGGTAGCGAGCCGCTGGAGGTGATTATTGCGACGAATCCAGGGCTGGAGGGCGAAACTACGGCGCTTTATTTACTGCGACTGATCAAACCTTTTGAAAATGTTCGGATTACGCGCATCGCGCGCGGTCTGCCGGTGGGTGGCGACCTGGATTACGCCGACGAAATGACTATCACAAAAGCCCTGCAGGGCAGGGTGGAGTATGTGTAGGGGAATTTGGCGCCGTTTTGCGAGTTTCGTTTTTCTATGCCAGAACTTCGTCTTCGTCTTTTCGACGCGGGCTTTCGTTGTATTGGCGACCGGGATTTTGTATTTTATTGCGCGCTATCAGTCGATACAGACGCGGATCCGTTAATACATCGCTTACTTTTTTTTCCGTCTTTGTTCCATCCGGATTACGGATGGTCATGGTGCCGGCGACCAGCCTGACTCCATGGCTGTAATCCACCCATTTGCCATGATGAATTTTGCTGTAATTCTGAATCCTTGTACCATCTTTATAATGCATTCCGTAAATCACCACTCTTCCTTTGCCATCATCACCGTAAGGTAAAATGATATCTTTTTTTGTTCCGTCTATCAGAGGATTTCCTTCATATTCACCCAATTCTTCTTCTATGATCCGGTTATGCGCGGCAAGTGTGGAAATGGAATCCATTTTATTGTCCGCGGACATGGCATGAGGCTGTATGGCTTTGCCGTGAGCTCTTGCCGCGGACGAAATCGCGTCCACCATGGTGTCGGTGGGCAAAGTGCATCCAAGCCCCCGGGCTATCCTCTGAGCCAATTCCGGTGTCATGGTCACTCTTATGGCATCTTCATCGGAGCCCACCATTAGATAGTCGGGCAAAACTCTTATGGATCCCTGAATGTTTTCACCCGTTTGCGGATCCGTATATTCAACATCCACGTTTTTAAATTCCCTCATACGATTCGGCATATTCCCGCCCATGATCTGCTCGTAAATGGCTTGCTCCCTTTGTTCAATAACGGCATTCATAATTTCATTGGGGGTTTTTCCTTCGGTGCGTAATGATTGCTTGAGTTGTTTTTCAAGATTTTCAAGATAAGAAGTGAATTCTTTGCCGGTCATGGCTTCGGGAGGTCTTTCGGGTACGGGAAGTTTGTTCGGATTGATTTCGCCCTCTTCCGATGTTATGTTTATTGGCACACCTCCCCTCATATTCTCTCTTAACTGATTTTCCCCCTATTCCAAGCCATCTTCGGGTTTTTCATCCGGACTTTCTTTTACTCGGTCATTTCCTCTGTTTAAATTGGGGTTTGTTGGCATGTATATTATAAGAATCTTAATATTTTACCATTTATTCTCGTTTAAAAACACCCCTCGCGTGGGAGGGGTGTTTTTTTGTTCTCTCAAATGTAACTGAATGATTTATTCGGACGATTGATCTTCCTGATTGTTGAATGCCGGGCCGTTGCCGCGGACTTGTCCAAATCCTTTGTTGCCACGCATCCCGGGGCCGCCCATTCCCATGCCTTCACCGGCCATGTTGGGACCGCGCAGAGCAAGAAGCTCTTCTTCCGTGGTTGCGGCGGCTATTTGTCCGCGCACTTCGGTGAGCTTTGTGATGTTTTCGTCAATGCGGGTTAGCATGTGTTCCTTTTTTTCTTCAAAGGTCATGCTTTCAAATTCCGCACGCCTTTCTTCTTGCTGTTCGCGCCATTGTTCCCTTTCGGCGATGATTGCGGCGCGGTCGGTTGGAAGATTGACTGTTGCCGAATCATCGGGGGTCTCCGCCAACACCGCGGGCACGATGGCAATCGACAGTGTCAGTAAGCCAAGGGCAGCCACTACTCCCTTCAAAAAGTTGTTCATAAATGTATATGGTTAAGGTTAATTTTTGTTTTGGTTCTGCCAGATAAATCTGACATGTCCCTTCAATTCTTTATAAACTTTCCGTTTGATCATTTCGGATTCAAAAAGAGCATAAAGGGCCGGACCGGAACCGCATGTATGTACGACGGTGGCCCCAAGTTGTAACAACTTTTTTTGGAGGGCGCGGTTTTTTTGGCTTTGGTGAACGTCAAAGGCGTTGCGACAGGAGGAGGTGTTGATTGAAAAGGTATCTAATAAATGTTGTCTTTTTGATAACATTTTTGATAGTGGGGGCGGGGCAGCACTTAAGCCCTCATACATTTCTTTTGTTGATGATTTTTCGTCGTCCATGACGATTAGGTGCGGGGGGAGTTTGACGGTGGGGAGGATTTGGACTTTTTCGCCGTAGTGAGTGCAATGCGCCGTTCCTCCCTCAATAAAAAAAGGGGCGTCCATGCCGATTTTGGCAGCCAAAAGGCGCAGACGGGAGGGGAACAATTTCAATTGCCATAATTGATTCAGCGCTTTCAACGCGGTTGCGGCGTTGGATGATCCGCCCCCCAGCCCCGAAGACAAAGGGATATTTTTTTTTATTTCAACTTTTATGCCGCGCGCGCTTTGTTGTTTTTTGGCTTTTCTCAGCGGCTCAAGCAGTTTAATCGCTTTGAAAATGGTGTTTTTTTCTCCGGTTGGCAGAGTGGGATTATCGCTTTCTATAATGATTTTATCCTCATCCAAAAGAGTAAAAGTAAGCTCATCGGCAAGGCCGATTTCGTGCATAACGGTATCCACAAAATGATAGCCCTGCGTGTTGGCGGGAGCAGGATCAATCCCCAAAACATCCAGTGTAAGGTTGATTTTGGCGGGCGAGAGAAGGGTGAGGGTTTTTTCTTTTTTCATAAGTACTTATTTCTGCACGTGCAGACTGAAAGTGCTTTATTTGACGATTCCTGTCAATACGGGGCGCCCACGGAATAAAAATTTTACTGTCAGTCTTGACTTACCGGCGGAAACTTATATTTTTTCTCTTCGCAAGATTTTTTATAACTTTACCAAATTACAATGAATCACAACTACCATCTTGATGTGGCTCCAACCGAGCTGACCCGTTCGTTTGACGAGAAAAACAGTTATACCGTCCGTCTGCCTCTAAACACGCTAATGAGATCTTCGGAGGATTTTATGGACTCACTGCTGGACACGGCAAATGTTGCATTCAGCCATAATGAACCGGGCAAAAAAGAAATGTATATTACCATACCTAAAAATCTGGCCGGCGATTTAAGGCCTTTGAAGGATTTTTTTGTGAACAAGGGAATGTCAGTCCGGATTGTTGACGGAGAGGAAAGAGAATTTGTACACTTTGACCTGATTGACCGCCTTGAATGGACCTGCGTGGACAGAAGGCTGGACGACAAAGGGGCCGGCAATAATGAAAACGGCACGGAAAACACAGGGGATGTGCGGCCGGCAACACAGGATGGGCAAATCACCCATCCGGGCTCGATTGTATTCCTGCATCCCAAAATAGCAGAGGCCGTTCCCCCCCATCACTGGAGATATCTGCGGGATATTGTCAGACAGATTTCCGAAAACAGGTGGAAAATCGGCGAGTTGGTGTTGCATGCCGGTATTGACGGAGCTCCGGGTTGCGGCGGCGTGGGCGTGGCTAAACGCGGGGGAGCCGATATTCATTCAATTGATGACCACGTGCGGCTGATTAGAGATATCCGCGACTCTTACCACGGAATCATGGATCCCAAATGCAATATCACGGCACAGTTGGTTGATCCTGAAAACCGCGTGATTACAACAAACACCGATGACGCCGGGGAATATCGGGAGCTGGTGAGAGCCAAGGTAAATGTTTAAACTAAGGCTGCCTATGGCACCCTTTCGACTACCTGTTGCGCCCCTCAAAGAGCCTGAATGTTTCGTTTTGGCCCAAAATTTGAATTTCAAATTTCTTATCCGCAAAATTGAACAGGGGAGTGATGCCAAAAGTTTTTAAATGCAGGATATCCACTTGATTCAATTGATTTTCGCCCACCATTGCAGTTCTGGAAACTATCTCCTCCGCCAGAACAATACTATCGGCGACGGGATAGATCGGCTCCAGCACTTCCTGAGACCATAAGCGGAATCTGTATTCATTTTTAGCGGGCTTAACACTGACTGATATTTTTCTGCGCTTAAGTTCCTGTTTATCCTCCTCCTTAAGGTTAAGCAGACTGCCTCCATTGCGAATTAACAATACTCTTAAATATCCGGCCGCTTCGTAAACTCGTTGATTGTATTCATTAATTTCTTTTTCCGTTTCGGCATCCATTCTAAACACCTCCTCCTCGTGGCGGTTTATTCTGAATTTGGTGTGCGCAAAACCTTTATGGGCATTGATGTCGCGCTTAAGCGGTTTTCCACCACGGGCGGGCTTTTCTTCCGCAACCCTTGAGAGGGTCATGTCTTTAAGGTTCAATCCCTCCAGATTAGGTTCGCCAACCTTTTTGGCTACGGCACAATGTACTTGAAAACCCGGCTCGCCCGGTTGGCAGACTGATTCGGCGCTTCCCGTGTATTCACCCATAATTTCAAATCCAAAATGTTTTTGCATCACATGGCAGAGGCCGGTAAATTCTTCGGGTGTGCAGGAATCCTCGGCTATGGTGAGCAGATAAATTCCCCCTTCGCGCAGAACACGATTGGCCTCAACCAGAGTTCTTACACGCTCGTCCCTTTCCGGACTTTTTATTCTGGTTTCAAGACGCGTGTATTCAAGAGCCAGTGCGCAATTTACAAGATCAAACATTCCGGTCCCATAATCGGACAGATCCGTTATTGAGCCACAGGACATGCGTTCGGGTTCAATCCAAATTTTATGCTTCTGTAATTTCTGTCTGCCTTTGTGCATAAGGTTTCCGTTCAGGTCGGTGCTGTAGATTACTCTTCGTTTGCCGTCACCGGGGCTGAGAGTGTTTTCCAGCGTTAACGGGCCGCATCCCAAGTCCGCGTATATTTTTCCTTTTACAAGTCCCTTGCGTTCAAGCATGTTAATCATCCCACCGACAAATCTTGCGTTGTTTCCGGCATAAGATTTTTCCAGATTGCGCATATAGAGCTGGGCATAATATTCACCGCACTGCTCAACAAAATCGCCGTAACGATGGGATCCCCTGCCGTGCAGATAGCCGTTTAACCTGTGCAGTTTTTCGCCGGGACTTGTAAGTTTTTCAAAAATTTCGGTACCGAAACTGACGCGATCCCCCCTGATCTGAATCGTTTCATCCAGCTTGTCCCCGTCCAAAAAGTCCAAGTCGTTGTCTGTAAGTGAACCGCCGTATTTCAGCTGGCTGGTGTGAACATATTTATTCTGTGCATGCAGATCCACCCCCACGTGCAAGGTGTCTTCGGCCATGAGTACGGTAACCTGGACATCGGAATTTCCTCCTCTGGCAAATCTTTTGACAAACTGGACAGTGTCCGCGCGGTTAAAGGTGGGCTCCAACAGCACCGCCCTGTTGACGGTGGCAAATTCGTTTGTGCCCTGGCGCATTGTTCCGCTCATCGCGAATACAATGACTTTTTGGTTCGCACCTTCTTTTTTGGAGTTTTCGTTGGCGGATTTTACCTGTCGCATAATCGCGTCGCGCTGAGTCTGGGTGGTTTTGCCATCAATTACATGCACCTGCGCACCGCCTTTAAAATAGTTGGCAAGTTGTTCGGCAAAATTTATGCCGGGGAGTTTTTCGTGCTCCCTGGTCACACCCTGGGCCAACATATTTTCGGCCACCACCACGACCGGATACTCGGCAAGATATCCTTCCACGGCTTCAACTGTAGACTGGAAAAGTGACGACTCCACCTCGTAAGGACTGTAAAGAGAAGGGTTGAGGATTGCCGCGTGCAATCTCTGCAATTTGACCTGAGGCGGCAGGCTCATATCAAAAAGAATGTCGTTATAAAGCTCCATTTCATCACCATGTAATGCATAACTTCTGGTATCCACGTATTGCGCCCAGTTTTCCTCCTGCTCAAGAATCAACAAATGTCTGAGTATTGAATTTCTTACCTCCAGCGGATGGGTTTTCTTGATGGCCTGCCTTAAGCTGGATATTTCCCCGTATTTGTCGTTATCAAGAAGTCTTAGCTGGGGGACAATGTCTTCGGGCGAATTGGGAGTCGGATCACCCGATAATAAAATGATGTTGCCATTTTCATACAGATTCGGGATGCCGTTTGCCAAATCATGCACGGCTTCTGTATTGCGTCCCTGCTCATTTCTCACCTCCTGAACCTCGTCCACCACCATCATGTCAAAATTGCTTTTTTTCAGTTCCTCAACTATTTCCGTGGTTAACATACTGTACGGAACCACAACAACATCCTGTTCCAGTGCTTGGGCAATCAGTTTTTCACGATCCTCCATCCCTCCCTCAATCAGTCCGATGGAAGGCCGTTGGCCGGGTTTGTAATATTTCGCTATTTCTTTTTCCACTTCGCGCCTGATGTTGGTGGGGCAAACGTATAACATTTTTTTGGCGCCAATATGTTCTTTTGCAAGAAAAGCCGTGGCCGTTTTACCCTGACCCATAAAGAATCCCACCAGCATTCTCTTCTTGTCCTTGATTTCCTTGACCGCAATTCTTTGTCTAAGAGAAGGCAAATAGTGCCTACCGGTCTGATCGGCGATGAATCTTTCCATGTTGGGAAGACACGGATAGGAAAGCACCTCTTCGAAATAGTGAAAAGCTTTGTCGTATAATCTTTGCTGGGCGTCTATTTTTAGATCCAATTTGCTTTTCAGAAGAACGTCCACTTTTTTTCTGAGCTGTAATAATCTGATGTGATAAGACTCGCCGGAACTTCCCAGGGCTGAATCTTCTTTAACCAGTTCGGCATATATGGCGTTTCTTAAGTGCAGGAACAGCACTTCCTCCGCTTCGGGATTATCCAGCAGAGCTTCCGGAAATTCGGTGACGTCGGCATAATGCCCGGGCACTTTGTGCACCGCACCTAGAAATTCGGGAATAATTTTCTTAAAGCGCGCGAAATCAACAATCTTTACGCGGGGATTTTTGGGATCCTGCAATGAAAGTATAAATTGAAAAACCACTTCGGGGCCAAGTTTTTCTATCAAAGACCTGTAGGTCCTGATCATTTCCTTCAGGTAATTGTCGTTGACGTCTCTGGCGCTGATAATAAATTTTTTGCGCAAATCATCGGGGAGCATGTCTTTGAACATTTCCCAGTCGTAGCGTTTAAGCTGAGGATCGCGAAGGGCATCGCGCAGGCGGTCAAAGAGTCCGTTTGCCTCTATCTGAATGTTATTCTGGTTGAAAGACTCAATATTTTTTTCTTGGATGATTTTTCTTAACTGGGGGACCAATTCCACCATTATGAGCGCGACCTGCTTTTCCTGCATCAGCCGGTCCGCCTCCTGGCGGGATCCAACGTTTAACTTCTGTTCGCATTCGTTGTCGTAGTGAGCGGAAATCATCTGTCCCAGAATTTTTTTGCGCGTTTTACCTATGACGGATAGCAGTTCCGGATCAATCCCCGAAAAATCCATTTCAAGATCCACATCAAGGCATAAATTCATTATCTCCCTTACGGTGTTAAGATCTTTTCCCTGAAAATGCTCCAGAAAATCAATATAAACGCTGTTGATATCGCGGCGGTTTTGGGGTCTAGTTCTTGCCATTTCCCGTTTTTCACCCTCAACAATGTTTTTTAATTCATTGAATTTAAGCATGGTCGTATTTCGAAATTAAGATTGAAAGTTTGGATAATAATTCAGCGCGATCGCGTTTGACCTTTTCCAGTTCGTTCGTGATATCCGGATCCGGTGAGTGATTTTCATGCATTGATGCCAGAGTCTCGTTAAGCCGGTTTATTTCCTCCTCCGTCCCGCTGATAGTCCTTGCCAGGCCTATTAGTTTGGACATCAGTTCCCTTATATCCGCGGCCATGTTTTTTTCCGCTTCTTCATCCGGCATTTCGCCACGGCTTAGAGCATCCTCCTGCAGACGGTCTCTATCCATTTTCTTTTGCGCCAGCAATTTCTGGCTTACCTCCATCTCCTTCTGAAGATTTTCAATAAGAGCATTTTTCCCATTGATTGTTTCGCGGAGCGTCTCAATCGCAGTGCGCTGACCTTCGTTTTCTCTGAGTTTTATTTTTAATTCTTCCACTTTGGCGTCCATTTTATCCAGTATGGATTTGATCCCACCAAGTACCGGAATTAGTTCTTTATCGGTGTTGCCCGCATGGGAAAGTTCCCAGACCTCGTTTAACAGAGTGCTCATATCAACGCCGTTAATGTTGAACCCGCCGCTTTTGGTAGTTGATCGGACGCAAATTCTTAAGGCGAAGTCGGCAAGCCTTTCTTTCCTTTGGGGGCTTGTTATTGCCGCGAATTCTGGATCCTCGCATATCGCCAGCACCGATTCTATTATTCTGATAATCATTTTGGAGGTTCTCGCTTCTTTTTCCCCTTCGGCGGGAGGTATGACCATTTTTTTATAGAGTTCTTTCAGGGCACCCAATTTGCTTTCCAGCGTGTTGTATTCGGGTTGTTCTTCCGGAGCAGATGCCGGTATTGGAACGGCAACAGGTAGTTGATCCTCCCCCCTGACTTTTTGAGCTGGAGCAGCATGTTGACGTTTGGCCGGTGGTTCGGACTTAATTGTAATTGAGGGTTCCAGAACAATTTTCGGCGATTCCCGGGTTTGCTCCATTCCCCGGACGCTTTCGGGTATCGGGAAGGCGACCATTGACGGAGGGGGTGAACGAAATCCCTGATAACCCGGCGCGGAAGCATGTTTTTTTCTTTGTGATACCGGCTTTTGTGATACAGGATCATCATCATCATCAAAATTAACTTCAACTTCAAGATCGTTGTAATAAACACCCAGTTGAAATTTCATATCCACAATCCCGCGAAGGCGGTATCCGGCGTGAAAGCGATTATTGACGGTTTCGGCCAAATCTTTAATGTTTTTCTTACCCCATTCCCTGATTCCGTTAAGGTTGTAATCCGAGGCAATGCGCCTTATTTGC
>JBGSPQ010000002.1:0-45510 GCA_041738505.1 Candidatus Altimarinota bacterium | reverse complement strand
GTATTTTTATGCATAGAAACCTTGAATTATTGATGTATTGCTACTTCAGTTCTCTCAAGGTTTCTTGCTTTTTTCAATGAATTGTTTTCTGTTTCAAAAGTGTAAACAACCCGAGTATATTTAACACGCGCACAGAATTATAGTTATTTTCCCGCTTTTACTAGCCGTTTCCGTTTTTGTGCGCGCGGGTGGCAGTGCACAATGACCCGACATTTTACTATTATTTTATTGCGTGTATGTCTGGTCGTGTAATATGATTAAGTCGCGATTAGATCTTGAAAATCCTATTTACTAGCCACTGGGCAATATATGGCGATAACGAATAATAAAGACATCATCCTGAAGGATTATTATAAAACCCTGTATATTGATTTATCCGATAAGCAACCCAGGGAAAACGAAATAATCAAAAGATACAGGTTTATTCAAAAAAACGATAACCCCGCTGAATTGATTTTGGATATCCGGTACAACAAGAGTGATATTACTTTTATCACTGGGGATTTTCGCAAGTTTGCCGTACCGTTCACTTTTATTAAGGGATGGAAGGCTCTTTCCGATAAAGACAAATATGATATCAAGCTTGGCTACGCGGAACTAATCTTTGGCAACGACAAGCTGTTTTTTCCGTTTGAAGAGGTTTTGTATGCCAAGGATCCTAAATACCGCGGGCGGATTGACCGTGAAAACGCGCCGCGCAGGAAAAAGCTGGGCAAAAAAATCCGCGATCTGCGTCTCAAATACAACAAAAGACAGAAAGACATGGCGGGCATCAGCGAAAGAGAAGTCAGCCGGATTGAGCAGGGCCGCGTGTGGCCGTCTTTTAAGACCCAGCGCAAGCTGGCGGCGGCTCTGGGCATTGGCTTTAAGAGCTTTTTAGACGAGGTGCATGGGTAGGGGGTGCGCTTCCGGCGCCATACTACCCGCCCGCACCACCTTAAAGGTTACCTTTAAGGTGGGTTGCATATTGGGTACACAAAAAGCCCCCGCCGTGAGGCGGGGGCTTTTTTGATTCGTTACAATCGGATTCTTTCTAAATTCCTATTTCTAAGAATTTAAACTAAGCCTTGAATTGAAAACCAGCCAATGGGAATGGGTTGGAATCAAAGAAGAAGTAGTTTGCAGCGGCTGTCGGAGCATATTGTGCTTTTCCATCGTAGAAGTCGTACGCAGTAACATTGGCTGTCAACGTCTCATCAACGCCGCAACCTGAAGTGTCTGCTCTAACGGAAAGTGTCGCACTGCTTCCGGTAGCTACTTCCTTACCAATCGTGTTGGTAAATTCAGCGGCTACAATTACAAGATTGGCTCCGGCATCAGCTATCATTGTGTTACCTTCATATAACTGGAAGGTAGTAGGAGGAACAGCACATGTTCCGGCAAACGCAACAGTCATACCATTAAGGATTCCTGATTTTCCGGCAGGACCCTGAACGGCAAATGTGAATTCAAGCATGTTGTTGTTTACTCCACCGCCACCAACAGCTGTTGCTGTTCTTGTGAGAACAGGCAGTGTGTTGTATACGGTGAAGGTTCCGGTTGTGGCACCTACTGCATTGTCAACAAGAGTTACATCGGCACCAGAACTGGTACCGGTGGCTTTGATGTCAACACCGAGATTGTCATATGTGTCGCCTAAACCAACTGTAAGGTCATTGAAACCCACCTGGAAGTTGTCTCCCGAAGTGGCAAGGCCCGCTCCAACACCGTTTGTATCAACCACGACATCTATTACTTTCTGTCCGTCAGCCGGTACAGTAATGTTCAGATTCGTAAATGAAGCCTGGCTTAAGCCGTCAATAGTAGTAGAACCAAGTAATGTTGCTCCATCATACAATTTAACAGTTGCGATTGGTTCATCGTCAACACCAACATTGGTCAATCTAAGTTTGCTGATCTTAATATCTTCGTTTTCATCAGCTTCAAACTTAATTTGAGTGACCTTGTTTCCAGTGGCTGCACCGAGTAAGGCATCATCCGTTGGGGTGCCTCCTGAAATGCCAATTGTCAACTGTCCAGCTCCCACAAATGAAACCGCTCTGGTTCCTGCCAAAGGCGGTTCTGCAGGGAATGCTCCAAATGCAGGAATAAATTTCTGACCAGCAGCAAGCGTGTTGCTCTGTTCATCTTCAGCGTTTAAATCACCAACTGCATTGATGTAGAAGTATACATCATCGGTACCATCGGCGGATGTTGATGTATTGGCTTTAAGAGCAACTTTAACTGTGTCTCCAGCAGGGATTAACAAGTTTACATTGTTAAATGTAACTGTCGCGGGATCTCCTGCAGAAAAACTCTTACCACCCTGAAGTAGTGTCAGTGTAGATCCATCCTTACTATAGAGTGCAAGATTTGAGAACACATCGGTACAAGTATCAACAGATCCTGCATCATCTTCCCAATTACAAGTTAATGTTAGGGAAGTGATTTTTAGATCGGATGCTGATGAAGCCTGGAAGTTATAGTTCAGAATTTCCACATCCTGCTGTCCTCCAACAATATTTCTATCTGAAGGAATGCCAGCCAATGAAACAGTAAGAGTCGGATCAGCAACTGTCTGATCTTTGCCGTTTAATACGCCACCGGTAATGTCGGCCGCGGCAACAGCATCGCCGTTGCTTAGGTATTCGGCATCAACAGTTGCAGAATTGAGCTGCATATTATACGCGTTTGTATTTACAGCTGCATTTTCAACGTCTGCTGTAACATAATATTCCACGGTCAGACCGGCGGCCTGATCAAAGGAATCATTGAATGTGAGCAATCGAGCTTGTGCACCGATGGGACAAACAACGTTACCGGGATCCAAAGGACCGGCTACAACAACCATATCTCCGGCAGTGTTTTTTCTCCATACTTTAACATCCTGAAGGGTGTTTTCGTTACTTGCAACTGCACAAGTATAGTTAACAGTAATATCCAATCCTCTTACCGTAACTCCATCGCCACCAGTTGACATGTTGAACGCCATGAAGAGATGATCTTCGGCACCAGCGGCAACGTCACCAACTGTTGGGTTGTTGGAAGAGAGAGCGAAAGCCAGGTTGCCTCCGATGATGTCTCTCTGAGCAATAACAGGGGGAGCGCCAACTTCAACAACGTTTACACCGTAGTGGTAAACGCGGCCGACACCTTCAATGTGCCAGTCTCTGTAGATATCAAAAAGAACGTCGTTTCCAAGTCCTCCCGTAACATCCACACGAAGTTCGATAGTCTTGGAGTTGCCTCTTTCAATAAACAGAGGAGCCTCGCTAAGATCGAATGTCAGGTAGTCTGATTCCCATGTACCAACAACATCCAAAGCGGTACCGGATACATAAAGAGTCGCGTTAGCGAAGTCTTCAGGATCGGCGCTTCCTCGTTGTCTGAATGTTATGCGAGTAACATCGGTGTCTTCAACGTTATCAACATCCAGTTTCAGTCTTGCGACGGAAACGTCTGTGTCTCCAACATTAATGTCTCCGGTGTAGTCGTCAATTTCGTATGTAATCTGACCTACAAAGGCGGAGGTTGTACTCATGTAGTTACCGCAGAGGGCAAATGTGCCGGCAACGGGAACTTCTTCATCCGTGCTTTCACCGTATGCAAGAACATCGTCGGCTGTAGCAATACACAGAGAGTTCTGTGAATTTACCGCGCCGGCCATATCTGCACGTACTTCAACGAGAACGCTTGAACCGGCGGGAACCACAATCGGGTCGCCGCTCAATGCAAACATTGCAGAGTTTGAAGATGTGTTGATGGTCTTTTCGGAACCTTTCTGAACCCCGTTAACATAAAGTTTTACGGAATCAAAGTCTCCGGGGAGACCAAGTCCCTGTCTTGTAATTGTAAGCTCGTCAATTCTAATAGCTTCGTCCGCACCGGCCTCAATGTTGAATACTGTGTATAGAACATTGGCACCGTTGTTCGGAATTGAAGCGGCGGCAGGTGTGGAACCGTCTACGCGAATCGTGAGATCGCCGAGGTCTCCAACACTGTAGCCGTTGAATGTAGCGGAACCGCTAAGCAGTTCCATGCCGTCAGCATCCATTACGTCGGTGACCAGAAGGTCATAAACGCTGGCCGAATCCTGAGCAGCTGTTGTAAGAAGTACGCAGTTGGGGTCGGAAGTGGCTTCTACGTCGGTAACAGCCAATTCGACACCGTCCTGGTCTTCAATCATATAGTTTTCAACCATCATAGCGCTGGTTTCGTCGTATTCGCCGGTAAAGCAAACCTCGACTGTTGTTGCGCTCATAGCTTCCACGGTTCCGGCGCTGAATCCGCCGCATGGGCGAAGTACAGGGGCCATTGCGTTGGAAACGATTTTGGCAATTTCAGCTCTGTTGATGTTTTTGCCGGGACCGAATGTTCCATCCGGGTAACCGTCAATCACACTGTTTACGTAGAGAGTCTCTACGTATTCGTATGACCATTGGTTCATGGCAAGATCGGGGAACGAAGGACCGCAGTTCGTGTTGATGTCCAGAGGAGCACCAAGAACGATCATTTTGGCGGCCTGTTCTCTTGTGAGAGAATCTCCGGGACCGTAGAAACCTGTGAGGGTTCCTTCTGTGTCCTTGTATCCGCCAACAATGCCGTGAGCATATGCGGTTTCTACGTATTCGAAGTACCAGGTGCCCATGGCCACATCTTTAAATGTAGCGGTTGCAGGGCTAACCAGGTCGATTTCAAACGCTTCAACAACCAATTTGGCCATTTCAGCGCGATTTACATTATCTGCAGGCCTGTAAGCAGGCATGCTTCCGTTGACGACCCCGAGAACTACGAGATCTTCAACATAAGAATAAAACCAATCTGAAGGGTTTACATCGGGAAATGTCTGAGCTTGAGCAACGCCGATCGCAAATGTGCTTGCAATCAATGCGGCGAGACTAAAGCTAGCCACTGTCCTTTTTACCCCTCGAAGGCCATTAACAATATCCATAAGACAAAGTTATGGTTAGAGGATAATAAGTAACTGGTAGGTATATATAGATATATATCGATTTTCGGGATGCAGATTTATTAGTAGGTAAACGCATCCCTCTTTAAATTTAACTATAAATTTAACTTGAGTTGTAAGCCTTAGGTAAGGCTCTGAGTAATTTTTACGGACAAAGCGCCGTTTATATGCGCTTCGCTTTTCTGGTTTTCAAAGAACCAAATAACACCTTGAAATCGATTTTAAAACAATGTCTTTCGGGCTTTTTGAGCCCTCTCTTTTTCCTTCTACAAGCCAATAAACTCAACACAATGTATGTCCGAAACATCTTTCGGATTCACGCGAAAATGTATCAAAACGGGCGATTTTAGTCAATCATATACACACCCTTGAACTAATAATTTGCGCTTTTGTTTCGATAATTAAAATGACAAAAAAGCGGATTATTTTTTAATTCATTTACCTTAAAGGTGGTTTAGAAAATTTGTTTAATGCAAGCAATACAAGGAAACAAAAAAATTGCGCCTGAGCCGTATATGGTTACTCGCTCCGCTCGTAGTTACGCTCGCCTTAGCTCGCGAGCGCACTCCGCTTCGCTTCGTGCGTGGTGGAGTCCGCTTCGCGGACGTTTTATTTGTAGTCCTGCCTTGTCCTCGCTTCGCTCGGGCAGGACTTGCGCAAGCTTTGCTTGCGCTGGTAGTCCTAACGGGACTCGAACCCGTGTTTCCACCGTGAGAGGGTGGCGTCCTGGGCCACTAGACGATAGGACCGTGTATATTGTTTTTGCTAAGCTTCGTGCGTGATGGTTACTCGCTCCGCTCGTAGTTACGCTCGCCTTAGCTCGCGAGCGCACTCCGCTTCGCTTCGTGCGTGCCGATTGTAACCCAGGTTGGCGCGAGTTTCAAATTTTCGCTATATTGGGATGCGAATACTATATAAAAGCATATGGCAAAAGATTTATATGAAGTCCTGGGCGTGGCCAAAACGGCCACGGACGTGGAAATTAAAAAGGCGTACAGAAAATTGGCACAGGAACATCACCCCGATAAACATAAGGGGGATAAAGAAATTGAACAAAAATTCAAGGAGATCAATAACGCCTACGAAGTGCTTTCCGACAAGCAGAAGCGCCAAAGCTACGATCAGTTCGGTTCGGCGGACTTTCAGGGGTTTTCGGGCGGGGGTGGCGGAGGTGGTTTTGGCGGAGCGCAGGACTTTGGAGGGGGCTTTGATTTTTCTTCTTTTCAGGGGGGCTCCGGGGGTTTCGCGGATATTTTTGAATCGTTTTTCGGCGGGCAGACCAAACAATCCGGCCGTAGAAAGGGTCCGCGGCAGGGTAACGACATTGAATTTAGAATGGATCTGGATTTTAAGGAGGCCGCTTTTGGCGTGGAAAAAGAGCTGATGGTGACCAAACCGGTTTCCTGCAAGCACTGCAACGCCACCGGCGCGGAGCCGGGAAGCAAGTCCGTAACCTGCAAAACCTGTAACGGCGCGGGAGAGGTTCGCCAGGTGAGACAGACCTTGTTCGGCCAGATGGCAACTTCGCGCCCCTGCCCCGAATGCGAGGGCGAAGGACGGGTACACGAAAAAAAATGTACGGTCTGCGGAGGGGCGACGCGCATTAAGAGAGAGGAGAAAATCAAAGTAAAAATACCTGCGGGTGTGGATAACGACTCCACCATCCGCTTAAGCGGCAAGGGCGAGGCGGGCGTTTATGGCGGGCCGGCCGGCGATTTGTATGTGCATATCCGCGTGGCCCCGAGTAAAAAATTCGCGCGTAACGGCTACGACGTGCACAGCGAAGTCCATATTCATAATCTGCAGGCGACTTTGGGCGATGAAATAAATATTGAAACAATCCACGAACAAATAAAGTTAAAAATCCCCGCGGGCACCCAGAGCGGGAAAATCTTCCGCCTTAAAGAATACGGCATAGAAAAACTGCGCGGCTCGGGCAAAGGCGATCATTATGTGAAAATTATTGTTGATGTTCCCACCAAACTTTCCCGCAAGGAAAAAGACTTATACCTGCAGTTGGCAAAGGAGAGTAAAATTTTTGGCTCGGACAAGGACGGGTTCTTTAGCAAGCTGATGGGTTAGCATTAAATGGGATAACAAATTTGGGTTAAGTCCACTTTTTATTTGCTCAGCTTTGCCAAATATTTATTTATTAGTATAATGGGGTACAGCGATTGTTCCGCGAATATTATTTAGAAACAAATGAACTTAAACTTATCCTGGGACCTTTTCATTTTGGTGTTTTTCGGGGTTGTAACGGCTTACAGCTTTATTATCGGCCGTAATCAAACTCTGAAAGTTATTTCGGCGTCTTATATAGGTATCATTTGCGCGGACGCTCTGGGCAACCTTTTTGCAAAATATCTGGCATCTTCAGAGGCTTTTTTGAAACTGCTGAAACTTTTTTCCATCGGCAGTTCGGAACAGGCCACTGCTTTTTTTAAGGTTTTTGTACTGATTACGATTATTGTGTTGATCGCGGTGCGCGGTAATTACGACTTTAAGACCGAGGATTCCAGGCCCGTTACAATGAGACTGACCGTTAATCTGGTGCTGGGTATTTTAAGCGCCGGACTGATGATGGGGGCGATGCTTATTTTTGTTTCGGGTTCTTCCATGGTCACGGGGATTGTCACTCCGGATAATCCGCTCACCTCCATATATAATGATTCCAGAATGGTCCGAATGATGACGGATTATGCCAATGTCTGGTTTTTTATTCCGGGTCTGGGGCTGATTCTGATGAGTCTTTTTTCCAGGAAAAGCGCGGAGTGATTGAAAATTCACTTGATAAAGTCACCTCTCATACCTAAAATGATGTGGCTTGTTTGGAACTTTTTTGAAATACGGGTCAATAGCTCAGTCGGTAGAGCAGCTGCCTTTTAAGCAGATGGTCGCAGGTTCGATTCCTGCTTGACCCACCAGATTACAATCCCGCAAGTTTTATTTTGTGTACCCGCTTGATTAATCAAGCGGTAACTTTATAATGTAACGGATTTATTTTTAACGAAACATTCATGTCCGCAACATCCATCACAATCCAGGAAGCGGCCGAGATAAGCGGTAAATCCATTCAGACAATCAGACGGGCGATTAAAGGAAAGAAAGTTTCCTCGCGCAAGAAGAAGACCCCGCAGGGCTACAATTACGCGGTGGATCGCGACAGTCTTTTTAAATATTATAAAATCGGGCCGGCAAAGAGTGTTAAAGGAGGCGCCAGAAAACAACGCAGTCTTGCCGAAACCGACGAATACGCCACGGTCCGCGACCTTAAGAGAATCCGCACCAGTATTGAGGAGTTGATGGATGAACAGATGAAGACCAAAGACAATTTTGTGAGATTTATGAAAACTTTTCAGGAGAAGTTTGTTTTATTGGAAAACCAGCTTAAATTGCTGGAGGAGCCAAACAATAAAAAATGGTATCATTTCTGGAAATAGCGGCGGAGTGGAAACGGAAACACAAATGGTGGTTCCGGACGATTTTCGCGCTTGTTTCCTTTGCCGTTCTTTGCGGTTTTGGACTTATGTATCTGGCTTATTTAATGCCGCTTCCACCGGTTTTTGATACGGAGGAATATCCCACCACTAAAATTCTGGACAGGAACGGTAAGCTTTTGTATGAGGTTCTTCAGCCCGATTTTGGCAAACGCACTATTGTGCCTTTGCGCGAAATTCCGCAGTCTTTTATTAACGCCACGCTGGCGGCGGAGGATATTAATTTTTACAGTCATCCGGGGGTGGACGTTTTTGCCATCGCACGGGCGGTGGTTTTTAACGTGCGCGAACAGCGGATTGTGAGCGGTGCCAGTACGATTACCCAACAGCTGGTCAGAAACATTATTGGCAAGACGGAGGTCAGGGATTTGGGGGATAAAGTACTGGAGGCGGCGTATGCGGTGCGGATAACCAACATGTATTCCAAAGACGAAATTCTGGAGCTTTATTTGAACAGGGTTTACTACGGCAACATGTCCTACGGGGCGCAGTCCGCGGCGCTGGATTATTTTGGAAAGAATCTGAATGATTTGGATTTGGCGCAGAGTTCTTTGATTGCCGGTCTGCCGCAGTCCCCTTCGAGATATAATCCGTTTGAGGCGTTTGACAGCGCCAAACAAAGGCAGAAATATGTTCTGGAGCAAATGGCGAAAAACGGTTATATAACGCGCGAGGAGGCCGACGCGGCTTTTGCCGAACCTTTGACTTTGCGTCCGGCAAGGCACTCCATTCTGGCGCCGCATTTTGTGCATTTTGTTTTGAATGAGCTGGAGAATAAATACGGCGAGGAGGCTTTGCGAAAAGGGGGGCTTACTGTGCGGACTACTTTGGATCTGGATCTGCAATTGAAGGCGGAGAGGATTATTGAAAGGCAGATTGCGCGGCTGGAAAGGAATAATGTGCAGAGCGGGGCGCTGGTGGCGATGGACGTAAAAAACGGGCAGGTGCTGGCGTGGGTGGGATCGGCCGATTATTTTGACGAGGAAATCCACGGGGCGGTGGATGTGGTTACGTCGCTTCGTCAGCCGGGCTCGTCCATTAAACCTCTTACCTATCTGCTGGCTTTTGAAAAGGGCTATACACCCGCGACGGTGATTTTTGACATTCCCACGCAGTTTAATACCGATTCCGGTCCGTACAGTCCAAAGAATTATGATTTGAAGTTTCACGGGCCGGTGCGCGCGAGGACGGCGCTGGCCAGTTCTTTTAACATTCCGGCGGTTAAGACTTTGGAATACGTTGGGATTGATTCGTTTATTGTGTTTTTAAGGAAGCTTGGGATTGATACATTGAACATGCCGGCTTCGCATTACGGGCTGGCGCTGACGTTGGGCGGGGGCGAAGTGAGGCTGATTGATATGGCGGGGGCTTTTAACGTGATTGCCAATTACGGCACGCGTTTTGATTACTCAACTGTTTTGGAAGTGAAGGACGGGAACGGGAATTTGATTGAGGAGTGGCGCCGCCCGCGGGAGGAGTTTGTGCTGGGGGCGCGCGGCCGCGAGCACGCTTATCAGGTGATTGATATTTTAAAGGACGCGGACGCGCGCCTGCCGGGGTTTGGGGAAAGCACGGTTTTGGAACTTCCGTTTGAAGCGGCGGTGAAAACGGGCACGACCAGGAATTTTAAGGACAACTGGACTATCGGGTTTTCGCCGGAACTGCTGACCGCGGTGTGGGTGGGCAACGCCGATGCTTCGGCGATGGAAAATATTTCGGGTATTACGGGAGCGGCGCCCATTTGGTCCGATTTTATGAAAGAGGCAGGGGGCGCGGGTGGGAGCTTTGAGGTTCCGTCCGGTATTGTGGAAACGGAGATTTGCGAGGTTTCGGGTAAACTGCCCACGGATCTTTGCGAAAAGCGGGTTTTTGAAATTTTTGCCCGCGGTGACGAGCCGAAAGAGCTTGATGATTATTACCGATTGTTCAGTTTGAACAAGTCAACGGGACTGATTGTTCCCGAGGCGTGCGTCACCCGCCACGATCCGCAGTTGATTGAGGAAAAAGTACTGGTCGCCTATCCAGCCGGACTGCAAAAGTGGGCGGCGGGTAACGGTCTGGCCTTACCGCAATTTGAGCCCTGCGCTTTATCAAATGAACAGCCAAATGCCTACACAAACGGATACCCGGGTGAGCAGGCGGATGGGGACTCCTCGCTTACCAACGCGGAGTACTCCGACGCCGCGGGTAATGACTTAGCCGATTCCAACGCCGGGCGCGCCGATGATGCCCCCTCGTTTACCAACGACGGGGGTAACGACTCCCCGTTTACCAACGCCGCGGATGACGACTCTTCGCTTTCCAACGCCGGGCGCGCCGATGACGTCCCCTCGTCTACCACCGCCGCGCGCGCCGCGATCGTTATAGACAGCCCCTCCCCCAACGACGAGTATCTTCTGCAGTCGGGCCTGCCTTTGGAAGCGCAAAAAATCCCCCTGCGCGTTACGGTGCCGTACGACACTATAAAGGTTACATGGTTTGTGGACGGGGCGGCCGCCGGTGTGGTTGCGGATAAGCCTTTTACTTTGCTGTGGGCGCCTTCTTTGGGGGGGCATCGGGTGAAAGCCGCGGCCGCCCTCAGCACCGGAGAAACAATTGAAACCCCCGAAATCACCTTCTATATAAGGTAGCAAATCTCCCAATAATTTTTTACGGCGGACAAGCGATTTGTTCAACTCTTTACCATCTCCCGATAAAACCGCCCATCAATACTATGCGCGATTTTGTGATGTTCAACGCACAGAGGAGCCAGATAATAAGGATTATGCGTCCCCGCCAGCGCGAACCTTTGCGAATGATGAATGACTTTCGCCGGCTTGTCGCAGTGCGGAATTGAGCATTTTGTCCCATGTTCTTTCTGTATTATTCCTCGAACTTTAACTCTAATATATCGACTTGGCTTTTTGGTTTGCGGACAGCCGATTCTTCCACTAATACAGCTCCCTGCAAGCTCATTATTAATGATTTCTTTAACGATTTTTTCCTTTTCCTCCACAATATCCTCCTCGCGCCTGCGCAAAAATTCACGGAGCAGTTCGTTCACATCAAGTCCCTTTCTCTGCAGTTCCGCTAACTCATTTTCCACATCTTCCGCCAGTTCCAGTTTGTGCGTGCGCACAAAATCATCTCCGAATAATGTCTTATTAATGCGATTTCCCATTTTAAATCCAACCTCTCCAGCCAAAAATTTTTCGTCCCGCACCAAAGTTTCCAAAGCTTTTTGCGGCAGTCGTTTAACCTGTCCCGCCAGCTCTTTTTCGTTCTCCACCGTGGCAACAGACGCCACCCGCGCCAACTTGTTGATGCTCGCTTCCCCATTCACCAGCAATGATTTCAACGCCGGCTTGTCATCAAATTTTTGATCCAGACTGAGCGCCCGCATAACCTGTTCCCGGCTTAATCCGGCCATTTTCGCCGCCATCTCAAAAACGCTCCCAAAACCCTTTTGCTGGTACAATTTTCTGCGATTCACTTCCGGCAGAAGACCAATAAAACGCTGTCGCCAAAGCCTGGTTTTGTCACCGAATTCCTTGCACAATTGATACAATTTTTCGTCCGAAATCTCTCTGATGTTCATAATTTTTTAAATTAGTTGATAAATAATATTACCCGGAGGGGTAAAGAAATTATAGCAAACACAAGCCGTTTTTCCACGATTCCGGCTTGAAATTAAAAGTAAGTTATTGCGCCATGATACGGAGTTTTTGGCTTATTTAAGGCTTAATTGATACTTGCGGATATACGGTTTTGATTCATAATCGCATGAGGTGGTGGTGAGGGGGAAATGCTTCTTTTTTGGGGGAAAAAAGTGGTGGGAGTGGGGAGGGGTGGGGATTCGGGTGGGGAGGTGGTGGGAGTGGGCGTGGGAGTGGGAGTGGGAGTGGGCGTGGGGTGGGGCGGTGGGGCGGGCGTGGACTTGCGTGTGGGGGGATAAGTTGGAGGAAAAAGTGAAGTGCGGTTGTGGGGTCGAACATGAGGGTGGCGAGTGGGCGTAAGTGTCAACGGGGGTGATCGTGAGAAAATTTTTGTGCGCGTGTTAAATATACTCGGGTTGTTTACACTTTTGAAACAGAAAACAATTCATTGAAAAAAGCAAGAAACCTTGAGAGAACTGAAGTAGCAATACATCAATAATTCAAGGTTTCTATGCATAAAAATACTAGAATAACTCCGTATTTTAGAAAAGTGATTTATGAAAAATGGCAAATTGGAATAACAATAAAGAGCTTAGCGAAGACGTTTAACGTTTCCAGGACGACAATTTATAAAATTATCGAACGAGGAGGAGAAAAGGATTTTTCAGTCCATAAAAGCACAAACAACAGATATAAATCAGTTTTCTACGGGCTAAAAAAGCTAGGCAAAACTGAAAAAACAGCATTGGATAAATTGGCCAAAAGATCACAGCGATATGAAAAAAATTACCCCGGAGAAATGTTACATATCGATTCAAAAACATTGGCTATAAGGACAAAATATGAAGCGAGAATAGCGAGAAGGGAATGTCTTTTCGTTTTGATAGATGATTATTCAAGATATTTGATTGCAGATATTTTGCCGCGAAAAAACCAGGAACATGCCATGTATTTTCTCAAGAGAGCAATACAAATAATCCCATTCGCGATTGACTGTATTTATTCCGATAATGGAACTGAATTCAAGGGAACTGAATACCATGATTTTGTGATGATATGTAAAAATCATGGTATTGACCGAAAATTTACGCATCCCGGCAGACCGCAAACAAATGGTAAGGCTGAACGTGTGATTAGAATCATCCTGGAAGAGTGTTTCAATAAAAAATTTGAAACGCGAAAGGAACGAAGAAATGCTCTAAAAAATTATGTTAAATATTATAATCATGTAAGACTCCATTCTGCGCTTAAAATAGACAAAACTTCTTACACTCCTTGCCAAAGACTAAAAAGGTTTCTTGATGCAGAAGTGTAAACAACCCGTTGATTTTTTACACGCGCACAAAATTATCCCAAAATTTTGGCTCACTAAGAATGTTTTGATTTTATTGGCGCGCCAACGTTGATGGGCACCGGGCGCGCGCCCACCATTTTGTAATACCTCTTTGCGGGGGGTGTTAGTCCTTCTTGAAAAAAGCATTAACTTAGTTTATGTTTGGAGGTATCGCGGTTCAGATTCAGGACGTTCAGTATTCGCCCTCTGCAAAGCGTAAAGGGGCGCGTGTTAAGTCCGCTTTGAATGCCGTCGCAAATAAATATGCCGATAGAAACATGGATTTAACGGAAGAACAACAACTTGTGGAGGATGCAAAAACGGACGGCGCGAGTTTCGCGAAACTTTATGACTATTATTTCCCGAAAGTATTTGCTTACACCGCGGCCAAAGTTAGCGACCGAAGCGACGCCGAGGACCTGGTTAGCGAAACCTTTATGAAAATTCTGGAAAATCTGCCCCGCTACGAAAACCGTGGACTGCCCTTTGGGGCCTGGGTTTTTACCATCGCCAGAAATAATCTTAACAATTATTACGGCAAGCACAGCCGGTCCCAACACTCCGAACTGGAGGAAGGAAGATTTATTGTTGATGACGAAAAGCAAAAATCACCCAAGAAAAAAGCGGAGGAGGAAGAGCTGGCATCCAAGGTCAAAGAGGTGCTGAATATTCTGCCGGAAAGGGATTTGAACGTTATCCAGCTAAAGTTCTTCGCCCAGATGAATAACCGTGAAATCATGCACATTACAGGCCTTTCCGAAAGCAATGTGGCGGTGATTATCTTTAGAACTCTTAAAAAAATTAAACCAGATTTAAAATACTTTGCATAAATATGTTTTTTCTTAAAAAGAAAATCAGAGACCTGATGAAAATCCTGGAAGGGGGCAAACTTCCAAGTGATTTGAAGCGGGTTGTTGAAACCATCGAGGCCGAAAGCCCCGCCAAAGCTTCTCCCGTTTTCCAGAAGAGGCTGAGGGAACAATTGCTTCTTAATCACCAAACCATGACGGCAAAAAGCACACGTCCGGCTTCAAATAAACCGGTTAAAACAAAGCAGGAATCTTCGTTTTTTGGCGGATCCCCTTTTAAAGGATGGTCGTACGCTGGCGGCCTGGCGGTGTTATTGATTGTGGCCAGCGTTATTTCTTACCCGATGATTCCGGCTCCGCAGGTGGAAGGTTACAGCCTTAAAGAAAATGTGCGTGAAATTTCATATAACGCTCCGATTAAAGTTGTTTTCACCCAGCCGATGGATCAGGGCTCGGTGGAAAACGCTTTCCATATTGAACCGAGAATAGAAGGTGATATTAAGTGGCAGGGCAATACAATGATATTCTTCCCGTCCGAGCCTTTCCGCTCGGGGGAAAGATACGCCGTTTACGTGGAAAAGGAGGCAAAGAGTTTGCTGCAGAAACAGATGGAATACGGCTACGAGGAAACCTTTCAGATTACGGGCCCTCCGCAGGTGATATTGTTTAATCCGGCGGACGGAATGCAGGAAGTTGATAACGGCTCCAAACTGACGATTATGTTTGACCGGCCGATGACGGCTTTAAAGAGCCTCGATGAGGGCGAGGCTTCCATGCCGGGAATCAAGATTTCTCCGGCGGTGAAGGGACGTTTTAAGTGGCTGGGAACAAATTCAATTCAGTTTATTCCCGAAAAACTGGCTTATTCAACCAAATATACAATTACCGTCCCCAAGGGCACAAAGTCCGCGGACGGCGGCTCCACCGATGAAGACTTCATAGCCTCTTTTACCACTTTGGCTCCGGTGCTGGTAAATACCACTCCTTATGAAGCGTATAAATTCAACGGTCCGGACAGTGAAATCCGGCTTGAGTTTAATCAGCCGATGAATCTTTCCAAGGTGGGCGAATATATAAAGGTATATAAATTTATTGGCAATGATAATCTGATTTCCAATTTCACTTATACGGGATTTGAATTGATCGGCGGGCGAAAAGAGTTTTTAGAGGCCGACTGGGAGCAGGTGAATGTGGCGGCGCGTTATCTGACCGTGGATGATTTGAAAAAAGAGATGACCGCCGATGTTGAATTCAATTGGGAGGATATTAATACGGAGGCTTTAAAAAACACAATAATTCTTGATCACACCGATAAGCTGGCTTTTGAATCCATCTATCTGGTGAAAATCGGGGCGGGATTTACAGGCGTTGAGGGTGAAATGGCTTTACCGGGCGACTCGGCGTTTTTATTCGGCACGGTGGGAGAGCTTAAGGTTATTGGTACGGATCCCAAAGACGGTGTTGATCTGGAAACTTATGTTGATGACAGATATGGAAGGTCTTACGAAGGCAGACTGAACTGGGTTGATGTTAACTTCAGCCACCCCATTTTGGAGGATCAGCCTGTTGATGCATCTGTGCTGATTTCCCCCGAGAAAAAAGATTCCGACGGCGAGCTTATCAAACCGGTGGTTTCGGTTGGATATGAGGGTACCAATCTTTCCATCAGTTATCCTTTTGACCCTTCAACCGACTACTCAATCACGGTTAAAGCCGGTGTTAAAGACAACTTTGGCCAGCAGTTAAAAGACGAATATAAGTTTGGATTTAAAACATCTCCTCTTGAACCTGATTTGGATTTGGCGGAGTCTTCGGATATCAGTGTTCTGGATGCCAATACGGATCCCGTTTACTATTTAAAATCCACAAATGTGGACTTCGCGGATTTTAATCTGAAGAAGCTTTCTCGCGATGAATTCATGTCCGTTTATTACGGAGGTTATGTCTCCAATAATGCTTATGAATCAATCCAGGGGCCGTTTACGTCATGGAGAAAAAATCTGGAAAAGAAGTTTATCGAAAAAGTAACCACAAAGATTGATCTGGCCAAAGAAACCGGTGAAAACCTGGACCCCGGGTTCTACTATTTTAACGCGAGCAATCCAAATGTGCGCGACCGTTATGACAACCGTGAGCGAGTGGAACGCCAGATTTTTGTTTACACTTATAGCGCGTTGACCGTTAAGCATTCCGCGGACGGACTGCTGGTGTGGGCGGTTTCACTTAAGGATGGCGCACCGATCAGCGGCATGAATATTTCCGTTATTGATGATACGGGCAAAGAGGTGATGACGGGGGTTACGGACAGCGAAGGACTGGTTTCGATTGCTATGCCAAAGAAGGAAGTGAGCGACGATGATGACGGCGAATATTATGATTATTATCCGGAGGACTATACGATTATCGGCACCAAGGATAATGATCTGACGCTATCCCACTCCACCTGGAGCGAAGGAATCGCGCCGTGGAATTTTAATATTGATTATTCAATCGTCCAGCCGGAATATTTTGTTTATTCCTATACGGACAGGCCGATTTACAGACCCGGCCACACGGTTTATTACAAAGGTCTGATCAGGAAAGATTCCGATGCCAGATTTGAACTTCCAAAGGGCCAAAAAGTTCATGTGGTGATTGAAGACAGCCAGGGGGAAACGATTCTGGAAAAGGATCATGAGTTGAGCTCCGCGGGCACGTTTAACGGAGAAATAAATTTGAGCGCGAAAGGCAGGACGGGAAATTACACAATTATCACTTCTCTGCCGGATGTGAAAGCTCCGCAGTATCTGAACACTTTTTACCAATCGTTTTTGGTCGCGGAATACAGGAAACCCGATTATGAATTGAAAATTGAAAGCGATAAGGATGATTACATTAACGGAGAGACCGCGAAACTGAATGTTAAAGGCGCATATTTCTTTGGGGCGCCGCTGCCGGGCGCGAAAATTGAGTGGACTGTAAAGAGCAATGATTACTATTTCTTTTTGCCGCAGGATTCCGACAGCCCGTACGCGAACAGATGGTTTAGCTTTTCGGATGACGGGTATTTCTGCTACTGGGGCTGTGAAGGCGAGGCGGAGGTTGTTTCCAGCGGTAAGGCCAATCTTAATGACGCCGGCGAATATACGATTGAACTGCCTCTGGATATTGCCGAAAAGAAACTCAGCCAAATATACACGGTGGAGGTTACCGCATATGATTTGAACAATCAGTCTGTTTCCAACAGGGTGACAATGCCGGTGCACGCTGGTGAATATTACGTGGGGATTGTTAATGATAATTATATTGTGAGTGTTGGGGATAAGGCCGAATTTGAAGTGGTGACGGTGGACGCCGAAGGCATGCCCGTGAAGGGAAAGAGCGTGGAGGTTTCTTATAACAAGCGTGTCTGGAATACGATCAAGAAGAAGAATGTGGACGGCGGATTTTATTATGAGAATTCTTACGACGACCAGGTTGTGGAGAAAAAGACGGTGACGACCGATGACAAGGGTCACGCGATGGTGTCTTTTACCGCAGGAGAGGCGGGAGGTTTCCGTGCGGTGGCGGTGAGTAAAGACGGCGCGGGAAATACGATTACATCTTCTTCCGGTATTTATGTTTCGGGCGGGGAATTTGTGAACTGGGGGCTGGAAAACAATGACAGAATAGAGCTGGTTGCCGATAAGCTGGAATACAAACCCGGGGAGACGGCCAAGATTATGATTAAATCGCCTTATCAGAACGTGTGGGCGCTGGTTACACAAGAGCGCGGCGGGGTTCTGGAAAGAGAAGTGAGAAAGATTGAATCCAACTCCGATACGATTGAGGTGAAGCTGACGGAGGATTCCATTCCGAACATTTTTGTTTCGGTGGTGATTGTGAAGGGCAGCGGTAACGAGGCCGGATTGATTGAGCCGCCCGTCGGTGCCAATGACGAACGGGCTGTGGCCGCGTTTAAGGCCGGTTATACGACCTTGCAGGTGGATAACGGTTCCAAACGGCTGGATATTGAGGTGAAGACGGATAGCGACAAATACGGGCCGGGTGAGGAGGTGACGGTTAATGTTCAGACGAAGGATGCGGCGGGTAATCCGGTGAGCGCCGAGGTTTCGGTGAGTGTTGTGGATAAGAGTGTTCTTTCGTTGACGGAAAGCGTTACGGCCGATTTATTGAACTCTTTTTACAGGAAGAGAGTGCTGGGTGTTAACACCGCGCAGACTTTGACCAAGGCCATTTCCCGCATCAATGTGATGGTGGAGGCGGGTCTTAAAGGAGGAGGCGGCGGCGCACCCGAAAAGCGCGGTACTTTTAAAGACACCGCCCACTGGGAGGCCACGCTTGAGACCGACTCCAACGGTAATGGCGAACTGACTTTTACTCTTCCCGACAACCTTACCACCTGGGAGATTCTGGCGATCGGTATTACCGATGACACTCTGGTGGGCAGTAAGAAACATGAATTTCTTGTGACCAAAGACGTGATGGTGCGCGCGGTTCTGCCAAGATTTTTGATTGTTAACGATACGATGAAGATTGGTGCGATTGTGCATAATTATCTGGAAACGGAGGAGACATTTTCCGTTAATCTGGAAGCGGACGGCGTTGAGTTTACGGGCGGGGCGGCCGACAAAACGGTCACGCTTAAGCCCGGGGAGGAGGCCAAAGTGGAGTGGGATGTTAAGGTACTGAACAAGCAAACGGCCGCCTTCGTTTTTGACGCGCGAAGCGTTAAAGATTCCACCATCGGCGATATTCTGGAGCAAAAACTGACGGTGGAACCATTCAGCTTCCCCGAAGTTGTGGCGACATCACTGACAATTGACGACGGATCCAAGCACGTTGAAACCGTCTGGCTCCCAAATAACATTGATACGAATTTCGGTGAACTGGTTGTTTCGGTTTCACCCACGTTAACGGGTTCTTTGAGCTCGGGGCTGGAGTATCTGATGAGATTCCCCTACGGCTGTACCGAGCAGACGGCCAGCGCCCTTCTGCCCAATCTGGTTCTGAAACAGCTTATGGATCTGCCCACGATTGACGACAATCTTGTGGACAATGAAAAACTGACGGGCTTTGTTGAATCGGGTCTGCAGGATCTTTACAAATACCAGCAGAGCAACGGAGGATGGGGTATCTGGGATACAAGCGAACCCACCCCTTATCTGACCGCTTATGTTTTATACACTCTGCATGAGGCGGAAAAGGCCGGATTTACGGTTGATGAATCGGTGATGGAAAGAGGTGTTCAATATCTGACCACCCACATGTCGCAAAACTCGCTGGTCAAGAAATCGGCCACGGATCCTTATTACGACAGATATACCGCAAGAAACAATGCAAACGCCAGGGCTTTCGGCCTTTTTGTGCTCGCGGAAACCGGCAGTCCGGATTTTGCTCTGACCAATAATCTTTATGAGTTCAAGGATGATTTGAATCTGTTTTCCAAGGCTTATCTGGCCATGGCTTTTGACGCGGTAAAGGGCGCGGAGGGCCTGGACGGCGCGGTTCTTTCGGACATCGACGGGAAGATTAAGTCGCTGGTGCTGGAAGTTACTTCAAAAGCTAAGGAGTCCCCTCGCGGTGTTCATTTTGAAGAAACCGAAAATCTGTATTACATGTTTGACACCAATACCAGAACAACCGCCATTGTGATGCAGATGCTTACGCGCGTTCAGCCCGATCATCCATATGTTCCAAAAATTCTGCGCCACCTGCTGTTGGAAAAACGTGACGGACACTACGCGTCCACGCAGGAAACGGCCATAAGCCTGATTGCGATGATTGAATATCTGGTGAGCAGTAAAGAGCTGGAAGCAAGCTATAACGGTATTGTGACGGTTAACGGGGACGTGAAGGTTGATAAATCTTTTACAAGTAAAAATATTTCCGAAAGTGAGGTTATCATCATGGCTCTTTCCGAATTACAGCCCGGCAATCTGGATAATGAAATCACCTTTACGCGAAACGGTTCGGGCAAAATGTACGCCGACATGAACCTGAAATATTATCTGCCGGCGGAGGAGATTGAGCCCAGAAACGAAGGTATTTTGGTTACTCAGGAATATTTTGCGGTTGATGATGTGAATACCGAACGTCCTTTGACGCAGGTTAAACTTGGCGAAACACTGCGCGGAAAGATTACGGTCGCGGTGCCGGAGAATATGTATTATGTGATGGTTGAGGACTTTTTGCCGGCCGGTCTGGAGGGCGTTGATTTTTCTTTGAAGACTTCACAGCAGTCGCTGTTGGACAGCATTTACCAAAAGAAAAACTCTTATGACTGGTGGTACTATGACAGTTCATGGCACTTTAGCCACAAAGAGGTGCGCGACGACCGCATGATGTATTTTGCGGATAATCTGCCGATGGGCGTTTATGAACTGAATTATTTTGTGCGGGCAACCACACAGGGCGAGTTTAGGGACAAGCCGGTGCTGGCGCAGGAATTGTATTTCCCGGAAGTGTTCGGCAGGACGGGAGGAAGTATCTTTACGGTTACGGAATAGCTTTATGATTTTTTAAAGGCGCGCTGTCCCACGAAGCGCGCCTTTATTTGTTGGCAATATCCGCCGTATAGTTTTATACTCGGCTATGTCCGTTTGCCTTTGAATTATGACTCCGTCTCTAAAAAAAGAGATACTTCGCAAGCTGTTCCATCTGATGGAAATACCTGTGCTTTTGGTTTACAGCTATGTTCATTTCGTATGGGACGCGAGAGTGGCGATTCTGGCCTTAACGGCGATGTTTCTGATCCTGCTGGAAATTGAATATGTGAGACTGGAGGTTCGCCCCAAACTCCCCAGGATTCTTGATCTTTTCCGTCCGCATGAAAGAAATAATGTTACGGGGACGGTGTTTTTTATTGCGGCGACGATTATCGTGTTCGGGGCGTTTGATTATTCAATCGCGATGCTGGCGCTTCTGCTGACGGTTTTTGGAGACCTGGTTAGCGCGCTGGTGGGGATTAAATTTGGCAAACATAAACTTTTCAAGAAAAAAACGTGGGAGGGTTTTCTGGCCGGGCTGGCAATGAATCTGATGGTGGGTTGGCTTTTTCTGCCCGAATTTCCGTTTGTTTTTATTCCGATGGCACTTGTGGCCGCGTTTGTGGAACTGATTACCAACAAGCTTGATGACAACCTTACGGTGCCGCTTTTTTCGGGCTTTAGCGGACAGATGATTGTTTATCTTTTCGTATTGAATCTGCCTCCTTTTCCGGGTCCGCTGGCCTGGATTTTTCAATTATTTCCACTTTAAATGGCTTCCAATCAACTGACATCCAACAAATGGGGATTTTCCGTAGCCACCGATAATCCGTTCGCCATTTTTACTTTGTTGCAGAAAATCGCGCAGGATAACGCGGAGAAGGTTATTGACCTTTCGCGGGGGGATCCCGGATATGGCTTTACGCCAAGCGTGCGGGGCAGAAAGTTTTTTAGTTATCTGATTCTTCTGGATTCTTATTTGAATCACGAGCAAAGGCGTTTTGTGGATTTTGCGGAGAATCAATACGAAGAAATAATGGCGGATATTGTTGATTTTACGGGGTATTCGTATAGCAAGGTGGCCGCTGATGATTTGGTTGCCGACCTTGAATTTTTTATCGATTCGGTGATTGAGGCGGCAAAAGGAAGCGGACTTGAATGGTCGCGGTTTGACGTTTTGAAGCGGATTTTTAGTTATTGTCCGGTGAGCGGAGGGTCTTATCTGGACCCGCGGGGGGAGGAGATTACTCGCGTTGTACTGGCGGATTGGTATAAGAAATTTATCTCCACTCCTTTTGATCACAATGATTTGATTTTGTTCAACGGGGCTTCGCACGCTATCGGGAGTTTGTTTAAGGCGCTGGGGAAATCGGGGGTTGATTATTTTAACGCGGAGGGTGTTGTGGTGATTTGTTCGCCGGCTTACGCTCCGTATTTGCGAAGTATTGATAATCTGGGTATCCGTTCTTTTTCTTTGTCGGTTAATCCGCTGAACGGGAAAATTCCGGCCGAAAGCCTGGATCATCTGGAGGAGCTGAAAGAAAAAGTTAAGGCGATTATTTTGATTGATCCCAATAACCCGACGGGGTTTTCACTGGAGGCGGAGACGCTGGAAAGAATCGCCAAAATCGCCAAGGATAAGGACTGTATGATTATTTCGGACGAGGTTTATACTTCGTTTTTTCCGAAGAAAAAAACGATTATGGATTACGCGCCGGAAAGGACGCTCCGCATTGACGCGCGTTCCAAAATTGAAAGAAGCACCGGTCTGCGTTTTGGCGATATGCTGATTCCCGAGGCGGCGAACAGGTATTTGACGGATAATGTTTTAAAGGAGTGCATCGGGCCCGGGCGGGATCTGAAGGGGCTTTTGATGCAGGCTAAAGGCCCCGGCGGAGTGGAGGGCGAGTTTAAGCATACGACGTTTGTGCCCGGGCCATCGCAATTTTTGGGCATCTGCCATATGATTATGGGAGATGCGGAAAGAAAAGAATATTTTGAATCGGTAAAAGAAAACAGCGCGATTTTTTTGAAAGAGCTGGGGCTGGGTGAAAGGGCGAATCTTTATTATACGATTTTTGATTTGAATGAGATTGAAGGGTGTAAGAGGATGGATGCTCCGGTGGAGGAAAAGCTTACGGAGCTGGCTAAAAGGGGTGTTGTCTATCTACCCGTTTATCTGTTTTTTTCGGAAATGGAAAGAAAAGAGACCGCCTCTGTGAACATGGTGCGCGCATCGGTGGTTAATACGAATGCCGCAAATGTGAAAAAGGCGGCGCAGATTACCAAAAAATATTTAACATCTTAATTTCCTTTCATGTCTTTTTATTTAAACACTCTGCAGGAAATCAAAAAGGCCGCCAATCTGATGAAATTGGATAAGGACGTGCAAAAAATTCTTAATGTGCCGAAACGGGTGGTGGAGGTGAATTTCCCCGTTAAGCTGGATAACGGAAAACTGGAAATGTTTACGGGCTACAGGGTTCAGCATAACGACGCGGCGGGCCCTTTTAAGGGTGGAATCAGGTATCATCAAAGTGTGGATATTGATGAAATCAAGGCACTGGCCACCCTGATGACCATTAAGTGCGCGGTGGCGGATTTGCCTTTGGGCGGCGCTAAAGGAGGGATAGCTTTTGATCCGGGCCAATACTCCCCCGCCGAAATTGAAAGGATTACGCGCAAGTTTGTGCAGATGATTGAACCTGTGATCGGACCCGACACCGATGTGCCCGCGCCCGACGTAAACACCGATTCGCAGGTGATGGCGTGGTTTGCGGATGAGTATTCAAAACTTAAGGAGATGAATTCTTCGGGCATTGTTACCGGCAAACCGGTGACTTATGGCGGCAGTGAGGGCAGATACGACGCCACCAGCCAGGGGGGGCTGATTATTCTGGACGCGGTGATTGATAAAATGAAGAAGAAAAGAACCGGCGTTAAAGTGGCTATTCAGGGCTTTGGAAATGCCGGAGGCAACGCCGCCAATCTGCTGGCTAAAGAGGGTTACAAGGTTGTGGCGGTGAGTGACAGCCAGGGCGGGATTCACTGCAAACACGGGCTGGACGCGCTGGCCACGATGGAATGCAAAATCAAAAAAGGCAGCGTGACCAAATGCGGCGGGCATGAATATCAGCCTCAGGAAGGCAATTCCTGTGAAAAAATCAGCAACGAGGAATTACTGGAACTGGACTGCGACGTTCTGGTTCTGGCGGCGATGGAAAATCAAATCACAAAAGAAAATGCCGGTAAAATCAGAGCCAAAATTATTCTGGAACTGGCCAACGGCCCAATCACTCCCGATGCCGAAGAGATTCTGGAAAAGAACGGTATATTTTTGATTCCGGATATTATTGCCAACACCGGTGGCGTTACCGTGAGCTATTTTGAAATGGTCCAGAACAAGCAAAATTATTACTGGGAAATCGAGGAGATTGAAAAAAAGTTGAAAAAACAGATGCTGGAAGCGTGGAATAATGTATTAAAAGCCAAAACACAATATAGTTGCAATAACCGGAGCGCGGCATTTATTGTTGCACTTTCACGGCTGAGGGATATATTGGTGGTGAGAGGCTTAAGTTAATGATATTACTTTGTAATACTTTTTAATCATTTCCACATCATGGTGAAAAGCATTTATTCTTTTTCCGAAGGGAACAAAGAGATGAAGGACGTTCTGGGCGGAAAAGGTGCAAATCTTGCCGAGATGACTTCTCTGGGCCTGCCGGTGCCTCCGGGTTTTATTATCACCACCGACACCTGCAACCATTACCTTGCCAATGGCAGGTATCCGGAAGGATATCAGTCGGAACTGGAAGAAAAGCTGTCCGATTTGGAAAAAACGCTGGGCCGTAAATTCGGCGACAAAGATGCGCCTCTACTGGTTTCCGTGAGGTCGGGGGCAAAGGTTTCCATGCCGGGAATGATGGATACCATTTTGAATTTGGGGCTTAACGATGAGACTGTCAGCGGATTGATTACCCAGACCGGAAATGAACGCTTTTGCTACGACGCCTACAGGAGATTTGTAAATATGTTCGGGAATGTGGTGCTGGGAGTGGATCATGAATATTTTGAGGAGGCGATGGAGAGGCTGAAAGAATCAAAAGGTGTGACAATGGATACGGAACTGGACGCCGCGGATTTAAAGGAACTGGTGAGGGAATATAAAAAAATAGCGGAGGAAAAAACGGGAATCGCTTTTCCGACGGATCCCAAAGAACAATTGAAGATGTCCATTGAGGCGGTTTTTAATTCGTGGAACAACGACCGCGCAATCACTTACAGGAAAATTAACAGAATTGAGGGGCTGAACGGAACGGCCGTGAATGTGCAGACGATGGTTTTTGGCAATATGGGCGATGATTCGGGGACGGGTGTGGCCTTTACTCGAAATCCATCCACCGGCGAAAAAGAATTTTACGGTGAGTTTTTGATGAACGCGCAGGGCGAGGATGTGGTGGCGGGAATAAGAACTCCGCAAAAACTTTCGCAGATGCGCGACCTGATGCCCGATGTTTTTGATCAGCTGGACAATATTCGCCACACTCTGGAGCAACATTACAGGGATATGCAGGATATTGAATTTACGATTCAGCAGAATAAACTGTTTATGCTGCAGACCAGAAACGGCAAGAGGACGGCAAAAGCGGCAATCAACATTGCATGCGAAATGTTTGACGAGGGTCTGATTTCGAAAGAGGAGGCTTTGATGCGCATTGATCCGACCCAGCTTAATCAGCTTCTGCATCCGGACGTGGACCCGAAGGCGCCCAAGAATGTTATTGCCAAGGGACTGCCGGCTTCTCCGGGGGCGGCCTGCGGCAAGGTGGTTTTTACCGCCGACGACGCGTTTAACTGGACTTTTGAGCGAGATGAAAAAGTTATCCTGGTTAGAAAAGAAACCAGCCCCGAAGACATTCACGGCATGCATGCCTCCAAGGGCATTTTGACTTCTACGGGGGGGATGACCTCACACGCGGCTGTTGTGGCGCGAGGGATGGGAAGATGCTGTGTAGCGGGATGCAGTGACGTTGTGGTGGACTGTAAGAACAAACTGATCAGGGTTGGAGGTCTGGAAATCAATGAGGGAGATATTATCACTCTTAACGGAAGTACGGGCGAGGTGATGCTGGGGGAAGTGGCGATGATGGAACCGCAGATCACGGAGGGTTTTAAACGGATGCTGGAATGGTCTTCGGAATTTAAGCGGATGGGTGTGAGAACGAACGCCGACACTCCGACCGACGCCAAAACGGCGCGCGAATTTGGCGCCGAGGGTATCGGCCTTTGCAGGACGGAGCATATGTTTTTTGATGAAGGCAGGATTAAGAGCGTGCGTAAAATGATTCTGGCCAAGAGCGTTGAGGGCAGAAAATCCGCGCTGGAAGAGATTCTGCCGATGCAGAAAGAGGATTTTGCGGGCATTTTTGAGGTGATGGACGGATTCCCCGTTACGGTGAGACTGCTGGACCCTCCTCTTCATGAATTTTTGCCGCAGACCGAAGAACAGGTTGATGAACTTTGCGCGGAAATGGGTATTGAAAAGGATGAAATGGAAAGGATTATCGGATCCCTGCATGAGACTAATCCGATGCTGGGACACAGAGGATCCCGCCTGGGGCTGACCAATCCGGAGATTTATGAAGTTCAGGTGCGGGCGATTATAGAGGCGGCGATTGATGTTTCGGGCAGGGGCATTAAAGTTATTCCCGAAATTGAACTGCCGTTTATCAGCAATCTGGAAGAGCTTAAGAGAGGTCGTGAAATGATTGAACGGGTAATCAAAGAATACGGTGGTAAAGTGAATTTTGAATATAAAATCGGGACGATGATTGAACTACCGCGGGCTTGTCTTATTGCCGATGAGCTGGCGGAATACGCCGATTTCTTTTCTTTCGGCACCAACGATTTAACCCAGACCACCTGGGGTTACAGCCGTGACGACGCGGGTAAGTTTATGAATTTTTATCTTGAAAACAAGATTCTGCCGCGCGATCCGATGGAGACGATTGATCAGAAGGGCGTGGGGAAACTGATGGAGACTTGCGTGCAGTTGGGCAAAAAGGTTAAGCCTCATATGGATATCGCGATTTGCGGTGAGCAGGCGGGGGAACCCGATTCGGTCAATTTCTGCGAAAAGATCGGGCTGGATTATGTAAGCTGTAGTCCGTATCGCGTGCCTATCGCGCGTATTGCGGCTGCGCAGGCGGTTATCCGAAAACGGCAGGCACAATAAAAAGGCTGTCTAAAAATATGCCGTGGGTTAAAGCGGGCGAGCCGCGGCGGCGCTTATATTTATCCGGTTTTGGTGTATCCCCAGCCGAGTTTGTCGCGGAGCAGTTTGTAGTAGTTCTGTTCCTTGATGCGGATCATATAAAAACTGCGGCTTGATTTGCGGATTTTTATTTCGTCGCCGTATTCCAGCGGAACGGTTACCTGGCCGTCAAGTGTGAGCCCCAGGTTATAATCCCCTCTGCGCCTTGTGGTGATTCTGACTTTTACCAGGCGGTCGTTGGGTATCACTATCGGCCTTAAAGCCAGTGTGGAAGGGCAGATTGGAGTTACCAGTATGGCATCAAGTCCCGGGTGCACAATCGGGCCGCCCGCGGAAAGCGAATGGGCGGTGGAACCGGTGGGCGTAGCAACTATCAAGCCGTCGGCTTTGAACGCCACCACCTTTTTTTCGTTGATTTCGATTTCCAGTTCTATCAGACGGGCAAAAATGCCCTGGTTGATTACGGCATCGTTAAGCGCCAAAAAAGTCGCGACTTTGTTGTTTGCATGATATTTGGTCACCCGCAGGATGGAGCGTTTGTCCAGGAAGTATTTGTTTTCCCGGATCAGCTTTAATGCTTGTTCCAGTTCGCCGGCCGTTATTTCCGATAAAAAGCCCAGGGTGCCCAGATTGACGCCCAGAATGGGAGTGATTTTTTTTGCCGTGCAGCCGGCGCTTTTTAAAATCGTTCCGTCCCCGCCCAGCAAAATAACCAGGTCGCTGGAGGTGAATACTTCTTTCTTGGTGAGTCCTTTTTCGCCGGTGATAAGCGGCGCTATGTGATCGTCCAAAACTATTTCGGTTGAATATTTTTCCACCGTTTTGATGATTTTTTTTAGCAGGGGAAGATGATCACCAATGGTTTTCTTTGATACCAGTCCGATTTTTTTAAATTTTCTCTTGGGGGGAGTGATTAAGGTCATGTTTTTTGGTTGGCTAAAAAAACATTCAATGCCGCGCGGGCACTGTTTTCCCATTTGAATTTTTCCACTTGTTTGTATCCCCTTTCTATCATCATGTTTCTGACATTGTCGTTTTCCAGTAAGCCGGAAATTGCGTCGGCCATTTTATAGGCGTTGGTCGGGTCTATTAAAATTCCCGCGTCACCAACAACCTCGGGCATGGAGGCGCGGTTTGAACTGATAATCGGACAGCCGCTGGCCATGGCTTCCAGAGGAGGGATTCCGAATCCCTCATACAGAGACGGGAATACAAAAACTTTCGCCAGTTTGTACATTTTTCTTAGATCCTCATCCTTAAGGTATCCGGGAAAAATCACCTCTTTTTCCATTTGAAATTTTTTAAGCGTGGACTCTATTTGATCGTATTTCCAACCCTTTTTTCCCACAATCACCAGCTTGTATTCGGGATGCCACTTTTTTACGTTCACAAAACTCTTGATAAGCGTGGGTAGATTTTTGCGGGGTTCCAGCGTTCCCACGGCGAGCAAAAAATTATCGGGAAGATTTTTTTCTTTTTTAAAGGCATCCAGATCCTCTTCCGACACCGGTTCGGAAAAAACCTGTGATGCCGCGCACGGTGTAATGTGGATGCGCTGTTCCCTGAATTTGAATTTTTTTAACAGATCTTTTTTGGTGTTTTCGGAAACCACAAAAACGTCTGAAGCCTTTTTTAAAGCCCTCTTTAACGTTAGCCTTTCCACAATCATGGCCTTGGTGTTGTGAGTGGAGGGATAAAGAAAAGCCACAAGATCGTGTACGGTGATGACCACTCGCAGATTTTTGGGGGCGAAAGCGGGGATGATGTAACTTGTGGGAGCGTAGAAGAGATCCACTTTTTCCTCTTTTAAATCTTTTAATACGCGGAAATGCCATTTGGCCGCGGAATCCTCCACAAACTTGAGTCTGGCGTTTTCAAAATCGGCAAAGGGATTTTTTTTTGAATTTGAATACAGGATATATGTGTTTTCCCTATCCAGGTTCAACAGCTCTCTCACCATGTTGAAAACATACCAGCCCTTACCCGTTTTTTGCTTTACCGCGTCCCTAATATCAATGGCGATTTTCATCTTTTTTGTTAAAAGCCAATTCATTCTATATCAAATATCAGCCTTATCAAGCACCTTGAACTTTACAAATACGGTTAAGCTAATCTATATTTTCGTATAGTAAATATTTAACAGGGACATATATGCCGACAAAAAGGTTAAATCAAATCGTCCGCGAGTTAAGTTTTGACAAGAAATTGATTACAGCGGGTTCTCTGCTGATGATTATCAGCGCGGTTTTGCCGTGGTATCAGGATCTGGATTCTTTTAGAACGGGAGATATGTTTTTGGGAATAAGCGGGCCAATGTATCTGGCCGGTTTTAGTCTGATTGTGCTGGCGGCGCTTAATCTGGCACTTGTGTACGCCGAATTCACCGGGCATAAAATTCCGCGTCTGCCGGTGAAGAAACATGTTCTTTATATGTTTACGGGGATTTTCGCCTTTTACGCTTTGTTTCTGGTCAATTCCGTATATTTCCACCCCAAGTTCGGCATCAATATAACCATGAAACAATCACAATTTGGTATGTTTATGGCGTTTATTTCGGCCGGTCTGATTACCATAGGCGGATATATGTCCATGAAAGATAAAGGCGAGATACTTAAGGAATTCCGTGAAACGACAGCCGAACCAATGATTGCCGTGCCCATGCAGGAGCGAAATCCGGAAAAAAACATCCGCAAAGACGTAAATGAAAGGCGCGGAAGTATGGAGGTTCCGGTCTCCCCCGAAGCGATTGAGCAAATGCAGATGGAAAATCTGGCTCCGGTGATTGAACCGGTTGCCGATGTTACGCTTGAACAAAGGGATCCCCAAACTTATAGAATGGATTTATAATTCTTATTCCAAATCATGAAGATTCTGCCGAAATCCAGAAAAGTTGATAACTATTTGAAAGAACCGGTTGTTTTTTACTGCAAAGACTGCGAAAAGATTGTGAAGGTTAAGCCGCTTGGCAGAAAGTTTGTTTACAGATGCGCGATTTGCGGAACCAAAAACGTGGCTTTTGGGACGGAAAAAGCGATTAAAAATTATTACAGATACGAGGATGAGGCCGCTCCGGCGCCCGCGGAAAATAAAACCGAAGCGCACTCCCCCAAAAAAGCGGACCCGCCCGAAAGCGATAAAGGAATTCCCGCCGCCGGTGAAAATGTGCGGCCGGAAGCCGTTACCAAGGAAAATCCCGCTCCGATTCCCGAGGCCAAATAGGCACGCGGTTTGACTATTCAGTAAAATAACGTTAAATAGAAAGCCTTAGTTTTTTTGTTCAACAAAATGTTGAATACACACGAATCGGATTCTCAAATTGATGATTCCGGCGAAACCAACAGCCTTAAAGGCCTGGGATTTGCGAAAGTGTGCATGGAAATTAGCACAAGATTCAATATTGATATAAAGGACGTGATAAAAGCTCTGCAAGAGGTGTATGCCAACGTGATGGAAAGAAAAAAGAGAAGCGGGCATGAGTTTGGCATTCAGGATATTAAGTGCGATGTTGTTTTTAGAAAGCTGGAAAGTCCCGGAGGGGAGGATGTAATGTTGGTTTTCGGCCCCCAGCAGCTGGTCAATCTTGATGTGGTTCCATTTATGAGGATAAATCCAAAGAACGGGGAAAAAACACGTTCGGCGGTGCTTCGCATTTGTCCGGGATCATTTATAAAATTCAGCGAAAAATACCCCAAAACGATAAATGAGAAAGCCGAAGATACCCGAAAGGCGGTGGCGGGGGTGGAGGAAGATTCTGCGGACAAGGAAGATTCCGAACTTGAGGCCGACGGAACCGACGGTTAATCGGACGGCTATTCAATTTTGATAAGCGGTGCTATGGAAAGCGCCAGTTTTTTTAAACCGTGGCGAGGGCTGTCAAAAGCCACCGCCGCCACTCCGCCGGTAACGGAAACAACAGTTCCCTCTCCAAAAGAGCGGTGCGACACCCTGTCACCGTCGCGAAGTACAACCGGCTCGGCGTCTTCGTATTCTTCATACGGCACGGGCGTATACCCAATGTCGGCCGCACGTATCGAACGTGCGCTCCGGCCGTCAGACTCCAGCAGTTCCTCCGGAATGTCGGTTAAAAACTGCGAAGGCGTGTTTTCCTGCGTCTCCCCGTAAACCATCCTGCTAACGGCGCGAAGCAGATAAAGCTTTTCCTTGGCGCGGGTGATCGCCACGTACATCAACCGGCGCTCCTCTTCCAGACGGTCGCGCTCCAGCAGGCTCTGCGAATGGGGCAAAAGCCCCTCCTCCAGCCCAACTATAAAAACGTAGGGGAATTCCAGCCCTTTGGCGGAATGGATAGTCATCAGGGTAACCGCGTTTTCGCGCTCGTCCATGGTGTCCACGTCTGCAATAAGGGCGATTTCCTCCAGAAAAATGTTCAGCGAAAGACCGGGTTCCATGTTGTCGTACTTGGAGGCGACGTTGATAAGTTCGTATACGTTTTCCAGCCGGGACTCGCCTTCCACGGTGCCGTCGTTGATAAACTTGTTATAGCCGGTATTGTCCAAAACGTGTTTTATCAGTCCCGATGCCGAAAACTGCGTGTTAACCTTTTGCAGGGACTTGATGAGTTTTACGAATTTGGCCAGGGTTTCTTTTTTACCGTCATTGATTCCCTCTATTTTTTCCACCTGTTTCATCGCCTCAAAAAACGACAATTCGTTTTTATAGGCGTACTCCTGAATAATTTCCAGCGTTCTGCTCCCGATTTTGCGGGGAGGGGTGTTGATTATCCTAAAGAGACTGACCGAATCGGACGGGTTCTGGATAACGCGCAGATATGCCACCATGTCTTTGATTTCTTTGCGCTGATAAAACTTGATACCTCCTACTATCCTGTAGGGAATGCCATATTTAAGGAATGATTCCTCCACCACGCGCGACTGGGCGTTGGTTCTGTATAGAACCACAAAATCGTTGTAGGCGGGTGATTCGTAATTGCCCAGTTTCTCTTTGATTTCTTTGCAGACGAATTCGGCCTCGCCTCTTTCGTTGTCCAAAACGGCTTCTTTGATTTTTTCGCCGCCGCCGTTATTGGTCCATAATTTTTTTTCTTTTCTGATGGAATTTTTGGAAATAATGGCGTGGGCGGCATCCAGAATGTTTTGGGTGGACCTATAATTCTGCTCCAGCAGTACGATTTTGGCATCGGGATAATCTTTTTCAAAATCCAGAATGTTGTTGATGTCGGCCCCGCGAAAGCTGTAAATTCCCTGGTCGGAATCACCGATTACGCAGAGATTGCGGTATTTTTCGGCGAGCAGATTGGTAAGAACGTACTGCGCGCGGTTGGTGTCCTGATACTCGTCTATGGAAATGTATTTGAATTTTTCCTGATACTGATCCAGTACCGCCGAGTCTTTGCGGAAAAGTTCAACCGTTTTCATGATTATGTCGTCAAAATCCAGCGCGTTGTTTTTTTGCAGGGCTTTTTGATAATGCGCGTAAACCTGCGCCACTCTTTCGGTAAAGTAATTGTTAACCATGTTTTTTTTGTATTCCGCCGGTGTGATCAGTTCGTTTTTGGCGCCGGAGATATGGTGTAAAAGAGCGCGCGGTTTGATGGTTTTTTCGTCAAAATCCAGGTCGTTTAGAACGTGTTTCATGAGTATCTGCTGGTCGGCGGTGTCGTAAATATTAAAACTGTTTTCGTAATCCAAAAGGTGAATGTGTTTGCGCAGAATCCTTACGCATGTTGCGTGAAAGGTGCCGATTGCAGGCAGATTGGGGTCGTCCTTGCTTCTTTTATTGAGCAGTTTTACCACTCTTTCTTTCATTTCGTTGGCCGCCTTGTTGGTGAAAGTCACCGCCAGAATATTCCAGGGACTCACATGTTTTTCCGTTATCAGCCAGGCTATCCTGTGAGTAAGAGCGCGGGTTTTTCCCGATCCGGCTCCGGCTATAACCAGCAGGGGTCCTTTTTCGTGCAGGACCGCCGATCGCTGTTTTTCGTTTAGTGATGAGAGAATGTCTTCCATTTTGTTATCCGGAAAATATTTGCTAAATCTTGACAATGAAGTAGAGTTATTATATCTTTCCCGCCTTTTTATTCAATACAAACTTAAATTTTATGGAAAACGGCAAAGGTAACGGGCGCCCAAGAGAAGAGGGTACTGTCATACATGCAAATTTCACATCTCCTTCCGATAGGAGCGACACAATAGTAAGAAGAGAAATATCAGATAATGTCAGAGGTGTTGCGGATCTGTTTCACGATGATCTGGCCAGACCGGCCATGCTTTCCAGCGAATCATCCATACCGCCACGGGCTCCGGAAGCTCAGGTGATAAAGCTTGGAAGCCTAAAACGCAGACGTGTTAAGCGCACGGTTTTTGCGGGCAGACGCCAGGAAACGGGAAAAACACGGGAATGTTTAAAACTAAATGACTGGCTGATGAGAGAAAAAGCTACGCCAACCATTGAATCCATCACCGGAGGCACAAGAGAGCAGGTAAGTACCGAAAATATGGCCGAAGAGAACAAAAGAGCCAAGGAACATGGTTATGAAGGGGTCAGGAAAATGTATTTGATGATTAAAAACACCATTCCGCAGGAGAGTGAAACGGCTGAGGAACCTGTTGATTATGATCAACGTGCTTCGCAAATTGCCGAAAAAATCAAAGTTGCCGTTCAGGAGCTTGAGAAATTTTACAGTTTCCGCGACGAGGACGACGAACCCATTTACACCGACAATCCGAGAGATCCGCGTTTGTTTAACGCCGTTGCTTCAATCCTTATCAGGGTTTGGGGACATAATTACCTTACCAAACTGAATGACATGAGGGTGAACACCATTGTGCTTTTACTTAACAGGGGCGATGTGAGCTGGAGAAAATTGATAGATTTGATGGTGGAATGGGAAAAGACCCCCTCCGTTGCAAAGACCGTTAACAGGCACAACATATAATTGTTCTAGTTGTACACGTGGACTACGGTGCCGATGTCGGCAAAGTTATAGGCGAATTCGGCGTCTCCGGGAAGCAGACGGATGCAACCGTGGCTTCTGCGCGTGCCGATGTGGTTTAACGCCTCTCTCCAGTATACCCCGTTGTCGTTGCCCAGACTGGGCAGAGCGTGTATGCCGTATCCTCCGCCGCGGTATGTCATCCATTTGGGCATGATGTAGCGGGGCCAGCCGGAAGCCACACGCACCTCCTGTTTGTGCGAGATTGTTGTGGTTCCGAGCGGTGTGGGGGTTCTGTAAGTACCCGTTGAAACCGGGAATTCGCGAATCGTGAAATCCCCTATTTTCAGATACATTCTTTGTGTGGAGATGGAAACGTTGATGGATTTGGCCCCCTCAATATTCAGGTTGGAGAGGTCTCCGCTGTATTCAATGTATTTAAGGAGTTCCTTTTTATCCACATCCAGAACGGCATCGCCGATTCTGGTGTCGGAATGAAATCTGCCGTTATCCAGCCAGGTTACTCCTTCTATTACGGGTGAATAGAATTCGCGAAGGTATATATCATTTAACGGGGCGCGGCTCCAGAATCTGAATACCCCAAGTTCTTGCGGATTTACGCGTTTGGTTTCCATGGCAATTCGGTTGGCGCCCAGCCATCCGCTTTTCCAAAACAGATCTTCTGTAAAGAGCGGGCTTTCCCTGTCTCTTTTTTTGTCCGTTCCAAGGTTTGTGATTAAGTAAGGACAACCGCTGTCGGCCGAAAACCACGGAGTGTTTCCGATATTTTTGACGTAAACAACTGTTTCAAAAAGCTCTCCTTTGGCCACAACTCCCTTTTTCCTTACAGCTACGAATTTGCCGTCATATACGGGGGCGGCGGGCATTTCAAACTGACAGCTTACCGCTTCCTCCTCAGGTTGGATTTCCGTTTCCGGCACTTGTACATCATCCGCCGGTTCAAGCGGAATGGACGGCTCTTCCGGTTCCGTATCGGCGCTTAAAACCGAAGCCCGCAAATCCAGCGGGAGTCTGGGAACGCCTTTGGCAAAAATTATTTGCGGGGCGGCAATTGAGATGATTGTTACCAGAGTGATGAGTCCAATAAGCTTTTTGTTTGTTTTCATATTTTTTGTTTTAGATATATTTCCATTCGTTAAATTATACCATATTTTATATGTTAGTCAAAGCCCAAAGGATGAAAATGTCCTATTTAAGCAGTTTTTGAAGTTCGGAGCGGAAGGTCTCTATATCTTTGAAATGCCTGTAGACCGAGGCGAAACGGATGTAGGCAACTTCGTCCAGGCGGCGCAGGTGTTCCATAACGCCCTCCCCTATGACGTTGGCGGGGATTTCCCTGCCCTGCGAGTTCCACTTTTCCTCCAGTTCATTGAGCATGGTATTGATTTGTTCTTCCGTGACGGGGCGCTTTTCGCAGGCCTTCCAGATGCCGACTTCCAGTTTTCTGCGGTCGTACGACTCTCTGGATTGGTCTTTTTTAACCACGATAAAATTGGTGTTTTCCACTCTTTCAAAAGTGGTGAAACGGAATCCGCATTTTGAGCATTTTCTACGTCTGCGTATTTCACGCTGTTCGTTGGTCTCGCGCGAGTCCAATACTCTGGTTTCCTGATTTTTGCATTTGGGACAAATCATGATACCGAATTAAATTGTTCTTCCGCGAAACGGTCTGTCATACCCGCGATGTAGTCTTTAACCGCAATTTCCTTTCTTTCCCCCTCTTTGATTAATCGGCCGTAAACCCGGGGCATTTTTTCCGGATGCGCCATGAAATGGTCAAAAAGCGCCTCGATGATTTTTTTACCTTTGCCAATCTGCTCCGCAACTTTTTCATGATTATAAAAATTTCGCAAGAGAAAAGACCGCAGTTCCACAACATGAGGCAGAAACTTATCGCTGAATGTTACCAGCTTGCCTTTATAAGCCCTGACCTTTTCCAGGTTGTCTATTTTTTGATTAACCAGATTGTTGTTGGTGTTTTCCTGCAGGTCAAGAATCATCAGCCCGATCATCTTGCTGATTACCCGACTGACAAAGCGCTTATAACTTTCCTCGTCTGTGGCATTTGGAGCTTTTCCATATTGATTGACGGCTTTTCCCCATCCCATTTTCCAAATTTCAAATTCCTCAATTTGTTCTATTGAAATAAGCCCAGAGCGAATTCCGTCATCCAAATCGTGGTTGATGTAGGCGATTTCGTCCGACGTATCCGCAATCTGCGCCTCCAGATGGGGATAGTTGTTGAACTTACTGTATGTCCGGTAGCGGTGAGGATTGTGCTTTAGCATGCCGTCCAGAACCTCTTTGGTAAGATTAAGGCCGTCAAAATTGGGGTTCACTCTTTCCAGCTTTTCCAGAATTCTGCGGCTTTGTTCGTTATGCTCAAAATTCAGCCCGTAATTCTTCATGATTTCGTCCAGCTTGTCCTCCCCTCCGTGACCGAAAGGCGTGTGCCCCAAGTCGTGAGCCAGAGAGATGGCTTCGGCCAGGTCCTCGTTTAAACCCAGCGTGCGCGAAAGGCCGCGGGCGATTTGCGACACCTCTATGGAATGGGTAAGACGGTCGCGGTAATGGTCTCCGTAGTTGGCCACAAATACCTGTGTTTTGGCCTGCAGTCTGCGAAAAGACTTGCTGTGCATAATGCGGTCGCGGTCGCGCTGAAAGGGCATGCGAAAATCATCTTCGGGTTCCGCGTGTACTCTGCCGGCCGAATTTTGGCTTGGCATGGCGCAGGGCGATAGCACGGCGATTTCCTCTTTTTCCAGTTGTGAGCGAGTTTTGATCATTAATTACGGTATTATTTTCCATAATTGTTCCCCGTTGACCGTATCAAAACCGGCGGCGCCGACCTGATCCACGATGAAAACAAAAACGTTTCCGGCCCGCTCCGCGGACATATCGCTTTTAATAAATGTCATTTGGGTTAATGGATCCTCGATTTTGTATCCGATTTCGGGAAAGAGTTGTTCCTGCGGAATTGTCCAGAGTTTTTCCCCATCAATGTTGTAGGCGCTCATTTGCCTTTTGGCATCGTTACCCAGCGTATTGTGGTGGAAAATCACCGCCATTTCGCTGTCCCTGTAAATGATGTACGCATCCAAAAACACCTCATCTCCAAGTTTTTTTGAAGTCGCCTCACAGAAGAACATCAGGCTTTCGGCATCGTCGGCATTATCCGTACAACTCCCATTCAAAACCTCTTTGGCGGGACCTGTGATGGAATACAGGAGGGTTCTTTGATCGGAGGATTCTTTTGTAAGCCCGAAAACCGTCGCGGTTTCATCATTTTTATAATAATTGTTAAATTCCGTTATTCCGGGAAAAAACTTATCCTCATCCACCAGATATATGAATTCTTTGCCGTCGGCCAGTTTAAGACTCAAATGGTACGGCTCCTCTGTCTGGTAGAGTTCAATTATTGAGGCGGTTAGCTCTTCTTTGGTGGCGACAAATGATTCCGTATTGTAAATTTCCTTCCCGGTGGCGGCGTCAAATTTATAAATAAAAGGGGCGTTTTCGGTTGAATGTCGCGCGGTCAGCCAGACGGCGCCGTCATGATAATGAAGTTCGGCGTCATAGGGCAGACCCTTGAGAGGCATGTCGGTTTGCGAGACCACTTTGTTTTGATACTGATCGTAAATATAAAGGCGGATTTTGCATCCAGCGCATTCCGTGCTCATGGAATACGAACCCGGTGTTTCCACGGTCTGTACATAGGTAAATGACGGATTGGTAACCAGCCACGCTTTTCCTTTGCCCGATTCATCGGGCACAAATGTCATATCAAACATCGTTCCTTTGATCGGACCCGCGTCAAAAAGCTCAAATAATGATGCGAATTGTTGTGGAAAAATAAAGATGGACGCGATCAGCCCACCAACGACAATAAAAGGCAGGAAGCCGAGAATCATGTAAAATCGAAGCCTTTTTTTTAATTTTTCGGGATCAATTAATCCGTTTTCACCGGCAATGCCCAGCTTTTGCTGAAATTCCGGGGAGATCTGCCCGTAACCGGAATATTTTTCGTCCATTTTAAAATGTTAAATTCACATAGATTATGGCCGTTTTTATTATTTAACAAAAGCTATTTTTTACAGCCTTTTTCTTTAGGAGCAACTTAATCTATAATCAGTCCGGTTAGTCGTTTTTTTCCGCCCTTATGAAAATCAGGTTGTGTACGGGAAAGTTTCTGGAGCATGCCGAAATCGCCAGAAACCAATCCGAAAAAACCATAGAAAATTATCACCATTATTTAAAAAGATTCAGCGACTGGGCGGGTGATATTGACGTAAATAAAATCACTCACGAGAAAGTGGCCGATTTTAGGCTTTATCTGAACCGATTGAGGGACGAAAAGGGCGGGCGCCTGCTGGGAATCAAGACCCAGAATTATCATGTCATCGCCCTGCGCGCTTTTTTAAAATGGTGCGTGAAAAACGATATTAAGACGCTGGCGCCGGAAAAAATAGATTTGAGCAAAATACCCGAAAGGTCGGTTGAGTTTCTGGGCAGGGATGAGCTGGAACGGCTGTTTAACGCGGTTGACGGCGGGGACATAAGGGGGAAGAGAGACATGGCAATTTTGGAAACGCTGTATTCCACGGGGCTCCGCGTATCCGAACTTACTTCTTTGGACAGGGAAAAGGTTGATTTGAACAGGCGCGAGTTTATGGTCAGAGGGAAGGGCAAAAAGACACGAATAGTTTTTCTTTCGGAGAGGGCGGCCGAGGCTATTTCCGATTATCTGGCGCTGAGGGATGATAATTTTAAGCCGCTGTTCCTTAACCACCGTCGGGCGAAAAAAGGCGACGATATTACGCTTGGTGAAAAGCGCAGGCTTAGCACGGTGATGGTGGAATATCTGGTGCGGAGCTACGCGCGCAAAGCGGGCATAATCAAAAAAGTCACTCCGCATGTTCTGCGCCATTCTTTTGCCACCGAACTGCTGGTGAACGGAGCGGATATCCGTTCTGTGCAGGAAATGCTGGGACACGCGTCCATTACCACCACGCAAATTTACACCCACCTGACCAATAAACGACTAAAGGAGGTGCATGAAAAATTTCACAGGTAATAAAGACGCCTTGAGTTTTAAGCTGTTGATGTCTTATATTGGAAACACTTAATTAAATTCATGATTGTTTTTGAAAAAGTCAGCAAAAAATACGGCAGAACGAAAGTTCTGGACGAAGTTGATTTGAAGATTGAATCGGGTGAATTTGTTTCGGTGATTGGTCCTTCGGGGGCCGGCAAATCAACCATGATGTATCTGCTGATAGGCGCGGAAAGGCTTTCCGGAGGGAGAATTGAGGTGGACGGCTTTACCGTGAATGAGATGAATGACAAGGAAATGCAGTATTACCGCAGAAGAATCGGTGTGGTTTTTCAGGATTATAAACTGCTGGTGCAAAAAAACGTGCAGGAAAATGTGGCTTTCGCGCTGGAGGTTTGCGGATGGGAGCGCGAAGATATTAAGAAAAGGACCGCGGAAGTGCTTTCCAAGGTGGGGCTGGGTAAGAAGGTTAAACAGTTTCCCCATCAGCTTTCCGGGGGTGAAAAGCAAAGACTGGCAATCGCGAGGGCGCTTGTGCACGACCCCAATCTGATTATCGCGGATGAACCGACCGGTAATCTGGATCCGGACACGGCCAAGGAGATTATTGAACTTTTGCTGGCAATCAATAAAGAGGGGACTACCGTGATTGTAACCACTCACAATAAAGAACTGGTGGATTATATGAAACGCAGGGTTGTGGCCCTGGAGGACGGCAAAGTCAAAAGCGACAGAAAATACAGCGGTTATAAAAAATAATAATTTATTTAAAATATGGCGACATACAAAGAAGCCGGAGTGAATATTTCTTTGGGTGAACGGTGTTCGGCGATGGCTTATGCCGCGGCGAAAGCGACTTTCGCCTCCAGGAAGGGAATGATTGGAAAGCCCGCTCTGCTGGAAGGCGGATTTGCGGGGGCTTTGGATTTTGGTTCTTTTTATATGGTTTTGAATTGTGACGGGGTGGGCACAAAAATCCGGGTGGCCGAGGATACCGGACAGTTTGATAAGCTGGGGTATGATTTGCTGGCGATGGTTACGGATGACGCGGTGTGTCTGGGCGCGGAAACGGTGGCAATCACCAATACGATTGATACGAACAAAATTTCGGCGAAGGTCGTGGAGGGGCTGATGAAAGGGCTTAAGAAAGCCTGTAATGAACAGAAAGTGGTGATTCCCGGAGGCGAGATTGCGGAGCTTTCGGATACCATGAACGGCAACAGCTGGAACGCCACGGCGATGGGGATTGTGGAAAAAAAGAAGTACATTACGGGGAAAAACGTTAAGCCGGGGGATAAGATTATCGGGCTTAGAAGCCGCGGTTTTCGCTCCAACGGTTTTACTCTGGTCAGGCATGTTTTAAAAAAAGGGCTGGGAGTGGGCTACGCGAAGAAAAGTTTTTCGGGCAAGAAAACGTGGGGCGACGCGGTTTTAACGCCCTCTTTGATTTATTCCGACGCCCTGCTGGAACTGCTGGGGCGCTACGGTAAAAAAAGAATGTGCAACATCAAGGCGCTGGCGCATGTTACGGGCGGCGGGGTTCCGGGCAACATTACACGTGTTTTGAACGGTTACGGAGCGCGGATTGATAATATTTTCGCGCCGCACGAAATGATGCTCCGCCTGCAGGAGATGGGCAAAGTCGCCGATAAAGAGGCTTACAAAACATGGAATATGGGAACGGGCATGATTGTGGTGAGCAATGAGTTTTCCAAAATTGAAAAGGTAATGGCCAAACAAGGCATTAAGGCTCAGGTGATTGGCGAAGTGACTGCGGAAAAGAGCGTGAAAATTGTCAGCGGTGGATTTTTTGATAAGGGTAAAATGTTGACTTTTTAACCATTCCTGTTAAATTAACCGCCAAATATATTTTTTTACATATATTTTATGAGCGATTCAAAGCATTTGGACATGAATAGGCACGATCCGGAATTTGCCGATAGGCAGGAAGCCTGGGAAGCAACGGGATGTCTGCCCGAGACCCATGCCACCGAAACCGAACTGGAAAAAGTGCTGGCAAGAAAGAACAGGGAATTGCTTGAGCTGGTAAAGAGCGCGTAAAAAAATTTAAGGAAATTTTTAGAAATATTTAATAAGCTCCCGCTATGATTGTCGGGAGCTTATTTTTTTTTGCCATGAATGTAAAAAAAATCCCCGTCTATTCAAACGACTACCCAAGATTGCTGAAAGAAATCCATGATTCACCAAGGGAGCTATATGTAAGAGGGGCGGGGTTTGAGCGGGATGCCGTTTATGTGGCGATTGTGGGCACGCGGATGCCTTCGCGGTACGGTGTTAAAGCCGCGTATGAGATTGCGGGGGCCGTTACGGAACGGGGCGGCGTTGTGGTAAGCGGGCTGGCTTTTGGCATTGACGCGGCCTGCCATAAAGCCGCGGTGGATTTAAATAAGCCCACAATCGCTGTGCTGGGTTCGGGAATCAACAGTATCACGCCGCGAACCAACGAGCCGCTGGCGGAAAAGATTCTGCAAACCGGAGGATCTCTGATTTCGGAATTTCCGGACAGCGTCCCTTCCATTAAGTACCGCTATCTGCTTAGAAACAGGATAATTTCGGGTATTTGCCGGGCGACGATTGTGATTGAGGCGGGTGAAAGATCAGGGGCTTTGATTACGGCGCGGCACGCTTTTGACCAGAACCGTGATGTTTTTGCACTGACCGGGGATATAGACAGGCCGCAGGGCTTTGGCTGCCGCGTCCTGTTTGGCAAAGACATGGCACGGCCGATTTATGATATCAACCGTCTGTTAACCGAGCTGGGGCTGAATTCGTTTGAACACATCAGTCAGGGGCTGGATATTAACGCCGTCATGGTTTTAAAAAAACTGCGGGGCGACAAACCGAATCCCGACTACCGTTTAGACAAAGGCCTTAACTCCTCCGACCTTGCGCATGAAACCGGACTGAATATTTCCGCTCTGCTGGGCGCTTTGTCCATACTGGAAATAAACGGGCTTGTTTATAAAAAAACCGACGGCCGTTGGCGTACCACCTGTTAGACCGAAATTGAAGTAACGCGACGGACTTCCGTCAGGCTGGTCTCCCCTTTTATCACTTTCAGGATGCCGTCCTCGTACATTGTCATCATTCCCTTGCGACGAGCCGCCTCCATGATTTTGATTGAAGATGATTTTTCCAGAATCAACCCCTTGATTTCGTTATCCACGTCCAGCACCTCCACAAGCGCTATTCGCCCTTTGTATCCGGTTCCGCTGCAGATTTCACAACCGTCGGATAAAGGAAGTTTTTCCGGTATTTCAACTTTCAGCGAGGGCTGCACCTTTTTAATTATTTCCAAAACGCGCACAAGTTCATCAAGTTTTGACTTGGCTATGGTTTTGAGCGATGTGCATTTGGGGCAGAATTTTCTGGCCAGGCGTTGGGCGATGACAGTGTCCAGCGCGGGTGCAACCATAAAGGGAGGTAGTCCGATGTTGACCAATCGCGGTATCGCCTCTATGGCACTGTTGGTGTGCAGTGTGCTTAGCAGAATGTGACCCGTAAGAGCCGCCTGAGTTGCCGTTTCGGCCGTCTCAAGGTCGCGGATTTCCCCGAGCATCACAATGTCGGGATCCTGACGCAGAATGGAGCGAAGGCCGTTGGCAAAATCGTAGCCGCGTTTTTCGTTTACGGGGCTTTGTGAAATCCCCTCCATGTGATATTCAATGGGATCTTCCAGTGTAATTATTTTTACTTCCGGCTTGTTGAATTTTTCCAAAAATGTATAAAGTGTGGTGGTTTTTCCCGATCCGGTGGGACCGGTAATCAGTATCATGCCGTTTTTGATTTTCATTGTATTCTGCACATGAGCAAGCGCCGATCCGGAAAATCCCGCGTCTTCAAAATCGGTAACATGGCGGCTTGAATCCAAAAGCCTGCTGACAAATGTTTCCCCGTATTCGGTGGGTAAAGCGGAAACACGAACATCGATCTTTCTTTCATTCACCACAAAGCTGTAACGCCCGTCCTGCGGCTCATTAACGATATTCAGCTTCATTTTGCACTGGTACTTGATTTGATTGGCGATGTTCACAAAAATACTTTTTTCTATTTTGAAAATATCGTGCAACATGCCGTCTATTCTAAAGCGCACCCTTACCTCTTTTTCACGCGGTTCGTAGTGGATGTCGGACGCGCCGGTTTTATAGGCGCCGGCGTTTAGCAGGTAATTGGCCTCTTCGGAATTGATGGTTTTGATTTTTTCAGCAAGGTCTTTCAGGTTCTTGATTTCCTGTTCAAACGCCTTGATTTTGTCTTCGCTGATACTGGTATCTATTTCCTGTTTTACTTTGTATTGTTCGCTCTGATAGAGCCTCATGGCTTCTAAAAGGCCGTCGTCTGTCGCCATATTGATATTTACGGCGTATCCGGCGTTTTTGAAATCATCAATAACCTTTTTTGTTGCCGCATTTTCGGGGTCGGCAACCGCCAGTCGCAGTTTTTTGCCCAGTCGGAAGAAGGGTAATATCAGGGCGCTTTTTGCGATTTCCGGCGGGATAAGGCGGAGCAGATCGGGGTTGATGGGGGTGACGGAGATGTTTATGTAGGACAGGCCCGATTCACGGGCTTTTCTGGCCGCCTCTTTTTCTTTGAATTCACGATTAATCTGCTGAAGGTGGGCATCGGTGTTGCCCGGTTGTGTGGGTTGGATTTGCCCGCTTGATTGTCCGGGTGTCTGGGTTGAAACAACGGCGGACGCCGGGATTTGGGCCGCGGCGGGGGTGGCTTCCTTTATTTCGAATGATGGAGTTGGCGCGGGTGGTTGCACGGCAGTGGGTGGCGCGGCTACGGCATCTGCCGTTTGAACAGGCGCAGTCGCCGTTTGAACAGGCGCGGCAGTCGGTTGCACTGGTGCGGCAGCTACCGGCTGTGCCGCCCCGGTTGTGTTTTGAATCGCTCCCTGGTTCTGTTCGTCGGCCATGGTTTTTCTAAAATATCTATTTATTTTAGCACAAAACCGACTTTTTTTAAACCGCATATAGCAAAAAAGCCGTCCGCCGCCTGTGGGGCAACGAACGGCCTTGAACAATAATCATTCTAGCTTTCCTCTTTCACGGCTTTTTCAATTTTCTCCGCCTCTTTTTTGGTTATTCCCTCCAGCCCGGTCAGATCTTTGGCGGATAAGCCTTTAAGCTGTTCAACCTGAGAAAGGTTGGCCGCGGCCAGTTTTTTGATAAGTTCCTCCGAAAGGCCCTTTAGTTCCTCCACTTTTTCCACGTGTTCCTTTTCTTCTGTTTTGCCCTTAAGCTCGCCGATATCCATCACATCCAGTTCGTAGCGCGTAAGCCTGGAAGCCAGTCTTACGTTCTGTCCCTCTTTGCCGATGGCAAGCGGTCTTTGATCGGGCTGTACATAAATTTTAGCTCTCTTGTCGTTTTCATGCATTTCAATATGAGCCACTTTTGCCGGTGCCAAAGCCGCTTTAATGTACTCTTCATTGTTATCGCTCCATTGGATAATATCAATTCTTTCGCCGCTCAACTCGTCCATAACATTGCTGACGCGAACCCCCTTCTGTCCAACGCAGGAGCCGATCGGGTCGATCTTTGGGTCGGAGGAGTGCACAGCCACTTTGGATCTTACGCCGGGTTCGCGGGCGATGCCTTTGATTTCCACCAATCCCTGCTTGATTTCCGGGATTTCCAGTTCCATCAGTTTTCGCACAAGATTTTCGTGTGTTCTGGAAATCATCAACTGCGGACCTTTGGTTGTTTTGACCACTTTGTCCAGATACAGTTTAAGCCTCTGTCCGCCGTAATATCTTTCCTTTGGAATCTGCTGGTCCTTGGTCAGGATAGTGGTGATTTTGTTGTCCAGATTTACATAGACATTGTTTCCCTCTACACGGTGTACCAGCGAATTGATAAGTTCGTTTTCGCGGTCTTTGAAAGTTTCGTACATGATTTCCCTTTCGGATTCCTGGATGCGCTGAATGATAACCTGCTTGGCCGACTGCGCCGCGATTCTTCCATATTCCAGAGGAGTAACGTCAATTTTTATGGAGTCGCCCACTTTGGGGGTTTTTTTGTACTTTTTGGCTTCGGCCAGCGTCATCTGCATATCGGGGTTTTCCACTTTTTTTACAACCTCCTTTACCAGATATACCGTAGCCTGCTCGCCTTTTTCGCTCATTTCCACCTCTATAACCTGGTCGCGGTTGCCGTAGTCTTTGCGGTAAGCGGCGCGGATGGCGGCTTTGATGGTTTCCAGAATTTTATCCTTTGGAATACCCTTTTCGTCGCACAGTTGGTTAATGGCCGCAAGAAATTGTGATTGCATAATTGATTTGAGTTATATTTTGGTTATGAAAAAATGGCAGGATCGTTTTAATGACCCTGTTACAGTAAGATAGTACTCTTTTTTATTGATTCTGTAAAGGATCAAAATGTGTTTTGTATATAGTACACAGACATTTAGGACACCGTGTTAAAGTTAAATAGCTTACACCTAACAAAAACACGATGTCCAAATCAGAAATACATAAAATCAAACAAGAAGTTAAGCAAAAAGCATTGGCAAAAATGAGAATGCAATGG
>JBGSPQ010000024.1:0-48641 GCA_041738505.1 Candidatus Altimarinota bacterium | reverse complement strand
TGGCGTAAACACGCCGAATGAACAGCTCAATAACTTTGATCACATCTGCGGTGGTTGCAAAAACCTCATGGAAAAATACGAGCTTTATGATGAGGATAATGTCTGTCCAATCTGCAACGACATGCTCAGTGTTTGCTACACTGCTATGTAAAACCCTAAAAAATGGTCAAGTAAAATAATCCACCCAATTCCCACATTCACTGACAAATATGTCGTGTAAAATATATCTGGGGACAAATTGTCCCTACATACAAACACACGTAGTTCTATCTGCCCTGTCGCCCTATTACTCAAACCCCAACCAACCGCCCATCTTCTACCTGATCCCTCTCCTCCAAGTATACCTCCTCAATAAAGCGCTTCTCTTCGCCCATCTCCCTTATATATCGCTTTTTCTTTAGTTCAGCCGTAAAATGAAACTGAAAATAACCATTGGCAGGTTCCTGACCAGGTACTACAATATTGTTTTTCTAAAACAGTTTTTTTCTATAAAAGAGCATTATGCCGATGATACTCAGGAACATTGTGAATCCCGCAACGATCAAAAATGCGCTTTCGTGATCCTGGAACGGGAGTTGGATGTTCATTCCGTAAATGCTTGCGACCAGCGTGGGAAGCATGAGGATAATCGTTACTGATGTCAGGGTTTTAACTGTTTGGTTAAGTCTGTTGGAAATGATGGTTGCCATGTTGTTTGCGGTATCCACCGCGATTCTGTCATATATTTTTACCGTTTCAATCGCCTGGCGGGTTTCGTCAATAACGTCGTCAAAAAGTTCTTCGTCCTCTTCCGTTGCCTTGAACATTTTGCGTTTGCCCAGTTTATCGGCGACCACTATATGATTGGAACGCAGAGACCGGTTGAAGTATGCCAATGATTTACTGATGTCTATAAGGTTAATCAGTTCCTGATCCTGATAGGCTTTTTCTATTTCGCTTTGCGCCGTGAAAATCCTCTGATATATGACTTTCAGATATTTAAGATAGATTTTGGAGGAAAAGAGTATGATTTTTAAAATCAGCCGGTGTTTTTCCGAAGTGTTGATGATTTTATTACGGTTGAAGTTTTTTAGTTTTGTCTTTAGATAAGCGATAACGTCGTTCTTTCCCTCGCTGACGGTAATGACGTAGTCTTTGTTAAACAAGATTCCAAGAGGAGTAACATAAAATTCCCCCTCATCGCTTTCGGCTTTGTTAAGAGGAGTCTGAATCAATATAAATTGGAAATCATCGACCTCCTCCAGTTTTGGCACTTCATCTGCGTCGCGCACGGATATTAAAACTTCTTCGGGGATTTCAAAATAGGGTGCAAGCTGATCCAGGTCCTCCGGTGTTGGCGAACTTATGTCTATCCAGCAGTCGGGAGAGGGTTTTTTGGGATTGGTTAGTTTCCCGCGTACGGTTTTGTATATTTTATACATTTTTTCGGCAAATGATGGTTGTCCGTTTTTTCGCGGACGTATCCGCAAATAATATAATCTTTATATTTGATATTGAAAAGTGGAAGTTGCTGTGATAATTTTCCTTGCGTACCCGGTTTTCTGGGTTGAAACATAATTGTGGACGCTTAGCTCAGCTGGTAGAGCATCTCGTTTACACCGAGAGGGTCGTAGGTTCGAGCCCTACAGCGTCCACCATTTTATAGAAGGGCGTGAATTGTAACGTCCTTGTGTTTTAATATTTTTTTTGCCGGAAATTCCTCCGCCGTTTTTGTGCCGCTGGTAAGTTCATGAAGGATAGATTCTTTTTCGGGACCTTTCAGTAAAACCAGAATTTTTTTGCTGTTGAATATTGCCGGGAAAGTTAGGGTGAGCCGGTCGGATATCGGATGGATTGTGGTTTTTGTACTGGTAACCAGTTTGTTGTTTTCCTCCACGGCTTTTGAATGGGGAAAGATGGATCCGGTATGGCCGTCCGTTCCTATCCCCAGAATAACCAGATCAAATTCACCCTGTAATTCTTCATCTAGCTCTTTTTCGTATTTTTTTACGGATTCTTCAACGGAAAGAGTTGTGTCAAAAAAATGAAAACCCGCGGGTTGAATGTTATTGGAAAACAGATTTTCCCGGATCATTTTCTGGTTTGAATCGGTTTGGTTGTTTTCCACATATCTTTCATCCACCTGCCAGAAATCTATTATTCCGAAGGGGATTTTTTTTGATTCGGCCATGGCTTTGTAAATGGGGGCGGGCGTCATGCCGCCGCTTAAGGCTATGTCCATGTTTTGGATTGCGGTAAAACAGATTTCTTCAATAAAGTTGAGGTTGGTGGAAATGAAGTCCGATTCTTTAGTGAAAACTTTTATATTCATGATTATTTGGTTTAAGTTAAATTATGCCAGGTAAAGCCGTTTTTGCCCGTTATGCGATGCTGACTTTCAGGACCGGCGCTTAAGTCATTATATGTTTCAACCTTGATTTTTTGGTTGCGGATAGTTTTGCATAGTGCCTCTGTGACTTTCCAGGAAGCCAGGATTTCTTCAAAGGAAAGGAAGTGGATTCGGTTTTTCCGGATTACATCAAGTAGCAAAATTCCATGTTCGGGCAGACAATAGTCCCCACTGCAGGCGATTGATTCGGAAGTGGTTACCGTCTCGTAGTGGAATTCGCCGCTTCTGTATTTGTTCACTAGTTGAATGGATATTTTTTCTTCGGGGCTGACTGATATAATCAATAGATTGGGGGCGTCTTTTGGTTTCTGAAATGCAAATTTTTTGAATTCAATTACGATGTAGGTCTGTTTTTTTGAAAGTTTTTTACCGGTTCTGATGTAGATTGGGACTTGGTACCATGATTCTCTGTCGATTAACAGCTTTATTGCCGCGAATGTTTCGGTCCGTGAATTTTTGCCGACTCCGGGGGATTTTTTGTATGTCTCGTATTGTCCAAGGACGAAGTTGTTTTTTGATGATTGGGGGACTTTTAATGCCGATAATATACTGTATTTTTCCCGTTGAAGGTCTTCCGCCCGTTCGGATATGGGAATGGACATTGTGATTAGTGCGAGTATCTGCAACAGATGTGATTGAAGCATGTCCCTGACAATACCCACCTGTTCAAAGTAGCCGATGCGATTTGTCACCCCCACATCTTCCAGCGCGGATATCTGAATGTTGGCTATTTCTTTTCCCTTGAGGAGTGTGTTTAACAGACGGTTGGAGTGACGCAGGTTTAGGATGCTTTGTATACCGGATTTGCCCAGGTAATGATCCAGAAGATAGATTTGTTCCTTTTTGTAATATCCGGAAATAAAGTGGTAAAGATCCTCTGCGGATTTGGCGTCGGAACCAAAGGGTTTTTCTATAATCAGGCGCATGTCTTCGTTTTTTGCGGTTGCGCTTTCGGCAAGGTTTTGGACAATCGATTTGAAAGCCTGGGGAGGTACGGAAAAATAGGCCAGATGTATGCAGTTTTTTTCTTTTGTTAACGTATGCAGATATTTTCTGTAATCGGCGAAACTTTTTTTGTTGTCATATTGTCCCTGATAGTATCGGACATGTTTAAGCAGGTTATCAAATACCGTTTGGTTGATGTCTTTACCTTCTTTTTTGATTATGCTTTCTCTGAATTCTTTTTTAAATTCGGCGTCGGATTTTTTGGTTCGCGCGAATCCGATAATCTGATAATTTTCCGGCAGTCTATTTTGCCGGGCCAGACTGTAGAGGGCTGGAAACAATTTGATTTTGGCCAGGTCTCCGGATGCGCCGAAGATTGTGAACAGAAAAGGAGTTTTTATTTTGAAGATGTCCATAAGATGATTTTTTAAGACAGCCAGTCGCTGGAAAATGTACCGGGGCGGTCGGTTCTTTCGTACGTATGTGCTCCAAAAGCGTCTCTTAAAGCCTGAATAAGGTTGGCTCCCGATCGTTCCTGTGTCATTCCGTCAAAATATGCCAATACGGAGGAAAGCGCCGGGACGGGGATACGGTTTTTGATTGCGGTTTCAACAACTTTTCTAAGGTTGGAGATGTTGCCCTTAAGGTTGGATTGGCTTTCCGGAAGTTCAAAAACGTGGGTGTCCGGAGATTGAGCGTGGTCGCGGAAGCATTTTTCCAGAGTTTTTAGCTGATGGGCGCGAATTATGCAACCTCCCTGCCAGATTCGTAGAACCTCCGGGATGCTCAAATTCCATTTATTGTCCGCGGATGCTTTTTCCAGAAGTTCTATGCCCTGCGCGAATGAGCAGATCATTGCTGTAAAAAGCGCATCATCAAGCGAATGGATAAATTCATCCAGATTCAGATTTTCATGTTGGAGTTTGGTGGAATATAGTTTTGAAATTTTTTCCCGTTTTTCTTTATCTCCGGAAATTATTCTGCTCATTACAGCCTGGGCGATTGTGGGTACGGGAATGCCACGTTCCATTGCGTCCATGACCGTCCACATACCGGTTCCTTTTTGTTCGGCTTTGTCCAATATTTTATCAACCAGATATCCGGATTCGGATTCGTCGGTCTTTTTTAACACGGTCCCGGTTATTTCATATAGGAATGAGTTCAGTTTGCTCTTGTTGAATGTATCAAATATTTGTCCAATTTGAGGCGCGGGCATGGAAAAAATGAATGATAGAATCTGATATGCCTCCGCGATTGTTTGCATGATGGCGTATTCTATTCCGTTATGTACCATCTTTACGTAGTGACCACTGCCATTCGGACCGAGCAGGGTAACGCAGGGGTTGCCGGAAAAATCTTTTGCCGAAATTTGTTCAAAGAATGGTTCTATCATTTCCCATTCATATTCAGATCCCCCCAACATCAGGCTTGGGCCTTTTAGAGCTCCTTCCTCTCCTCCTGAAATACCACATCCCGTAAAATGAAATTTTTCGGTTGTCTGGTGAATTCTGGCTTCGGTATCACGGTAATGCGAATTGCCCATATCTATCAAAATATCATCTTTTTCCAGAAAAGGTGTCAGTTCGGCGATCATTTCATCAACCGCCACTCCGGATTTAACCATCAAGAGGATTTTGCGAGGTTTTTCCAGTGAAGCCGTAAGTTGTTCCAGTGTGTCAGCCGAATAAAGAAATTCGTTACCATAATTCTTGATGAATTCCGCGGTTTTTTCCCTGGTTCGGTTATATACGGTGACGGGGAATTTCTTGTCGGAAAAGTTGCGAGCCAGATTGGCGCCCATCGCCGCCAGTCCGATGATTCCTATTTTTGAAGTAGTTGCAGACATTTTGTTGCTATTGAGTTAGAGGATAATCCGACTTTTTCGTATAGATCGGCTGATTTTCCCGAAAGCTGGTATTCATGCACTCCCAGGCTTTCATATAAATCCATATGCATGTTATTGGATGCGATTTGTTTTGCCAGCTGTGATGATAATCCGCAGTGTACATTGTGGTCTTCTATGGTCAGTACTTTTTTTGTACGCTTGATGGATTCAATTAAAGTGTGGTCAAATTTTTTGATTGAGGATACGGCCACCAGTTCCACCGACAGTTCGGGGTGCTCCGTTTTTAATTTTTCCCAAGCCGCCAGCGCTTCGTAAACCATCGCGCCTCCGGCTGCTATCGTTAAATCGTTTCCTTCGCGGATGATATCGGATTTCCCGTATTCGTATTGATAATCCTTTCCGTAAAACGGAGATCCATCCGAATTGGTGATTACGGGATATTTGTGGCGTCCCATTCTCACGTAAAAATTTCCCCAGTGTGATGCGATATAGCGGATGATTCTGTCGCACTGGTTGGGGTCGGCGGGTTCTATAATGTTGGTATTGAAAAAGCCCAAAAACGAACTCATGTCATCAATAGCCTGGTGGGTGGGACCGTCTTCGCCTACGGAAAGTCCGCAGTGGGTGGCCACCATTTTAACATTGGTTTTGTTGATGTCGTTCACCCTCGCCTGGTCTTTGGCGCGGGAGGTCATAAAAGCGCCGAAGGTAGAGCAAAAAGGTATAAATCCGGACAAACTGAGTCCTCCCGATACCGATACCATGTTTTGTTCGGCTATACCCGCTTCTATATGCTGTTTCTCCAGTTCCTCCGCGACGTATTTGGTCATGTTGGATCCGCGCAGGTCGGCGGAGAGCGCGAGTATTTGAGGGTTTTTGTGAGCCAGATCCAAAAGGGCTTTGCCGTAAGCGGTTCTGGAATCAATGCTGTCCTCTCTGGTGTATAGTACGGGTTCTCCGGTTTCAATTTTCAGGGGGGTGAGATTTTCAATAAAATCGGGGATTCCCGGGGTCCATGTAACTTTGTCGGTAATTGTTTTGATAAGATTTTTTTCTTCGTCCGAAAGTTCAAGTGCGGACAGCGCTTTATCGGCGTCGTCTGGCTTGGGGGCGTTGCCGTGCCAGGTGGATTTTAGTTTTTCCCCTTCTAATTCCATAAAATCAACTCCTTTTCCCATTATTGTTTGTCCGATTATCACGTTTGGTTTTTTGGAATTATGGCAGTCGGAAATTGCCGACCACATTTTTTCAAAATCATGTCCGTCGGTTTCTATCACGTTCCAGTCTGCGGATTTGAATACGGCCGGAAGATTGATGTCCATAATTTCCTTCAGGCTTCCGGTTAACTGGACTTCGTTAAAATCAATAAAAAGGATTAAATTGTTCAGGTTGAATTTATTGGCGAAGTGCATCATTTCGTAAACCTGTCCCTCCTGGGCTTCACCATCGCCCATCAACGCGAAAACTTTTTTATTTGAGCCATTAAGTTTTTCTGCTAGCGCGAATGATGCGCCGACCGAAACTCCGATGCCTAGCGGGCCGGTGCCGTAATGGACACCTTTAACGTGGCGGGTGACGTGTCCTTCGTAGGGGCTTTCAATCTTTCTGAAAGTATTTATTACGTCTTCTTTGGGGATGTATCCCATCTCGGCTAAGATGGCGTAGACCGCCGGGGAGATGTGTCCGTGCGAAACGACAATTTTTTCTCCGGTTTGGCTGATGATGTTGCTGTAAAGGAGGGTCAGATAATCAATGCTGGAAAGGGATCCACCGGGGTGTCCGCTCTGGGATTGCTTGAGCATGGAAATGATTGTGCTCCTGCAGGATTTGGATACCGCGGCCAACGCTTCAATATGAGCGGAGGTCATTTTTTCCCCGATTTTTGGGATGTTTTCAGTCATGATTTGGTGATAATAATTGTTTGGTGATTTGTTTGGACAGTTCAACTCCCGGTTGATTGAAAGCATTGATGTTAAAAAATTCCCCCAGAAATGCCGTTGCACATTCAAAAAGCATAAAAAGGCCGCCAAGGGCTTCTTCATCAACGCGCTCAATTTCTATTGTGATGTTGGGGCGGTCGTTTTGGGTCAGAGCCTGAACGGTGCCCTCCATCTCCGTTTCAATAAGTTTGTTGAAAGTGATGTTATTTAGGTAGGTGAGACTTAGTTCGTCCGGGTAGAGGTTTGGAATGTGGACTAATGGTGCCAGGTCGTTAACTTTTATAAAAATGTGCAGTTTGTCGTTGGGTCCTTCGTTATAAAGCTGGCTCTGTGAATGCTGGTCGGTCGCGCCCAGTGCGTTTACGGGCGTTATTCCCACGTTTACAACATTTCCTTCGCGATCAACTTTTTTGCCGATGCTTTCCGCCAGCAGTTGTCGGTACCAGTCTGCGAACTTTATCAGTTTTTGGGCGTAGGGGATTATCACATTAATTTTTTTCCCTTTAAGATATGAAAGATATTGGATGGCTGCAAGTCTGAACGGAAGGTTTTTTTCAGGGTCTTCACTTAAAAAGTTTTCTCTTATTTTTCGGGCTCCTTTAAGAAGTGATTCTGTATCGGAACCGATGAGTGCGGCCGGCAAAAGTCCCACAGCTGTTAATACGGAAAATCTTCCGCCCGTAGTTACCGGTACTTCAAACGATGGAATATTTTCTATGTCAGCGATTTTTCGCAGTAGCCCTTTTTCGGGGTCGGTGATTATCACAAAGTGCTCCCGAACGGGAAGACCCGCTTTTTCGCATTTGTCTTTGAAATAGAAAAATTGCGAAAGAGTTTCGGGTGTTGATCCCGATTTGGTTACAACAATAAAAAGGGTTTTTTCAAATTCAATCGTATCTTCCAATTCTTTGATTATCACGGGGTCGATATTGTCCGCGACAATCAGTTTTGAAGGTTTGAAAAGATGCGAAAGGCTTTGCACTATACAAATCGTTCCGAGCGCGGATCCTCCAATCCCCAAAACCACAATGTGTGAATATTTACCGGATGATGTTTCCGCGAAAGAGCGTATTTCGGCTGTCATTTCCTTGTCATCAATGACTTTATAGAATCCCAGATTTTGCGCTTCTATTTTTTTTAAATAATCACCGATGAGTCCTTCTTTCTCACGTATTTCCACTTCCGTTATTCCATGCCCGGATGCAATCCGGGACAGGTTTTCCGTTAATAATTTTATCATTATTGTATGACGCTTTATTTTTTATTGAACCGCCTTTACTTTTTCCCAGTCTTCCAGAAATTTTTTCAGTCCGATATCGGTGAGAGGGTGTTTTAGCAGTTTATCCAGAACTTCGGGGGGCATTGTTGCGATTTGGGCGCCCATCTTGGCCGCGTCAATCACATGTCTGGCGTGACGAACGCTTGCCACCAGAATTTCGGTCTTGAAATCATAGTGACTGTACATTTCCGCGATTTCAAAAATCAGTTCCATGCCGTCCTGTGCAATATCGTCCAGTCTGCCGATAAAAGGGGAGACCACCGTCGCTCCGGCTTTGGCCGCCAGTAGAGCCTGACCCGCGGAAAAAATCAATGTCTGATTAATGTGTATTCCTTCTCCGGAAAGAGTTTTGCAGGCCTTAAGACCGTTTTCGGTCATGGGCAGTTTTACGTAGATGTTTTTATGCCATGCCGCGACTTTTCTGCCTTCCTCAATCATTCCTTCGTATTCCGTTGAAATCACTTCGGCACTGATCGGGCCGTCCACAACTTCGGCGATTTCCTTGATTCTGTTTTCAAGAGAGACGCCTTCTTTTGCTATAAGGGATGGATTTGTGGTTACGCCGTCAACAACTCCCCAGGCGGCATATTTTTTGATCGCCTCAATATCCGCGGTGTCCAAAAAGAATTTCATAATGAAAGATTTACAAAATATTTTACACTGTTCGCACTATACGATTTTAGTATATGGCCGACAATATTAAAGCTGTTTTTCAATTTGACGGGTGCGGGTTTCGGGCGCCATATCTGGAGTGTGGAGAGCGCGGTGTTTGTGGTCTTTTATGTGATGTTCCGAAAATATCTTTGCCGGATGGGGTGTTTCATGGCTGTAGTTGGCGGGTACTATGCCCGTTTTTTTCCATGTGCGAATGGGCAGACGGACAATTTGAATGTGGCCGTCCTCCAAATTTAAAAGCCAGCCGTGGATCTTTGGATATTGATGGCCGGATTTGATTTTTTTTCTGATGACGGAAATTTTAAAAAGATTTTTTACCTGCGCGATGATGTTGAGTTCGGAAATTTTATTCAACCTGTCTTCGGTTTGCGGGATTTTGTTGAGGATTTTTTTGTGATCGGCAATCAGGTCTTTTATGGGAGTTGTCCAGTTGCGCACCAGTCCTTCACACTGGCTTTTGTAAGCCGCGGCGATGCCTCCGCAGTGGGTGTGCCCGCAAATGATGATGTGTTCCACTCCCAGGTAGTTTACGGCATATTCAAGTACCGAAAGGAAATTCATGTCGGTTACGGAAATCAGGTTTGCAATGTTGCGATGAACAAAAAATTCGCCCGGCTCCACCTGCATAAAGGTGTCTATGGGAATTCTGCTGTCGGCACAGCCGAGAATAAGGTATGGGGGTTTTTGGCCTTCGGAGAGCCGTTTAAAGAAACCCGGGTCGTTGGATTTTTTTGTTTTGACCCAATCGCGGTTGTTCTTTAAAAGTTCCTCGTAGCTGTGATATTTTCTCATATTAATGAGTAATTGGCGGGGATGGTTTTATTGTGGATTGTCCGGCGGGATTATTTGACCGCCATTTCGTCTCGTTTTTGGCCGACTCCGACAAAATCTATTGATACTCCGATCAGTTGTTCCAGTTTTTCAACGTAAGCTTTGGCGTTGGGTGGCAGATCATCAATTTTTTTAGCGGAAGATGTGTCTGTTTTCCAGCCGGGCATTTCTATGTAATCCACTTCCACCTGTTCCAGGATTTCGGCCGAATAGGGGAATGATTCAAGAGTTTTTTCGTTGTGCTTGTAGGAGACGCCGATTTTGATTGTGTCCAGGGAGTCAAGTACGTCCAGTTTGGTAAGGTTGATGCCCGTCATCCCGTTGATGTCGGCGGAATATCTGGATGCAACGGCGTCAAACCAGCCGCAGCGACGGGGCCGGCCGGTGGTGGACCCGAACTCGCCCCCTTTTTCTCTGATCATTTCTCCGGTTTCATTGTCCTGTTCGGTGGGAAACGGGCCGGCCCCAACACGCGTCATGTACGCTTTCATAATTCCTATAACGGCCGTGAATTTGGACGGCGCCAGTCCCGTCCCGGTGCAAATCCCTCCGATGGAGGCGTTTGAAGAAGTGCAGAAAGGATAAGTACCGTGGTCAATATCCAGCAGAGTGCCGTTGGCTCCCTCCAAAAGTATTTTTTTGCCTTCCAGGTTCGCTTTGTTCAACATGGCCCCGGTGTCCGTAATCATTGGTTTAACCGTTTCCAAAATACTTCTGTAAAATTCTATTTCATGTTCAACATTGAAATCAAAATTGTACATCGTTTGCAGAGTCGCAACGTTTGAACGCAATTTTTGTTCAAACCGTTCAAAGTCCAGAAGGTCTCCGGCGCGGATTCCGATTCGGGACATTTTGTCCCCATAGGCCGGACCGATGCCCCGTTTGGTGGTTCCCACCTGTCCTTTGCCTTTTCGTTCCTCCTGCAGTCCGTCAATAATTTTATGGTATTCAAAAACCAGATGAGCTCTGTCCGAAATAAACAGCCTTCCGTTTACTTCAATATTGTTGGTTTTTAAAAATTTGATTTCATCAAACAACGTGGGCAGGTGGACAACGCATCCGTTGCCGATGACGCCTATCACATTCGGGTAAAGCATCCCCGAAGGCATTAAATGGAAAATAAATTTTTTGGTCTCTTCCTCATGTACCGGATCGCGCACATATACCGTGTGTCCGGCGTTGGCTCCGCCCGCCGCCCTGGCCACAATCTCGTATTCTCCGGACATTATGTCTATCAGTTTGCCTTTACCTTCGTCGCCCCATTGTCCGCCCAGAATAACCGCTATATTGCCGTATTTTTCGGAGATTTGATTGGTCATAGATGAAAATAATAATAATTTGTCCGGGGCAAATATAGCATAAAATTATCAAATTCAAGCGGGTTGTTAAATTCTTGCTTTTGAACGGTCTGATAACTTATATTAGCCATGTAATAATCCATAAATACGTCATTATGATTTCGGAGCAGGATATAGTCGCGCAGGTGCCGCATTGTCTGGCCGGAACCGATTTTGCGACTCTGGGAAGCAGGTATGAGGGAAAGGTTCGTGATAATTACACCAAAGACGGAAAAAGATTTATTGTTGTTACGGACAGACTTTCAGCCTTTGACAAGGTTATTTGTATGATTCCTTTTAAGGGGCAGGTTTTGAATCAGATGGCAAAATTCTGGTTTGAAAAAACTGCGGATATTATTGGTAATCATGTGATTGAGTTTCCGGACCCGAATGTTGTGATCGCCAAAGAATGCAAACCTCTGCCGATTGAGATGGTGGTGAGGGGATATATTACAGGGGTGACAACCACCAGCGCCTGGTACAACTATGAAAAGGGTGTCAGAAATTTCTGTGGCAATGTGTTGCCCGAAGGTCTTAAAAAGAACCAGAAATTTGATCAACCGATTTTAACTCCTTCTACAAAAGCTCTGCACGGTGATCATGACGAATCGGTTTCGCGCGAGGTTATTCTGGAGCGGACTGATCTTACGGCGGAGCAGTATGACAAAATTGCCGACTCGGCATTGAAACTTTATCAGAGAGGCGTGGAAATCGCCGCCAAGCAGGGGATTATTCTGGTGGATACAAAATATGAATTTGGGATGACACCCGAAGGCGAAATTGTTCTGATTGATGAGATACATACCCCGGATTCCTCCAGATTCTGGTTTGCAAATGAGTATCAAAAGAGGTTTGAAAAAGGAGAGGAACAGAAAAAAATAGATAAGGAATATCTGCGCGAGTGGCTGGCCAATGAAAAAGGTTTTATGGGGGAGGGGGATGTGCCGGAAATACCGGTTGAAATTAAGGCGGAAACGGCCAGAAGGTATATTGAGGCGTATGAACTTATTACCGGAGAGGATTTTTCCGCCGAGGTTGGGCCCGTGCTTGAGAGGGTGGGAAAAAATCTGGCTACATACATGTAATTTTAATTTTAATTCTCATGAAAAAACTTGTACCCGTATTGCTTGGATCGGAAAGTGACAGTGATCATGCCAAAAAAATCACGGACGGTCTGGACGAGTGGGGGATTAAGAGCGAAGTTAAAGTTGTTTCTGCGCACAAAGTGCCGGAAAAACTGATTGAACTGGTTTCAAAATACAACGAATTTGAAGGGGATTTGGTTTATGTGACGATTGCGGGACGGTCCAACGGGCTTTCGGGCTGTACGGCGGGTTCCAGCATTCATCCGGTGATTGCTTGTCCGCCATTTGCGGATAAATCCGATATGATGGTTAACATTAATTCCACTCTGCAGATGCCTTCGGATACTCCGGTGATGACGGTTCTTGATCCCAAAAACGCGGTGCTGGCGATTGTGAGGATTTTTGCTCTAAATGACGTGGAATTAAGGAAGAAGTACGCTAGTCATCTAAAAAAAGTTAAAGATTCTTTTAACGTATAAAAACATGAGGGATACTTTGGAAAACATTTCTCCGCTGGACGGACGGTACGGCGATAAAGTGAATGAACTGCGGGCGGTTTTTTCGGAATCGGCATTGATGAAGTACAGACTGCTCATAGAAATTGAATGGTTCATATTTTTGTGCAACGATTTGAAGCTTAAAGGTACCAAAGTCTGGAGGGCGGCGGAGCTTAAGCAGCTGCGCAGTTTATACGAATCTTTTGATCTTGTTGATGCAACCAGGGTGAAGGCGATTGAAAAAGTCACCAATCATGATGTGAAGGCGATTGAATATCTTATTAAAGAGAAATTGCAGGGGAGCGCATTTGAAAAGTATCTGGAATTTGTGCATTTTGGCTGTACCTCGGAGGATATTAACAATCTGTCTTATGCTTTGATGATCAAGGGGGGAATAGACAAATTGATGCCGGTGATTACGGGGGTGGAGCAGATTGTGTACGAAAAGGCCCTTAAGTATAAAAAAGTGGCAATGATGGGAAGGACTCACGGCCAACCCGCGTCGCCCACCACTCTGGGTAAGGAGTTTGTGAATTACGTGGCCCGGCTGGAAAGGCAGGTCGGTCGGCTTAAGCAGTGGCCCATTCTTGGAAAAATGAACGGAGCTGTCGGTAATTATAATGCTCATGTAGCCGCTTATCCAAAAGTGGATTGGCCTACAGCGTCTAAAAAATTTATACATGGACTTGGTATAGAGTTTAATTCTTATACGACTCAAATTGAACCACATGATTTTGTCGCAGAAATCTCCGACAACGTAAAAAGAATTAATACAGTTTTGTTGGATTTCAACAGGGATATGTGGGCGTATATTAGTCTGGGATATTTCAAACAGAAGGTGAAGAAAGGGGAGGTTGGCTCATCCACAATGCCTCACAAGGTAAATCCGATAGATTTTGAGAACAGTGAAGGTAATCTTGGGGTGGCTAACGCTCTGTTAAAACATTTTTCGGATAAACTTCCGATTTCGCGTTGGCAAAGAGATTTGACGGATTCCACCACTCTAAGAAACGTGGGTTCGGCATTTGCATATTCCATGCTGGCGTATAAAAATTGTATACAGGGACTTCATAAATTGGAGTTGAATGCGGCTTTGATTAAAGCGGATCTGGATTCCAACTGGGAGCTTTTGGCGGAGCCCGTTCAAACCGTGATGAGAAAACACAAGGTTCCCGGCGCTTATGAAAAATTAAAGGAATTGACCCGTGGAAAGAAAATAGATAAAAAGCGTCTGCATAAATTTATAGACGGTCTGGCCATTCCGTCCGCCGATAAGAGAAATCTAAAGTCTCTGACTCCGGCAAAATATATTGGTCTGGCCGTCACACTTACGGATAATTACAAACCTGAATTTAACAAATCATGATTTTATCGGACAAAGATATAAAAGCCAAAATTGAAGCGGGGGATATAGTTGTTGTTTCACCGGAAAACGACCATATGGCCAATATCGGTGCATCTTCCATGGATTTGCGTCTGGGAAGATACTTTAAAATTTACGATCATGCCCGTCACGCGCTTTTGGATCCGCGAAACCCCGAAACGTTCAGGGATATTGCCAAAATGATAGAAATCAAAGAGGAAAATGTTCCTTTTATTGTCCAACCCAACGAATTTGTACTGGGCGTGACTTTGGAGACGGTAAAGATTGCGGATGATATGGTGGCCAGGGTGGAGGGGAGGAGCAGTCTGGGCAGGTTGGGGATTATTGTGCATTCCACTGCGGGATTCATTGATGCCGGTTTTGAAGGGACCATCACTCTGGAAATAACCAATATTAACAGAATGCCGGTGGCGCTTTACCCGGGAATGCGGGTATGTCAGCTGGCGTTTGAAATGATGTCCTCCAAGGCCGACGTTCCTTATCATAAAAAAGCCAGTTCTAAATATCAGGGTCAGAGTCTGCCGGAAGAGAGCCGGATTTCCGCAGATCCTGTATTTGTGAATGATTAGTTTGTAATATTGTTTTGTCTTACTGGTGAAATATGTTATATTTCTATCCTTTTTTTGTATTTTATAATCTTTTTTTATGTCTGATATTTTTAGTAAAGTTGTTTCGGCGGATTTTGTAGATCCCGATTTTGAAAGCAAAATGCAGGATGTAATAGGTTATTTGGAGAGAAATGAGCAAGTGCCGGTGGAGTTATCCCATATTGAAGAAACTGTTTTATATTTTTATCAGGCTCTAAAAAAGGTTGGAATTTAAGGCTGAGGGCTTTTATGAAGTGTATTTTTGGGTTATAATGGTTGGGAATTAAAAATATGAAAATAAAAATCTTATGTTTAAAAAAGTAAATCCGAAACAAAGTTTTCCGGAATTGGAAAAAAATGTCCTGAAGTATTGGGAAAAAAACTCGATTTTTGAAAAATCCGTAAAGCAGAGGGAGGGAAAAAAGAAATACGTTTTTTTTGACGGTCCTCCTTTTGCCAACGGGCTTCCGCATTACGGTCATATTCTGGCTTTGTCTTTAAAGGACGCGGTGACTAGATATTGGACAATGAAAGGGTATTATGTGCCCAGGACAAACGGCTGGGATTGCCATGGTCTTCCGGTTGAATATGAAATTGAAAAGGATTTGGGGTTATCCGGAAAGAAGGATATAGAAGCGATGGGTGTGGAGAATTTCAATAATAAGTGCAGGGAGAGTGTGTTTAAATATACCGGAGAATGGACGGCGCTGTTTAAACGTCTGGGGAGATGGGTGGATTTTGATAAGACATATGCCACTCTGGATAACAATTATATTGAGTCCATCTGGTGGGTGTTTAAGCAGATCTGGCTAAAAGAAATGGTTTATAAAGGATATAAGAGCATGCATATCTGTCCGCGCTGCGAAACGCCATTGTCCAATTTTGAGGTAAGTCAGGGATATAAGGATGTTACCGATATCTCGGTTATTGCCAAATTCAAACTTGTTGATGAAGATGTTTTTGTTTTGGCCTGGACGACAACTCCCTGGACGCTTCCGGGGAACGTGGCTTTGGCGATGGGGCCGAAAATCAAATATGTAAAAGTGGGTGTGAAATACGAAGATGGCCGCGAGGAGGTTTATATTACGGCCAAAGCTTTGGTGGAAAAAGTTTTCAAGGATATGAATTATAACGTTTTGGAGGAAGTTAAGGTCAAAGATCTAGAGGGTAAGTCATATGAGCCGCTTTTTGATTACTATAAGTCGGAAAAATCCAACGGGGGATTTAAGATTTGCCTTGCGGAGTTTGTCTCCACGGAGGAGGGAACGGGAATAGTCCATATAGCGCCGATGTTTGGCGAGGACGACTACAATCTGTCGCAGAAATACAATCTTCCGCTGGTTCAGCATGTTAAGATGGATGGAACTTTTAAAGAAGAAGTAACGGATTTTGCCGGCAAATTTGTCAAGGGTCAGGATCAAAACGTTGTTGAGTTTTTAAGGAATGGCAATCTGGAATTCAGTCATGAAAACTACAGGCACAGTTATCCGCATTGCTGGCGGTGCGACACTCCGCTGTTAAATTATTCCACCCGTTCGTGGTTTATTAAAGTAACGGATCTTAAGCCCAGACTGATTAAGAACAATAAGAAAATTGACTGGCAACCGCCTCATATTCGAGAGGGGAGATTCGGCAAGTGGCTGGAGGGGGCAAGAGACTGGGCCATCTCCAGAAACAGGTTTTGGGGCGCGCCGATGCCGGTCTGGGAGTGCGAATGCGGACATATGGAATGTGTGGGGTCGATTGCCGAATTAAAAGAGCTTTCCGGAGGAAAACTGCCCAAAAGAGGCAAGGAGGTTGATTTGCACAAGCCTTATATAGATGACATAACTTTAAAATGTTCATCATGTGGAAAGCAGATGAACAGGATTTCCGAGGTTCTGGATTGCTGGTTTGAAAGCGGGGCGATGCCATACGCGCAACTGCATTATCCTTTTGAGAACAAACAGGAATTTGAGGAAAATTTTCCGGCGCATTTTATTGCGGAGGGTCTTGATCAGACCCGTGGCTGGTTTTATACGCTTCATGTGCTGGCTTCAATCCTTTTTGACAAGCCGGCGTTTAAAAACGTGATTGTTAACGGAATTTTGCTGGCCGCCGACGGAGAAAAACTCTCCAAACGCAAAAAGAATTATCCGGATCCTAATGTTTTATTTGACACCAAGGGGGTGGATTCGGTGAGGATGTTTTTATATTCATCAACGGCGCCACTTGCCGAGGATGTGAGGTTTTCCGAAAAGCACGTGGAAGAAGTGGTAAAAAAATTCAGTCTGACGGTCTGGAACGCGTACAGCTTTTTTGTCACTTATGCCAATATTGATAAGTGGACACCGGACAAATCAGTTAAATTTTTTGAACCTTCAAACAAACTGGATCAATGGATTCTTTCGGAGTTGCATCAACTGATTAAGACCGTTACGGAGGAAATGGAGGGCTATAATCTGACCAGAGCCACTCGTCCGATGATGGATTTCGCGGACAGTCTTTCCAACTGGTATATCAGGCGGTCCAGAAGGCGCTTCTGGAAGTCCGAAAACGATGGGGATAAATTTGAGGCATATCAGACACTGCATACCGTGTTGGTTGAATTCAGCAAATTGATTGCACCTTTTATGCCGTTTTTGTCGGATGAGATTTATATGAATCTCACAGGGGGGGAATCCGTTCATCTGGCCGATTGGCCGAAGGTGAACGAGAAAATGATCCAGCCAAAGATAAACAGGGAGAATCAGATTGTAAGAACAATAGTGGCAATGGGACACTCGGTAAGGGACAAGGCCAATATAAAAGTCAGACAGCCTTTGGCGCTGGTGCAGGTTGCTTTGCCGGCCAATGTGGCCAAGAAGATAGTTACAGATCAAAGCGAGGTGATTTGCGAGGAGCTTAATGTTAAAAATCTGGAAATACTTAAAGACGCGGAAAATGTTATACGGCGGATTGTCCGGCCTAACGCCCGCGTGCTTGGTCCAAAATACGGGTCCAATGTTCAGGAAATAATCAAGAAAGCCAAGGCGGGGGAATTTGAAGTTAATGAGGATGGAAGTGTTAAAATCGGAGATTTGGTTTTGGAGGGGGACGAGGTGGAGGTCGGGTTTGAAGGTAAGGAGGGTTTTGATGTGGCTTCCGGAGGTGGAATTTCCGTGGTTTTGGATACGGTGATCACCGATGAACTGAAACAGGAGGGACAGGCCAGGGACATAGTCAGATTGATTCAGGATATGAGGAAGGAGGCCGGCTATAACGTTGATGACAGAATATACATTTTTGTGAAAGCGGAAGGCGAGCTTAAAGAGGCCGTGGCCGGTTTTGCCGACTATATCCGCAAAGAGACACTGGCGATTGAACTGCAGGACGGCGGTGATTTTGAGTGGGATATGGAAAAAACCGCTGTTGTAGATAACGCGGAGGTCAAGTTGGCGGTAAGAAAGTAATTGTGTTAAATTGTTACCATGCTGAATAAAATCATAGTCGGGGTTGTTTTAAACGGATTGGCGCTTTATCTGGTCACAAAGTTTATTCCGGATGTGCAATATACAGGGGGTATAGCTTTTTTTGCTTTGGGGGGATTTGTGATTGGATTATTGAACGCTTTCATCAAACCTTTGATGAAAATTTTGTCTTTCCCGCTCATTTTGATTACGGTCGGGCTCTTCATGCTGGTCATCAACGCAATTATCTTCTGGTTGACCATGCAGGCTGTAAATGCTATTAGTATTGCCGATATTTCCGTCACCATTAGTAATCCCGTCACGTATCTCTGGGGGGCGTTGATATTCGGACTTGTTAACTGGGTTTTACATATTATTATTCACACAAAATAAACATGAGATCTGCATTAATTGTCATTCAGCTTATAGTTTCCGTGCTTTTTGTGCTTTCGGTGCTGGTTCAGAGCAAAGGGTCGGGTTTGTCCGGGGCTCTCAGCGGCCAGATGGGGGCGATTCAATCAACCAAGAGAGGGGCGGAGAAGGTGGTTTATCGGGCGTCATTGATTTTGGGTCTTTTGTTTGTGCTGTTGTCGTTGGCGTTTATTTTTGTCCCCTAACAGGATTGAAACAATATGGCGTTTAAATGGAATGCACTTTTTAGGGTGCTGCGTTCATATAGCATAGAGGAAAAAGTCGTAAGTTTGATTATTGCGATTGTTGTTTTGGGTGCAGTTGCCCAGGGTGTGGTTGAATTTTTTAAAAACCCCGGGCTTTTTACGGATGAGGGGGGGACTTACACCGAAGGCATGCTTTCGGACAAACCCGTGATGCTTAACCCGCTTTATGTGGATTTTACGGAGGCCAATCGTGAAATTTCGGGGCTTATTTTCAGCGGGCTTACCAAATACAATCCGGATTTAAAAGCTTTTGTGGGCGATCTGGCGGATCTAACAATTAATCAGGAGGGGACAACCTACAGTTTTAAATTAAAACCCGGAATATTCTGGCATGACGGCGAGGAACTTACTGCGGAGGATGTGTATTTCACGTATCATGATCTAATTCAGAGCCCGGATTTCCAAAACCCCGTTTTAAAAGCCAATTTTGAAGGTGTGGAGATTAAAAAGACCGGTCCTGATATGATAGAATTTGTTTTGAAAAAGCCAAATTCATTTTTTATAACCAATTTAAACGTTGGGATTTTGCCTAAACATTTGCTGGGGGAAGTGCCCGTTGCCGATTTGCCCTATCACGGATTTAATCTTCAGCCGGTGGGAAGCGGTCCTTATAAAATCAGCCAGCCTGTTGAAACAACCAATGAGGGAAGACAGAGGATTTTTCTGAGTCTAAATGAAAAATATTACGGCAAGATGCCGATTATTAAGAATGTCAGATTTCATGTTTATCTTTCCAGTGATTTGATGGCCAGGGAGAAGGGCACGGTTAACGTTATTTCCAAGGTTCCGAAGGAGATAATGAAGGATATTGAGGATAGTAACAGGTTTTGGTTTGTGAATTATGAATTGCCGCAATATACCGCCGTATTTATGAATATGAACAGTGATTTGTTAAAGAAGGAGAAGGTCAGGATAGCTTTGCAGAAAGCGGTTGATAAGAATGAACTGCTTACTTTGCTGCCGAGCAAGACGGGAGTTGATACTCCCTTGATGGACTTGGATCAGGCAGAGTGGTTGTATCAATCAAATATTGATGAAGCTAACGGCGCGCTTTTTGACAGCGGTTACAAGTGGGACCAAGATGCGGGTGACCAATATAGAAAGACATCCGACGATGCAAATTTGAAATTTGTATTATTGGTAAGACAATATGAGGAGGGGACTTCCGCGTTGGAGGATATGCAAATTGTGGTAAATTTTCTGGTTGAATCCTGGAAGAAGGTTGGGGTTGAAACGGAGGTTCAGTATGTGAGTGTCGGGGATTTTGGCGAGAGGGTTCAGAATCGGGATTATGATTTGCTTTTAACGGGGGAAAGTTTGGGATATAACCTTGATACTTATTCGTACTGGCATTCCAGTCAGGCGGAGGGAAACGGGTTGAATCTTTCCAATTACAAGAGTTTTGCCGCCGACAGTCTGATTGAAAAAATCAGGAAGACTTTTGATACCGGTGAAAAGGAAGAACTGCTGAAAGATCTTGCCGAGGAGATTGCCGACGATGTGCCCGCAATTTTTATGTACAGGCCCAGTTATGTTTTTGCCACGGATAATAAGGTAAAAAATATTAAGCTGGATGACCTTGCTTATCCCGGAGACAGGTTTGCAAATATTGCGGATTGGTGTATTTCTTGCTGATTACGGGTTTGAATCTTTACTTTTGGGTGAATTTCGCTTATAAATTGATAGCTTAAACTCTAATAAATTTGTCATGCAGGTATTGTTTTTACAAAATGTCAAGGGCGTGGGACGAAAAGGCGAGGTTAAATCGGTCAAGGAGGGATATTTTAGAAATTATCTGCTTCCAGCGGGGTTGGCCGTGATGGCCACGTCCTCGGTTATCAAGCAGTCCGATAAAATTCGCAAAAACGAAGTTATTCAAAAGGATCGTCTTTTGGAGGAGGCGAGAGAGGTTACCAAGAAAATTGACGGTGCTGTGATTGTTCTTAGTGCCAAAGCAAAGGGTGATAAGTTATACGGATCAATTACGGAAAAGGAAATTATTGACGCTTTGGAAAAGGTCAAGAAAGTCAGGCTGGAAAAAGCTCATTTAGTAATGAAAGATCATATCAAAACGACCGGAAATTTTGATGTAAGGGTGAAGATAGTGGATGGGGCGGAAGCAGTATTAAAAGTTGAAATTAACGGTGATAAATAATAAGATTCTGGCGATTGATTTTGGTGAAAGAAATGTTGGCCTGGCGATAACCGATGCCGGAGCCAACTTGGTTTTTGGTAAGGGGGAAATACGTGGGCAAAAATCGCTGGAGGGCATTTTTAAGGCTGTTGCCGATGTAGTTAACGAAGAGGATGTTGTGAGGGTGGTTTTTGGGGTACCGGAATCAAAGGATGGTGTCGAAGTACCTCAGGTCGAAAGAATGCAAAATATCGGGAATAAACTTGGTTTATATTTAAAAAAGGCCAGTCCGGGGGTTGAGGTTGTGTTTCAGGATGAATCCTTTAGTTCTTATGAAGCCAGGTCTTTTATAAAAGACACGGGGATTTCCGGTTATGGGACAAAGCATTCGGAACATGAAGTGGCGGCGATGATTATTTTGAATAAATATTTATTGGAGCGGGAATTAAAGAATGGGGAATAATTTGTGTATTTCCGATTTGTTTTTGTTATACTCACTTTGAATGTTTAATTCGGGCTTATGAATATTGTTGAGCTGTTTCTAAATCTGTTACTGATAATTGTCGGCTTGGTTGTGGTGCAGGTGCTTTTTGAGCTGTATTTGCGGTTTGTGCGCGCAAAGCGGCTTGCAAAGGAACCGATGATTACAATTTCAATTCGTGTTTCCAAGGAAAATGAAACGGGCCCGATTGTTGCCGAGCAGATTTTTTCCACAATTCACGGTATTTCACGGGATTTGAGTTTATGGGACAAACTCAGGGGCATTGGGCAGGATATGGTCAGTTTTGAAATTGCAAATGTGGAAAGGAGTATTAAATTTTACGCTCATTTTCCCGTAAGACTGCGGAATGTAATTGAAGGGCAGATTTACGCCCAGTATCCCGGGGTGGAGATTGAAGAAGTGGATGATTATGCGCGTCCAATTACCATAGAAGTCAGCGAAGGGGAGAGTCTTAAAGAGATTGATTCTGTTGGTACTCTGGCGTTGGCGAAGGCCGAAAAATCTCTTGATAAGAAGGCTGACAGGGAATTTATGGGTATTGATGAGTTCAAGTATGCCGTGGGGGCCGATCTTGAACTTGATGATGTTGATATTTATCCGATTAAGAGATATCCGCAGTTTGAGGATAAAATGGCCAAGGTGGCGCTTGATCCGCTGGCTGGTATTACATCAACGCTGGCCAAATTTAACGACCCGGACGAGCAAGCCTGGATTCAGATTGTTGTTCGCCCTCTGGAGGATAAGTGGAGACTGGTTTTTATTAAATGTATCAAACTGCTTAAGCGCGGTGTCTTTTTTAATGTTGAAAAACTGCAGAGGCTGTACGCAAGGGCTTATTGTACCAGGAGCCGTATTTTACGGGTGGTGTTTTTCCCTTTTTACTGGAGTTTTGCCTTGCAAGGGTTGAAAGCCGGAAAAGTGAGACTTTCGGCATCCGGAGGTGCCGAGGATGATGATGTGGAGGAGCAGATTTCAAAATCGCATGATAAGGAAACTGCGATGGTGGCGGCGATGGATAAAGTGGGGAAACTTTTATATGAGGTAAATGTGAGAATTGTGTATGTACCCAAAGCTGCGGACAAGGAGGCGGCTATGATTAAATTGCGTGAAATTGCAGGTTCTTTTAAGCAATTTAATATTCCACATTTAAACGGATTTGCCATTCGTGAAACGACAGGCGGGAACGAGGCGGTTACGCGATTCCGGGAAAGAATAATTGACAGCGGATATGTTATGAACGTGGAAGAGCTGGCCACGGTTTATCATTTGCCAAATATTACCGTAACGACGCCGAATATTTATTGGGTAAGATCCAAGCGGCTTGAACCGCCCGGTGATTTACCGGTGCCTTCCAAGAAGGGTGATAATGATGATATTACCACGCTGGGGCGATCCAATTTTCGCGGTTCAAATCAGGTTTTCGGGATTAAAGCCAATGATCGCAGAAGGCATATGTATATCATTGGTAAGACTGGTATGGGTAAATCCACCCTATTGGAAAACATGATTTATTCTGATATTATGGCGGGAAAAGGTGTGGCGGTTGTGGATCCTCACGGTGATCTGGCGGATGCCGTGCTTAATTTTGTGCCGTCTCACAGAACCAACGAGGTTGTGATTTTTGATCCTTCCGATCGTGATTTTCCGGTGGCATTTAACATGCTGGAGAACATTGATCCGTCTTTAAATACGATTGTCTGTTCGGGGCTGGTGGGGATTTTTAAGAAGATTTATGCGGACAGCTGGGGTCCGAGACTTGAACATATTTTACGCAATACAATTCTTTCACTTCTGGAATATCCGGGGACGACAATGCTTGGAATCCCGCGCATTTTGCAGGATCAAAATTACAGGAACAGAGTTGTAAGAAAGATTACCGATCCGATTGTTAAGCGTTTCTGGGAGGATGAGTTTGCAAAGATGGATCCGCGACAGAGGATAGAGGCGATTTCGCCGATTTTGAACAAGGTGGGGCAGTTTTTGTCTTCTCCGATTATCAGAAATATTCTTGGTCAGCCCAAGAGCGCGGTGGACATCAGATTTGCCATGGATAAGGGTAAAATCGTGATTGTAAATCTTTCGAAAGGAAAAATAGGCGAGGATAATTCTTCGCTTTTGGGGGCGATGATGATTACAAAATTTCAGCTTGATGCTATGAGCAGAGCCAATATTCCGGAAAAGGACAGAAAGGATTTTTATCTGTACGTTGATGAGTTTCAGAATTTTGCAACGGATTCTTTTGCGACTATTCTTTCCGAGGCCAGAAAGTACAAACTAAATCTGACAATGGCCAACCAGTATATTGCGCAGATGCCGGAAGAGGTTAGGGACGCGGTATTTGGTAATGTGGGAACGATTCTGTCTTTTCAGGTTGGATTTGATGATGCCGAATATATTTCCGGACAGTATGGAGAGGAAGTTTTGCCGAACGACCTGGTTTCCATGAATAAATATATGGCTTATACAAGACTTTTGATTGACGGTATGCCTTCAAAGACTTTTTCCATGGATACGATGCCTCCCCCCGTTTTGGAATTTGAAGAAGGGCGCCTGGAAAAGGTGATCCGTTTGGCCAGAGAAAGGTATTCCACTCCCAGGGAAATTGTTGAAGACAAAATTAGAAGATGGAGTGAATCGGCTCATAATGAGGAATTGCCCGATGACGATAAAAAGAAGCTGATTAAACCGGTAATTAAGCCTAAATCGGAAAAATAAAATTTGCTTATGAAGTTTATAAACACCGGTGGAGCACCAAAGGCGGTGGGGCCGTACAGTCAGGCGGTAACTGCGGGTGGACTGGTTTTTTGTTCGGGAAAAATTGCGCTGGATGAGGAAGGAATGATGGTTGAAGGTGGTATTCTCGAACAGACAGAACGGGTTTTAAAAAATCTTTTTGCCGTTTTAAAGGCATCCGGCAGTGGTCCTGATCGAATTTTAAAGACAACCGTGTATTTAAAGGATATGGGGGATTTTGCCGATATGAATAAGGTTTATTCTGATTTACTGGGTGATCACAGGCCGGCGCGGGCGACGGTGGCGGTTGCCGGGCTTCCCAAGGAGGCGCTGGTGGAAATAGATTGTATAGCGGAAATCAATGACTAAAGATCGAAAAATCAGGCCGGGATACAGACTTTTCTGCGTTGATTGTGACACGGATATTGATGAGCTTAAATCTCATACCAAATGTCCAAAATGCGGCGGTGTTCTGGATGTGGAATATGATGACTTATTAAAGAAGAAGCCAAAGGGTTTTCGAGGGTTTTTGCCGCTAAAGGATGTGAAATCGCTTGTTACCCTGAAAGAGGGCAACACTCCATTATATAAAGTGTCGTCACTTGGGGCTAAATACGGATTTGCAAATCTTTATGTGAAAAATGAAGGTGCCAATCCGACGGGTGTTTTTAAAGACAGGGGCAGCAGTTTGGAAATTACGAAAGCTCTGGAGGCCGGCGCCAAGGCACTCATTATTGCTTCCTCGGGCAATATGGCGGCTTCCTGCACGGCTTATGCTTCAAAGGCCGGTCTTAAAATTTATGTTCTGGTCCCGGAAGACACGCCGGTTGGGAAATTGTCTCAAATTTTGTCTTACGGGGCTCATGTTATTAAAATTAAAGGGAATTACAGTGAATGTGTGGAAATCTCGGAACAAATTGCGAATAATCACAATCTTTATCAGGTGGGGGATTATGTTTTTAGAAGGGAAGGACAGAAATTGCTGGCTTATGAGTTGGTTGAACAGATGGAAAAGGGAGAATTGGATGCGGTTATCGTCCCTACCGGGGCGGGAACTCACGTTGCGGGTCTTTGGAAGGGATTTGTTGAGTGTGGGAAAATGGGGCTCATAAAAAAAATGCCGAAAATGTTTATTGTACAACCGGATGGATGTGCCGTTTTGGTGCGGGCGTTTGATAAGAAAAAGAAATGTTATTCACGTTGGGAAAAAGCGGATACGGTTTGTTCCGCTGTCGCGGTGACTGATCCTGTGGATGGAAAGCTGGCGCTTAGAGCCGTTTATGAATCGGGTGGTGCGGCGATTGCGGTGTCGGATAAAGAGGCGCTGGATGCACAAAAGAATTTGGCGAGTATGGAGGGAATTTTTACGGAACCGTCATCGGCGTTGGCGATTGCGGCGGTGGTGGAGCTAAAGAAACGCAAATTGATTTCTTCAAAAGAAAACATTGTTTGTATTGCAACCGGGAACGGGCTTAAAGATCCTTTGACTCCATTGCAAAATCTTCCCGTACCAAAAACGCTGGAAGCGGATTTCTCCGTTGTGAGCCGTTATATCAAATCCGTCCACAGGTAACGGTGTCTCAGCCCATGATAATTTCTACTCCGGGTAGAGGTGATCCTTCCAGGAATTCAAGCATGGCTCCGCCACCCGTTGAAACATGTGTGAATTTGTTCAATCTGATTTTAAAGTTTTTGATGGCGTCTATTGTGTCGCCTCCGCCGATTATTGTTTTGGCTTGTGTGGCTTCCGAAACCGCCTGCGCGATGTATAGAGTGCCTTTTTCAAAAGGTTCTTTTTCGTAAAGACCCATCGGTCCGTTCCATATGATGGTTTTTGACATGGCAATAACTTCCGCGAATTTTTCGCGGGATTTGACACCCAAATCAAGTACCATCATGTCGCCTTCTATGTCCGTTACCGGCAGATCCAGAATTTTAGTGTTTTTTTCGGCTTTGTCGCTTACAATGGCATCTTCGGGCAGTATGAATTTGTCGCGGAACATTTCCGCTGCCATCATTATCTCTCTTGCCAGTTCAATTTTTTCCGGTTCGAAAAGCGATTTACCCATATTGTAACCTTGCGCGGCCAGAAATGTGTTTGCCAGTCCTCCTCCGATCAAAAAGTAATCGGCTTTATTTAAAAAATTCTTGATTACGCCGATTTTTGTATCAATTTTTGCACCTCCCACAATCAGCGTTAGCGGTCGTGGCGTGTTTTTCATCAATTCGGTAAGTGTCAGCACCTCTTTTTCCATAAGGAAGCCGGCATAGGCGGGGATGTGCTTGGAAACTCCGTATGTGGAAGCGTGTTTGCGATGGGATGTGCCGAATGAATCCACGATATATGTGTCAGCCAGATCGGCAAGTTGTTTTGCGAATTCAGGATCATTATTCTCCTCTTCTTTATGAAAGCGGATGTTTTCCAAAAGTATAACGTCTCCGAAATTCATTTCATCAATGGCTTTTTTAACCGTGGGTCCCACACTTTCATCGCTTTTTAATACTTTCTTCCCCAGAATTTCGGAAAGGAAATCGGCTACCGGATCAAGTTTCAGTTCTGCCACTTTTTTGCCTCCCGGACGGCCGAGATGAGTTACAAGTATCACTTTTGCGTTATCGTCAATCAGGTATCTTATGGTCGGCAGTGTTGCCATTATTCTGGTGTCGTCCGCCACTTTGCCGTTTTCAATGGGTACATTAAAATCCACTCTAACTAGCACGCGCTTGTTTTTAGTGTCCGCGGTTCTAATTGATTTAATCATTTGTTTTTGCGTTAAGTATTTCCATTATATTTTACACGTTTTTCATAAAATTGGCCATTTCCACCGCAGTTTCCGCGAATTCCCGTCCTTTATCCATTTTTTTCGCGTCGGCTCTGTCACGAGCCTGTTTTTCGCTGTAGGCGCAGATTATCCCGAAAACCACCGGGATTTTTCTTTTAAGACTAATATCCATCAGTGCGCGGTGCGATTCGTCGCTGACAATTTCAAAGTGATAAGTGTCTCCCTTAATTACGATTCCGAGGGCAATGATTGCGTCGTATCCTTTGTGTGAGATTTTGTGCGCGGCCAGAGGAATTTCCAATGCTCCGGGGACGTTAAAAACATGGATGTTTTTTTCTGTCACACCAAGTCTTATGAGATTTTCCACTGTGCTTTTAAGAAGCTTGTTGCCGATCGAGGAATTAAACAGGCTGAAAATAACGGCGATTTTGAGTTTTTTGTTTTGTTTTGAGTTTGCGCCGATCATAGACCTGTTTATTTTCATGGAATTTTAAATAAAATTTCTTTCTTTAAGAAAGGCGTATGAGATTTGATTCTCTTTGCTTTCAAGCAATGAATCTATATATCTTGCAAACATGTCTGTTTCAATGTTTACTTTGTCTCCTTTTTTAAGATTTCCGAGATTGGTTACATCAAGAGTCTGCGGAATTATGCAAACGGTAAAAGTGCCGCTATCCAGGCCGCCGATGGTCAGGCTGACTCCATTTACGGCTACAGATCCTTTTATGGCAAAATATTTTCTATAGTCGGGAGGGATGTCAATTATCAGGTTTGCAGATTTTTTTAATTCCACCACTTCTTTAACGGTTCCCACGTAATCTATGTGTCCGCCGGTGAAATGTCCGTCCAATCTTTCCCCTATTTTAAGAGGTAATTCAAGATTCACCTCCGTGCCCGCGACATATGAATCAATAATTGTTCTTTGCAGTGTTTCGGGCATGACTTCAACGGTAAAATTGTCTGCCGGGATTTCCTTAACAGTCAGACATACGCCATCCACCGCTATTGAATCGCCTTTCTTCAATTTATCATCTGGGTCGGAAAAGGTAATTTCCAGAATCGACAAATCTTTGTCTCCCGAAACTTTTTTTATTACTCCCTTGTTTCTGATTATTCCGTTAAACATATGAATGATTAGAACCGGAGCTATTTTTCTTTATATGGGCTTTAAAGTCAACACGGAGGAGGGCGAAAATTTTTAAGCAAAAATTTAGAAATCTTTAATGTCGGGCGGTTATGGTTGAAATACTTATTTCTTAAACCAGTTTACTATGAGAAGTGTAAACAAGGTCATAGTTATGGGATACCTGGCGACGGATCCCGAACTTAAGACAACGGTCAGCGGAATTCCCGTGACCAAATTCAAGATCGCCACCAACCGCGACTGGATGACTCCCGAAGGGGAGAAAAAGGAGTTTGCGGATTTCCACAGCGTCGTGGCGTGGCGCAAGTTGGGTGAGAATATCGCCAAAAATTTATCCAAAGGTTCCGGTGTATACCTGGAAGGACGTTTGTCCAACTATGTTTACAAGGATGCTGAAGGTAAAGAAAGAAAAGCCACCGAAATTGTTGCCGACAACATAAATTTCATCACTTACAAGAAGAATAAGGAGTCGGAAATGATTAATCTGGTGGAAGTTCCCTCATAAAAGTTGAATTAATGAGCGGAATCGGGGTAAAATCGGGTATATATGCTTATTAGTGTAATTATACCCACATATAATCGTAAAAGAGTTCTCGGGGATTGCCTGAGGGCTCTTTTACGGCAGACTCTTCCTCTTGATAGATTTGAGGTTATTGTTGTTGATGATGGAAGCCGCGATGAGACGAAAAGCGTTGTCAGCTCTTTTATGAAAAATGATTTTAATTTGAAATATGTCCGGCAGGAAAATCAGGGACAGGGTGTGGCCCGGAATACGGGTGTGGCAATGGCCTGCGGTAAAATTATAGTTTTAAATCAAGACGATATTATTGTCAGGAAGGACTTTCTGGAAGAGCATTTGAGGATGCATTTAAGGCATGCCGGCGAGAATGAAGCCGTATTGGGGTTTACCACATGGCATCCAAAACTTACATTGACGAATTATATGCAGTGGCTGACCAACGGTTCTTCCATTATGGGAAAATTCGGAGGGCATCAATTTGCTTATGAAAAGCTCAAGGGAAAATCGGAGGCGGATTATAATTTTTTTTACACTTCCAATCTTTCTTTAAAAAAGTCACTGTTGGAAAAATATCCTTTTGATCCCTCTTTTTCAGGTTATGGGTGGGAGGATATTGAGCTGGGTTACAGGCTTTTTAAAAGAGTTGGCCTGAAGATTTATTATAATCCGAAGGCGATTGGTTACCATGATCATGTCATGACCGAGGAGGGAATGGCTTCAAGAATGCGGAGTATAGGAGCGGCGGCTCATATCATTCATAAAAAATATCCCGAATTAAATAAGGTACCTCCAGTCTGGAAGAAATTAATTTTTCAATTATTATCATCCGGTATATTTATATTTTTATTTAAATGTCTTAGAAATTTGACTCAGGGAAAGTGTTCTTCCATGTATTATTATGCGCTTTCAAAAAAGTATTTTTTGGAAGGACTTAAAGAGTCTCCGTCATTATCTTATAATTAAAAAAAAACATTATTTATTTTATCGATATTATGTTTAAAAAAAGAATATTTGCCGCCGGCTTGCTAATGACTTTGTTGGCGAGTTCAATGACAGGTTGTTTCAAGAAAGAAGAGCCTCAACTAACGGACAAGCTTGAGCCGGTAAAACTGGTTTATTACAGAATGTATGATGACGAGGATGTTATCAGACCTCTTATTCAGCAATATCAGTCAACGCATTCCAATGTACAGATAACATATCGGAAATTTACCGATTTGGAGGAGTACCAGAATCTGATTGTTAATGAACTTGCGGAAGGGGAGGGGCCGGATATTTTTTCGGCGCCTAATTACTGGATTCTGCCCAATAAGAAGAAGTTGGCTCCGGCTCCCGTTGATTTTGTTTCACCGCAGGTTTTCAGGGATACTTTTGTTAATGTGGCAGCCAATGATATGATTTTCAGCGATCCCGCGGACGGGGTGGAAAAGGTATATGGAATCCCCATGATGGTTGATACGCTGGCTCTTTATTACAATAAAGCAGCTTATGAAGACAAGATTCCGTCCAGAGGCAAACCTCCGGCAACGTGGGCGGAACTTCAGGAGGATGTTTTTCTGCTGACTAAAAAGGATCAAAGTTTTGAGCGTTTTGAACAGGCTGGAATTGCCATGGGCAGATCGGATAATATTGCGAGATCAACGGATATTTTATTGATGCTGATGCTTCAACACGGAATTGATTTCTATAATGACAATATGTCCAAAGCCGAATTTTCACGCCAGAGAACGGGGACGGCGACCGGAGTAAGTGTCAGTCCCGCGGCAGAGGCGTTGGGGCTGTATACGAGTTTTGCTCTTCCGGCAAATAAAAATTATTCCTGGAATCAGTATATTTCGGATGTAAACTCGGCGACAAAAGAGTTGGAGGCTTTTGCCAGGGGAAAAGTAGTGATGATTTTCGGCTATTCTTATTTATACGATCAGCTTGCGACGCAGATCAAAGATCTTGAAGGAAAGGGAGTCAATACCATCAGTTTGAATAATGTAGGTATTGCTCCGGTGCCGCAGGTAAATGATCCCGCAACTTCAACCGAAAAGCGTGATGCTTATGCCAATTATTTCGCCGAAACGGTCAGCCGGACTTCAGCTCATCCTCAAGAGGCCTGGGATTTTCTGGTTTTTATGAGCAATAAAGAGAACCTGCAGTATTACAACGAAAAAACTCACAGACCCACAAGCAGAAGGGATATGATTGAAGACCAAATGAAGGATCCGGTATATGGGGTTTTTGCTGAGCAGATCGGTTATGCGGAAAGCATGCCGATTTATGATTATGCGAAGTATTCGGGAATCTTTAGCAAGGCTGTGGATTCCGTTCTGGCGACAGTGTCCGTAACCGACGCGGTCAGGATAGCGGAAGAGGAGATTAATGCTCTGCTTCCGGCGGAGGGAATGATTACGCCGGCCCCGGTTATCAATTAGCGGTTTTTGTATAACGATGATGATTAAAGAACGTTTAAGCGCGACTTTGAGTGATGTTTCTTTCCTGAAATTGTCATCGTTTTGTCTCAAGCTTTTTATATTGGTTCTGCCTTTTCAGATCAGGACATTGATTTTTAACGGTACTTATCTGATTACGGGCAATTTTAATGAGTACGCATCTTTTTTTATTTACGCGGGTGATATTTTGATTTTGTTGGCGGCGGTTTTTTTTGGGCTGGCGGTCTATAAAAAAGAGGTTAAACAAGTATACCCCGGGGATCCGATAATTTCTTTATTGATTCTTTTGTATGTTCTGTCTTTAATTTTCAGTATTTTTGCCGCGGAGGAAAATGTACTGGTTTTATTGTTTTCATTTCGTTATTTGGAGTTTTTGATTCTCTACTTTTTATTGGTTAACGGTGCTGCCGGAAGGTTCGATGTCATGAATTTCTTTATTTATGCGCTTCTTATTCAGGCATTCATTGCCATTGAGCAATATCTTTTTCAGTCGTCCGTGGGGCTTGGGTTTTTGGGTGAATCAAATATTTCCGCCGATGTCCCGGGTGTTGCGAAAATGAATATTGGAGGAGGCAAGGTCATTCGGGCTTATGGTACTTTCCTGCACCCCAATTTTTTGGCGGGTTTTTTGGTTATCGCACTGTTTTGGATTTATCACAGCTACAGAAAAAACATGTGGCTGTATTTGACTGCGGCTTCGGTGTTGCTGATTGCATTGGTTTTTACCTTTTCCAGAAGCGCTTTTATCGCATTCGGCGGAGCTTTTCTTATCTATTTTTCCATATCAAACAAAAAGCTTCCCGTTAAACAGATTTTGCTCTGGTTTAGCGTTTTTTTGTTGATTGTGGTTGCGTTTAATCTGGAAGAACCTGTATTGAGTCGTTTATTGGTGGGGAGCGAAGATACCGCGGGAGTTGAAAGGATGCAGTATCTTCAAATTAGCAAAAATATTTTATCGGAAAATCCGCTGGGTGTGGGTTTGGGGCATTTTACGTTAATCATGCAGGATTATGTCACCGCCAAACTTGCGCCGTGGAGCATGCAGCCCGTGCATAATGTCTATCTTCTTATAGCCGCAGAGGCAGGTCTGATTTCGGCGATGATTTTTTTAATGTTGCTTGGATATCTTTTTTACTCTCTACTTATAAGTTTTATGAGGGGATCCGGAGAGGATAAAAATTTTGCTGTGATTCAGCTTTCGATTTTGACGATTTTTTTAATAATTTTCCTTTTTGATCACTTTTTTTATTCGTTTTACCAGGGGCAGGCGATGTTCTTTATTTATCTGGCGCTTTCCAGCAGTCTGACCAGCAGGTTTCTGTTGCCCAGCAGAAAATCCTGAATTGAGACGGGATTCTTGCCTTCCAGCTGCAATTTAAGAGGAATAAGCAGTCCTTTTTTGGTACCTATGCCTATTTTATCTTTTCCCATTTCAATCATTTCATAAGGTTTGACAGAAATTGATGAGTTGGAATTGTTTTCCGCCAGGATTATTCTGATTTTTTTATCTTTAAATACCAGGAAACATCCTGGCCAGGGGTCGTAGGCCCTTATCATATTGATAATTTCGGTGGAGGTGTGTTTGTTTAAGTCGGCGTATCCGTCCTCCTTTGTGATTTTTCGGCAGTATGTGGCTTTCGCATGTTCCTGATCAATTGGCTCAATTGTACCCGATGCAATGTCTTTAAGCACGTAAGGAAGCTGGGTTGCCGCAAGCAAAGAAAGTTTCTGTCTGAGGGTTAAAGAGGTGTCATCATTGCTGATTTGAAGTCTGAAAATGTCGTATATGGGACCCGCATCCATTTTTCTTATCATTTTCATAAAGGATACGCCGGTTTCTTTTTCACCGTGTATTATGGCCGATTCAATCGGGGAAGCCCCTCTGAATTTGGGAAGCAGTGACCCGTGGATGTTGATGCAACAGTAGCGGGGGATTTTTAAAACTTCCTCCGGCAAAATTTGACCATAGGCTGTGACAACAAAAAAGTCAGTTTTTAGGCCTTTTAGCAGATCAATGATTTCATTATTGTTTCGGTATTCGGAAGGCTGGAGCACGGGAATATCCAATTTTATTGCGGCTGTTTTTACCGGCGGTGGTGTTACTATTTGTTTTCTGCCGGTTTTTTTGTCTTCCTGGGTTATTACGGCAACCACTTTAATATCCGGATCACCGGCCAGAGCCAGGAGCGGAGCAACGGCAAAATCGGGGGTTCCCATAAAGACTGTTTTTAGCTTTGCGACCATGCGGGAATGGTTAATTTTATACATTATAAATCATCTTGCAAAAATAAAAAACATCCTTTAATATCCCGTTCTTAACAGTTGTTATAAGCGGAAAAATGCAGGAAAAATTTATCAAATTGGATGCACTTCTTGAAAAATCGGAAAAAATTCTGACGATTTGTCATAAAAGACCCGACGGGGACACGTTGGGGTCGGCGGTTTCATTTGAACTGGCGATGAAAAATGATGGTAAGGTGTGTGATATTGCCTGCATTGATAAGGTGCCGGACAGGTTTTCTTTCCTGCCGGAGGTGAATAAAATAATTTCCGCCTTTGATTTTCGCGAATATGATTTGATAGTGGTGATGGATGCGGGGGCTTCATATATGACGAAATATCATGAAGTTTATCCGGAAATTTTCGGCGGTTCTGTTCCGGTTGTTAATATTGATCATCATGCATCCAACGATAATTTCGGTACATGTAACATTGTTGATGAAAAGGCTGCGTCCACAACAATGATTCTACATAAGTTTTTTGAATATACCGGAAGACGGATAACACCGGTGATGGCGACGGCTTTGATAACGGGTATATATAATGATACCGGAAGTCTGATGCATTCCAATACCAGTCTGGAGGTATTTGAAATAGCGGGCAAACTGGCTTCATTTGGGGCAAAGGTAAGTCTGGTGGCCAGAAGTCTTTTTAGAAATACACCTGTTACCACTTTGAAATTATGGGGGAGGGCGATGGAAAATGTTCGTGTGAACAGCGAGGGGGTGACCGTTGCGGTTCTTACTTACAGGGATTTTGAAGAATGCGGAGCCGATATGGATGCGGCTTCCGGAGTTGTGGATTTGATTAATTCCGTGCCGGGCTCAAAATATACATGTCTTTTAAATGAAGATAATAAGGGCAATGTAAAGGGGTCTTTCCGCACACAGTGCGAAGAGGTGGATCTTGAGGAGCTTGCCGCCAAGTTTGGCGGAGGAGGGCACAAAAAGGCCGCCGGATTCACGATGCCCGGAAGAATTCATCAAGAAGTACACTGGAAAATTGTTCCTGCGCAAGAGTTACCGGAGGCGAGTTTTCTTCCTAATCCGGTATAGGTTGTGTATAATGTCGGCGCTTTAAGTTAATTATATGATTTTTAGGCGGATTGTCGCCGGTTTACTGGTTTTTTTATTCATAGCGGTGTCGCTGGTCTCTTTTTTGGTGTTCGCAGTTTCCAACACTTTTTTGTCCGGGTCTTTTTACGAGGAAAAAATTTCGGGGGATACTTATAATTTTATGATAAGTGCGACGGTCAAAAATCTGATAAATGAAAACGCGCTTTTGGAGAAATATTTTACGGAGGCCGATTTGAGAAGAGAGATTATGGAGGTTTTTCCGGAAGATATGTTTAGAAATATGATCAATCAACTTGTCTCCGAAATGGAGACATTAAGGCAGGACCCGGGCAAACCACTAACATTAAAGCTCGGGACATACAGGGAAAGTCTTCTTACTTTGGCTCATAATTTTTCTTATGATTTGTTTAAAGCCATTCCCAAATGTGCGCAGGGCGAAATTCCGGAGGAGGGGGCAGACTCTTTGCCTACATGCGTACCGGAGAGTGTTGAATATAATGTTGTGGCGGCGCCTTTTACGGAGGAATTTGAAAAATCCATTTATGCCGCGGTGCCGGAGCAGGTGCAGATTGATCTTAACGCAACTGTGGGTGACGGAGCTTTTATGATGAGCAACGTCTTCCAGCTTCTTGATACGGTAAAATTGGCCGTTTATGCAACATTGCTGGCCATTTTGATATTAATTGCTTTGTTGATTTGGAAACCGTTTACCACTGTTCTGACTTATGAAGGGATTGGTTTTTTGCTGGGCGGATTATCAGGAGTTGTTTGCAGTTATATGTTAATGTTTTTACCGTCTGTCATAGCGGAAAAAGCCACGGGAGAGATGTTAGCGGATGATATTCGAGTTCTTGCCGAAAAGGCGATGTTGCTGTTTTCCGCGGAAATGCAAAAGGGAGCTTATTTGTTTTTGGCATTGGGGGCTTTGATTGTTCTTGTGCGGTTGTTTATGAAGAAACGTTAGAACTATGTCCAATTTGTCTTTATTGGAGGATCAGATTCGGAAATGCAGAAATTGCAGATTGTTTGAGGGTACCAATAACGGTGTCCCCGGGGAGGGTAATCCCGATGCGGATATTATGTTTATCGGTGAGGCTCCGGGAAAGGATGAGGATTTGCAGGGAAGACCTTTTGTGGGAGCGGCGGGCAAATTTCTTGCGCATCTTCTGGAAGCCATAAATTTAAACAGGGATGACGTCTACATTACGAATGTCGTTAAACACCGTCCACCCGATAACCGTGACCCTCTGGATGATGAAATTGAGGCTTGCAGGGGTTATCTTGAGCAACAGATTGTCATTATTAAGCCTAAATTGATTGTTACGTTGGGCCGGCACGCCATGAACAGGTTTATGCCGGGTTTAAAGATTTCCGAGGTTCACGGGCAAGCCAAGAGGGTTAAGTCAGATGTGCCCGGAGTACCGGATAAAATATATTTTCCGCTTTATCATCCGGCTTCCGCTTTATATAATCCGGGGTTGCGCGGAACATTAATTGCCGATATGAAGAAAATCCCCATTCTGCTCAGGAAAATCGATAAATTAAATAAAAAAAATGACACACAATAAATATCTGGCGGTTATTGGAACGGCCGGGCTTGTAAGTTGGATTGCCTGGGTGGTTGTGATAAATAAGCTGGACCCGTTTGAGTCCACGGGATTGGCGTTGGCGCTGTTTTATCTTAGTCTGTTTTTCGCTCTAACGTGTACTTTTACGGTAACGGGGTTTTATTTTCGGGTATGGCTCAATAAAAATGAGATTTATTATCAGCATATTCATACGGCTTTTCGGCAGGGGGTTTTATTAACGGCCATTGCTCTGGGGTGTTTAACTTTTCAGATTGTGGGGATTTTAACCTGGTGGTCCGGTCTTCTTTTAATAGCGTCAATAACATTGATTGAATTTTATTTTATGGCGCGCGAACAATAAAAAGAGCCCCCGGTTAAGGGGACTCTTTTTGATATCCTAGCGTAATTGCTTTCGGATAAGGATTTATTTGGTAGCTCTGCTTCTTCCCAAAGAATCATAATCGGCGGGAGTGGGATGAGGTAAAGTTGAATGTTTGGAATTGTTTTCAATCAGAATTCTCAAAAGATCTCCGTGATTGTTCAACCTTCCGTCTTGTTCGTTGTTTTTGGCTGTGTTTTGAGCGACCTGAGACTCCAGGTTTGCCAGTCTGCCGTCCTGCTCATTGTCTTTGGAGTTATCATGTGTGGGAGCCGGAGGAGTAAATCTTTTTGCTGTAGCAGTCGGGGCAGGAGGTGTTACGGTGGCTGTTGCCGGTTTTCTGTCCAAAACCCTTCTTTGTCCGTAAACAACAGGTGACGTGGCGTCAAGAGTTGAAATAACTGTGCCTGTTCTGGCAGCCAGTCCCATGGGGAAGATATATCCCACACTTTGAGGGGACTCTACATTGTGGTGGCCGTTTAAAAGCCATTGAACACGAGTTTCCGTATTTACCACATTATAAGAAGGATCAACATATGTATCTTTAACTACGCAATTTCTGTATTGTCCATCGTTGCTGCAGTCGGCTTGTACAAATCTTCCCATTTCATTCGGTACGGCGGAAGTTGCGCAAGGTTCATAAAGCTCGGGATTGCCGGAAACCACAGTTTGAACAAACATTCTGCGGTAATTTTCCGCGGCGCGTGTGCCTGCATTATCAATTAATCCCATATTTGAGCATACCAATTTGGAGCTATCAAAGGGATTGGCTGTAGGAGCCGGTGCCGGAGTAGCTGAACCTGTGGTTGTTGGTGTGGCTGTAGGTGCGCCTGTCACCGTAGGTGTTGCGGTTGCGGGAGTTGTAGGTGCTCCCTGGGCATATGCGGAATTTATTAATCCGTTATTGCCGTTGTCACAACCTGCTGAAGCTGCTGCAAGGCCTGCAGCTGTTAAAATCGGGCCAACTTTTTTTGCAAAACCGCTTGCAAGTCGGGCCAATTTACCGGATTGGGGTACCGCCTGGGCATCATGTCGCTCAGGAGCTAATGCTTCCCCTGATTCAAGCCCCGACAGTCCTTGTTGTGGACTTAATGTTGGCATAATATATAAATATTAAGGTTTAAAAAGTTATATAGGTTGCGATATTATAGAGTGCGTCAATACTTGTCAAGAGCAATATTTATATTTTGATATACTTAAGACAAATTTAATATATGGAAAAATGCACCACTTATCCTGTGTAATACCTATTCTTCCCAATCATTACAGGGCGTAAGCGGTTTTCGTTATTAATGAAATTTTGTTAAGGGGCCATAATATGACCATGGCTTTTCCCTCTATATTCTTTTGAGTAAGAAAATATGAAGTTCCTTCCTCACCGCATTCTTTATGTATAAATGTCTCGGAAAAACAGCTTCTGGCGTCCGAGCTTTTCAATCTATTGTCGCCCATGACAAAATAACTGTTTTCAGGGACATTGAACACACGTGTGCCGGTCATTGGATGAGTGTTTCCCAGGTTGTCTTCGTTTAGATAAGGTTCCTCCAGCCTGATGCCGTCCGGGTTTTCATCATTTTTTATATAAACATACCCGTCAATAAGCTCCACTGTTTCGCCGGGCATTCCTATAACCCGTTTGATGTAAAATTCCTTGTCATTATGAGGCGGATGAAAAACGATTATATCGCCTCTTTCCGGCAACCCCACCTGCCATCCCAGGATATTCAGGTAACCGAATTTGTTGACAATTATATATTCTCCATATCCCTTGCCGCATTCCCCGTTGTCTGCGTTCAGTGTATCGCACATGGATGGGCCGTATACCTGGAAGGGGGAGATGACATAGGTTCTGATCAAAAACACCAGCCCGATGATGATTACCAAATTTAAGCCTATATCAAGCCAAAAATTTAGCGCGCCATTGCCCGTTTCCTGTCCGTCGGAGAATGATTTTTGCTTTTTCCCGAAAAATGAAGGGAGTTTCATAAAAAAAAATATGCGGCCTTTAATTTACATTTATTATGGTTTCTTTACAAGGGATAGGCTGATATAGTATTCTCGCGGTAGTGAGCTAATAATCAATAATATGTACTTGGCCGAGAAATTTTTTTCGGGTTATCTGGATCCGGGTGAAAAGATACTGGCGGTTTGTCATAGGCATCCGGTTGTTTTTCTGCCTGATTTTTTGAGAATATTGTTTTTTGGATATATTATTCCTCTTTTTTTGTTTTATCTGTTTCCGGATTATCTGATTTTTTTTGGGTTATGGATGGTGATAAGCTCTTATAGGATGTTAAGGGTTGTTACTGTTTGGTACCATGATTCGCTTTTGTTAACGGATATTAGTGTGATTGATGTTGTTTGGCTGGGTTTTTTTAAGAGAACCACATCCAGACTTGAATATTCAATGATCGAAGGTGTTACGTTGGAGGTTTTGGGCTTTCATAAGGTGGTTCTTAATTATGGCGACGTGAAAGTGCAGGGCGCGGGTGGGGGCACATACATTAATTTGAGGGATGCCATTAATCCCAGAAAGGTGGAGAAGCTTGTAATGAAGTATCAGGAAAAATTTGTCACGGATCAGACTTTTAAGGATTCCGAGTCTTTAAAGAGTCTGCTTACGTCGTTGGTAAGACAGCATATAGCGACTGAAGATCTCCAAAAAATAAAAAACCAATAATGGAACTTTTTTTATATGCGGTTCTGGCTTTTGTGATTTTGGATCTGTTATTTATCGGATTTGTTTTTTATAAAAGAAAATTTGGAGGTCTGTCAGAGAAGGACAGGCAGAAATTTTTAAATTACTGGAAGTCTGTTCTTGATGATAATGATCATACGCATGCTGTTATCAATGCGGACAAATTATTGGACAGCTTGCTGGAAAAGAGAGGATATAAGGGGAGTCTGGGGCAAAAATTAAAGAGCGCCGGGTCTTTGTTTAATGATTTGGACGGCGTTTGGGCGGCGCATAAACTTAGGAACAGGATTGCCCATGAGATGGATGTTCAAATATCCACAAAAGAGGCACAGAGGGCTCTTGATAATTTTGCACGTGCGTTTAAAGATTTAGGTTTATTATAAGATGTCAAAAACAGTATTGGGTATTTCGGGTTATATTGGCAGCGGCAAGACGGAGGCCGGTAATTTTTTTAAGGATGCCGGAGCTTTTTTTATTGATGCCGACAGGGTTGTGGATAGAATTTATCAGGTGGAGGGTGATGGATATAAAAAAATCAAAAATTTCTTTGGGGATGAATTTATGAAAAAGGACGGGGAGATTAATAGAAAAAAGTTGCGAAAGTTTGTTTTTTCCGATGTTAATAAATTGAAAATATTGAACGGACTGATACACCCGTTGGTGGTTCGTGAAATTCAGAAAGATATTTTATCGTGCAAGGATAATATTGTTGTGATTGAAGCGGTTTATATTGATAGTGAAATGATGAATGGACTTATCGATAAAAAACTTTGGATTGAATGTGATGAAGATAAGATATTTTCCAGATCCGGGGTAAAAGCCAAATATGACCGTAATACCGTCGCCGAAATATACAATATTCAAATTGAAATGAAAATCAAACCCGATAGACCCGATTTTGTTGTGGATAACGGAGGAAGTATGACAGATTTTAAAAAACAATTGAAAAAAGTATGGGTGGAGTTAAACAATATTGAGAAGATTGGTTAAATTGATTATAGTGGATTTATGATTTTATTTTGATTTGATATGGCTGAAACTAAAGAAAAATATGAAGCGGTTATTGGGATAGAAATTCATGCACAGATTAACGTGGATTCCAAAATGTTTTGTTCATGCGGGACGGATTCGTTTGAGGCGGAGCCGAATATTAATACCTGTCCGGTTTGCATGGGGTTTCCCGGCCAGTTGCCGGTGATTAACGCAGAAGCGGTCAGGAAGGGGATGATTGCCGCTCTGGCTTTAAATTGTACAGTTCCGGAGTTCTGCAAATTTGACAGGAAAAATTATTTTTATCCTGATTTACCGAAAGGTTTCCAGATATCTCAGTATGATGAGCCTTTGGCGGTTAAAGGCTGGGTTGATGTTGAAACAAAATCAGGGAAAAAGAAAATTAATATAACTCGCCTTCATCTGGAGGATGATGCGGGTAAACTTACTCATGTGCCCAATGGTACACTTTGTGATTATAATCGTTCGGGAATTCCATTAATGGAAATTGTAAGTGATCCGGATATGAGGTCGGCCGGCGAGGCGGCGGATTATGCCCGCGCAATGCAGACGGTATTGCGTTATACGGGGTCTTCCGATGCCGACATGGAAAAGGGGATGATGCGTTTTGACGCCAGTGTTTCAATCCGTCCGACAGGAGATAAAAAGCTTTACGCGCGTGCTGAAATTAAAAATCTCAATTCATTCAGGTCGTTGGAATCGGCTGTCGCCTATGAGATTGAGAGACAAACGGTGCTATGGGATGAGGGAAAGGCACCCGAAACCGACGTGACAGTGGGTTGGAACGAGGAACGAGGGCAGACTTATTTTTTGAGGGACAAGGAGGGTGCCGATGATTATAGGTATTTTCCGGAACCCGATCTTCCTCCATTGGTTTTTGATGAGGATTTGATTGAGCAATTAAAAAAGGAAATTCCGGAGATGCCGGATGCAAAGAAAGGAAGGTATATTAACGAGCTGGGTCTTTCCGAAGAGGATGCGCGTATTTTGGCTTCGGAAAGGGGTCTTGCGGCTTTTTTTGAGCAGGTGGGTGGGGCGACGGATGATTACAAGCAGGCGGCTTCTTTTATGGTTTCGGTTTTGTTGGCTCATTTAAAAAAAGGGGGTGTGACTATTGAAGAAAGTAAAGTTGGATCTGCGGATTTGATTGAGTTGCTTACTTTGGTGAATGAGGGGAAGGTTTCTTTAAGCCAGGCCCGCGGTGAGATTTTTGACGTGATGTTTGAAAACGGGAAAAAGCCGGGTGAGATAGTTAAGAGCAGAGGCATGGAACAAGTTAGCGATGAAGGGGCTCTGGAAAAATTCTGTAAGGAGGTTTTGGATGAAAATCCGGGCGTTGTGGAGGATTATAAGAACGGCAAGCAGCAGGCTTTCGGGTTTATGGTTGGCCAGGTAATGAAGAAATCCAAGGGGCGCGCAAATCCCATAATCGTTAATGAAATTTTTAAAAAATTAATTAATCATTAATCCTTTCACTATGGATGCTTTGACATTTCTTTATTGGTCGCTTGGGGTGGGTTGGGCTGTATTGATTGTCTTTTTGGTTGTGGTTTTGATTTATGTAATCAGAATTCTCCGTGATGTTTCCAATACAACTGCGATTGTAAGCAATACGGCAATGACGGTAAACGACAATGTCGAGAAAATTGCCGGGAAGATTGTTGATTTGACAGAGCAGATTAGCGAATATGTAATTAAGCCATTTACGATGGCGCAGTATCTGGTGGAAAAAATTAAACCTTTTGTGGAGATGATGCAGCAAAAAGGTGAAGAAATACAGGATATGGTTTCAAAGAAAAATTCAAAGACCGACGATGAAAAAGCCACAAAGAAAAGAGGTTTTGGGAGAAAGAAAAAGGAGAAAGATTAGATTTCAGAATGAGGATCTGATGACTTTGATGGGGAATATAACTGTGGCGTTGAAAATTCTTTTGATTCGTGAAGGCTGTTTTATTAGTCTATAGAGCCATTCAAGTCCCAGTTTACGCATTATGAGCGGTGCTCTTTTGACATTGCCGCTGATAAAATCAAAGGCGCCCCCCACGCCCATCGCCACTTTAACGGTTGTCAGTTTACCCAGGTTTCGCTCCAGCCAGAGTTCCTGCTTGGGGGCGCCAAATGCTACAAATAGAATGGCGGGGGAGCGGGAGTTAATGTATTTGACTATTTCTTCATCGTGGGAAGCGTCCGCCGATCCGTTATTGGTTCCGGCTATCCGGGTAGAATATTTTGTGTTTAGTAACGCGGCGGTTTTTTCAGCGGTGTCATCGGCTCCTCCCAGAAGAAAAACCGGATATTTGTCGTCAATATTTTTACAAATCAGTTCCACCATATCGGTGCCGGTTACTCTTTGGGGCAGTATTTTTTGGGATCGTGAAGGGTTGAAAGTCATAAATATGAGTTCTTTTATTCCGATAAAGATTTTCAGCGTGCGCGATTTTACGTTTCTTACTTTTTCCAGGTACGTGGCCGCCCACAGTATTCCCGTGCCGTCCGCGATATTCAAATCTGTGCGGTTTAATATTTTGCTGAATTGCTTATTCCGACGGGCGGCCAACAGCATTTCGGGATTCGGCGTCGCCACCATTTTACTTTTACCGTCTTCATCTTTAATAAAAGCCATAATGTGGCTTAACGCCTGATATTCATCAACCGCGTCAAACGGAATGTCTAAAATTATAATTTTCTTCATTTGCCTGCGATTATTACATAATCATGACCCACATTGCTGAAATCGTGTATTTTCAGTCCTCCACGTTCAACGGTTTTCTGGAATTCCCGGCGGGTAAAGGCGTGATAATATCTTTTTCTTTGTTTTCCCCATTTTATCAAAGTGTCATTATAGGCGTATCCGCCCGAGGTCAGAATACATCTGGCGAAGGCCGAGGCAAGTTCTAGTAAGTATTTTTTCTGCCATAAATTCCACACAGAAATCATCAGAATTCCATCATCTTTTAAAACCCTTTTCATCTCTTTTAGCGCATCATTCCGTAATTGCTTTGAAGGTATGTGGTGGAATGCCCTGATATTAAAAATCAAATCGCAGGACTCATTTTTGAGAGGTATCTGGAGCTGGTCGCCTAAAATGAAATTAATTCCGGGGTGTTTTTCACGGGCAATTTTCAGTAATTGTTCGCTGTTGTCCACCCCCGAGTAATTTTGAGAAAGATCTTTTTCTTTGATTATTCCTTTTAAAAAGAGAAGTAATCTGCCGTTTCCACAGCCCAAATCAAGAATTTTTTTATCGCCGGTAATATATTTTTCAAACTTTTCAAATTCATTTTCGGCGCGGTTTCTGGTATTGGAAAAATCCCCGGCAATTGTGTTGTATGTGGTTTTAACGTCTTCCAGTATCTTTTTGGCTTTTTTGTCTTTCATTGGATATAATGGGGTGCCTGTGATAGCCTTTTTTACTGATTATATATACATTTTAATGGATACAAAAACAACACTGGCGGAAGATATTGTGATGGAGGCATTCAATAGTGGGGTTACGGACAGTGAAAAACTTCATTCATTAAAAAAAAAGCATGCCGGGGTAATCAACGGCAATCCGGTGGGTAATATCGAACTTATCAAAGCTTATAGGTCTTTGGTATCACGAGGGAAACTTCCCGATAACGCCGGTTTTTTAAAAATTCTGCGTAAAAGGGGAGTCAGGTCGCGGTCGGGGATTGCTTCGGTTACCGTTATTACAAAAAGTTTTCCCTGTCCGGGAAGCTGTGTTTTTTGCCCCAACGAGCCAAAAATGCCAAAAAGCTATCTTTCCAGCGAACCGGCCATTATGAGGGCCATTTTAAATGATTTTGACCCTTACAGGCAGGTTGTATCAAGGATTCACGGTCTGCAAAAGACGGGTCACATCACGGATAAGGTGGATGTGATTGTTTCGGGGGGGACTTTTTCTTTTTATCCTCACAGGTATCAGGCGGATTTTGTTAGAAACGTTTATAACGCTTTAAATTATCCGGGACCCCGTTCCAGGTCGCTTGAGGAGGCGCAACGTATCAATGAAACCGCTATAAACAGATGTATCGGTCTTTCGGTGGAGACGCGTCCCGATCATATTAATGAAGAAGAATTAATCCGTTTAAGAAAGTTTGGTGTTACAAAAATTGAAGTTGGCATTCAGAGTTTGAATGACAAAATTTTAAAATTAAACAAGCGCGGTCATACCGTGGCACAGGCACAAAAATCTTTACAATTGATGCGAGACGCGGGTTTTAAAATCAACTGTCACATGATGCCCAATTTATACGGCAGTGATCTTGAAAACGATTTGAACGATTTTAAAGAACTGTACGCGAATCCGGCATATCGGCCCGATTGGTTAAAAATTTACCCCTGCATGGTGGTTCCGTGGTCGGCTCTGGAAAAAATTTTTAGAGACGGCAAATACAAACCTTATACGGATGAGGAGCTGATTGATTTAATGATTAAAATCAAACAAATGGTGCCGGAATATACGCGTATTACCCGTCTTTACCGCGATATTCCCTCGGGAAGTGTTATTGGGGGTTCAAAACTTTCCAATTTGAGGCAGATTGTTCATCAAAAAATGGAAAAAGAAGGCATAAAATGCAGATGTATCCGCTGTCGAGAAATCAGTGATGAAAAGATATTTCCCGGGCAGACCGAAATGCGGGTTAAGGAATTTGAGGCGTCGGAGGGAAAAGAGTTTTTTATCAGTTTTGATGATGTTAAAAAGGATAAAATTTGCTCGCTTTTGAGGTTGCGTTTTACCTCGTATTCTTTAAAGGGGAAAAAACATTTTATTAATGAGTTGAACGGCGCGGCTTTGATCCGTGAGGTTCACACTTACGGTGAGCAGGTTAAAATATCTTCGGGGGCGGAAGGGGAATCCCAGCACATCGGTCTGGGTAAGCGCATGATTTTGGAGGCCGAACGTATTTCAAGCGAGCACGGTTTTAAAAAAATCGCTGTAATAAGCGGAATCGGTGTACGGGAGTATTATAAAAAGCTGGGTTATAAGCTTGAAGGAACATATATGGTCAAAAAGCTGTAATTTATGCTATAATTTAGAGATATTAATCTCTAAATATGGGTAAACCCGGTCCGGAAAGTGCAGGAGTAAGATTAAGGCAAAAAACTGGAACGGAAAATCTGCGCATTTCCGAGTCTCAATTAAGGCTGTTTTTTGACAGGGTGGATCCGGATGAACGTGAAAGGCATGTTAAAATGAGAAGAAGTGCGGCGAGTCATGCCATGATTGAAGAAGGTGAGAGGACCGCGGCTTTGTCGAAGCTGGGAACTCAATTGCCGGAATTGGGAGTGGAGCCGGCCAATCGGGAGATTTTGTCAGACAGGGAAAAAAGCGCTGTTAGAAGCGCAATTCGGTCTTATAAAGAAAGTGAGGACGGTTCGGTGGAATATGAAGAGATGTGTCAGGCATTTATGCGGTCTTTAAGAACTCAGAAGCTTTTTAGGTCAAGATTTGCGGGGTGGGAGGCTCAATATAAAGAGGATAACCCGGAATTGCCGCCCGATTTTAGGAATTCTCCGGAATTTCAGGAATATATCAAGGAAAGGGGGGCGGAATTTATTAAAGAAAATCGTAAATTAATCGTTGAGGATACGGTTGAATCTTTTGTAACAAATAATCCGACGGAAGGGGAGGAGATTGAAGACACAAAAGTGGAAAGTGTTAGTAGTGCGATCAATGGATTTGTGGATGAAAATTATATGCAATTGATTTCGGATGATGACACTGTCAGAGAGCAAACATATGGAAAATTCAAGGAATTAATGGTAGCCCAGGGTTATGAAAAAGTAGATGAAATAAAGATAAAGGCGTTGTATGAAAAGTTGGTTTTAACAGTGAGCTTTCAATATCTTTCCGAGGTGGAATACAGGGCGTTGAGTGAAAAAATGGTGGAAAATGTGGATGTGGAAATGACAGAGGAGGATTGGGAGGAAATGTTAAATAAGGCTACCGAGGAGAAGTATAAAGAGCTGGAAGAAGCGGTAAAAGAGACTCCCGTGGTGACGGGAGGGGGAGGGCTGTCCATAGTTACTTCGGACGGTAGTTATAACAGTGTTGAAGATCTTGGCAGGGCGAGCGGGGTGGTATTCAGGCCGGTACCCGGGGAGGAAGGTACGTATTTTGTGGATTCGGATAAAATTGAAGATAAGCAATATTTGCCGAGGGTTCGCGTTGGTTCCGGATTTTTTGAAATGGAGATGGTTTTTGCCGATGAAAATGCATCTTATGACGGAGATAATTTAAATAATCATCCATCCAAAAAATACAGGTACGGGAACCTGCAGGAAGCAATTAACAGACAATTGCTGGATTATCAATTGAATGTCAGAGCCAAAATCAGGCAATCGGAAAGCGTGAGTGAAAATCCCAATAAAATTATTAATGACCAAATGATGCAGAGACTGGCGGTTTCTCTCTTTGGATTTAATCTTAATGAAAGACAATTGGGCCAGGATCATCTGCGGCGATTTACCAGGCTTTGCAGGATATTGATGAAGGATAATGGAGAACCGATGGGTAGCAGGGTGGAGAAATCATTAACTTTTATGAGAGACAGGAATAATGCCAGTGTGCTTTGGCAGATTTTGGAAAGTGAGGGTCAGGAGGTGCATAATATTGATGGTCTGATTAAATATGGAAGAGAAATAAGAATGGGAAATAAATATAACGAAGGGGGAGTCAAAATATAAGAAGAATATTGTGATTTAATTTGGATTATAGAAAAGGACTATTTTGCACAATGTATCTTGTGCAAACAATATGGTTGACATAATAAGCAAATGTCAATGACTGTTTCTGCCGAATTGTCTCCGCTTGCCGGTTTTGCTCTATTTTATGCGGCTTTCTTCAAAACTTTCGATTTCAGGCGTTTTTATAATTCCGGCGGGTTTTCTGTCGTCCGATATGTTTTTTTGGTACCTGTTTTTACCAAGTTCAATTATTTTTTCAATCAATTGAAGTGGCGTCATCGGATTTGGTTCCGCCAGAGCCTGATGAAAAATTACGGTGGATGGGGTCATTCCCGGCAATGTGTTTGCCTCTATCACCGTTATTTCGCCGGTATTTTTGTTCATAAATGTGTCAATTCGCGAATATCCCTCAATCTGTAACAAATCGGCAACTTGTTTTACGCGCTTCATTACTCCCCTAACAGCCTCGGTATTGACATGTTGTGGTGGTGGTGGTGTTAAATTGATGCCCGTTCCTCCCATAAATTTTTCCTCCAGACTGAGGATTTCCTGATTGGCTATTGTTTGGCTGGGAAAAAACGCTTTCATATTCCCCTTTTCTCCAATAACGCCGACAGTGACTTCAATAATGTCCGTTTTTTGCTGCCAGTCAATTTCAAGATGCTTTAAGTTTACTTTGTCGGTCAGAATAAATTCTTCAACCAGGATTTCAGTAAGTTTTTCTTTGGGTAATTCAATTTGAGGGTGAAAATCATGGATGGCTTTTTCGGGAATGTGTCTGTGATCTTCGGAAAGATATGAGTACGCTTTAAAAAACTGTTCTTTAGTGTCTATTCTTATAACCCCCGCAGAACAGCCGTCGCTGCGCGGCTTTAGTATTAAAGGCGGAGCAAGTTTGTGTTCCAAAATTTTGTTCCATAATGTTTCGGAACTTTCATGTAATGGCAGTGATATTTTTTTTGCCGTGCGTATGCCGGGAAGGGCGATTTTGTCTATTAATTCCCCGGTTGCATATTTGTCCATGCAGATGGCCGAAGATACTGATCCCGGCCCGTTAAATGGTAATTTTAATGTTTCAAGTTTTGCCTGTATAACGCCGTTTTCACCATCTCCGCCATGAAGGCCAAGGAATAAAAACCCGTATTTTTGGGCGATTTCTTCAAGATTTGTTTCGTATGGAATAAATATTTGTTCTTCTATATTGTCGGGATTGATGTTCAGGCGATTAAATATGTCCGTCTGCATCAATCTAAGGCTGTTGTAAAAATTAACATCTTTGAATTTTTCAATTTTTTCTTCTATTTCCTCCACTGTGTGATGCAGACATAAAAATTGAGGAATATGGTAGATTTTATCCTCCGTGGATTGAAACAATGGTACGGGTTTGTATTTTTGGGAAGATTTAAGTTTCATCCATACATTGGTTCCGCTCATAACCGACACCTGGCGTTCGGCCGTTTTCCCCCCGAATATAACGGGTATTTCTTCTCTGTTTCCGGATGATTCCGGGGAAATTATTGTCTTATTGATTATGTAGTCAAGCAGTTGGCGATGGCTGATGCCAAATAAAGCAGCCTGCTGAAATAGAAAACTGTTTTGTTCCATGCCGCTGATGGCATTAACATCGCTGAACCAGATTTCTCCGTTGTCTTTGATCCAGCCGTCCAATCTGGCAAAATCTCTCATTTCAAGTGATTTGAAGGCCTTTTCCGCCAGAGTTCGTATCTTTTTATTGGTTTCAGCGCTGAATCGTGACGGGGTGTGGTATCTAACGTCGTC
>JBGSPQ010000038.1:0-72302 GCA_041738505.1 Candidatus Altimarinota bacterium | reverse complement strand
GTATTTTTATGCATAGAAACCTTGAATTATTGATGTATTGCTACTTCAGTTCTCTCAAGGTTTCTTGCTTTTTTCAATGAATTGTTTTCTGTTTCAAAAGTGTAAACAACCCGAGTATATTTAACACGCGCACAGAATTATGCCGCTTTTAGTCAGTCAACAAGCCAATTTAGTTTTTGTGGCCGTTGCGGTCCGGACATAGTCTGACAAAATGCAAAAATATTGCCAAATGGTCAAATCAAGCAAAAACTGATATAATTATCAGATAAATTTACCCGGTGGACTATGAGTGAAAAGTGTAAAAAATGGCATAGGAAGTTACGACTTATTCGGATTTTGCACGCGGAGTTTCTGCAAACATACGCCGACGCACTCAAATTCGCCGAAGAAAACCCCAAGATCCGCGAAACCTCATTCACCCGTTGCCGTTTTCTCTATAAAGAAATCAAACCCCTTGTCATGGACCTGCGCGAACAGTTTCCCCGGCTGACCAAGGAGAAAAAAGAACTTTTATCAGAACTTGAAGCCCAGTATCCGACAATGAAAGCTTCTTTGGAGCGACGCAAGATTTCAACCGAGGGCATGCCTACATGGGAGCAGGTCAAAAAGGGGCTGACACCTGAAGTTCTGGATAAGGCCCTAAAATTGGCCGAGCCGGCTTTACTGTTAATTCCACCCACAACACGGCAGTCAAAGGTGGAAGCAATGAATAAATACCCTGCCACATGCCAAAAGGGCCCTGCTGGCGTATATGAGCTAAACGATCACAACCTTTGGAATGGAGGAAAATCCCAAACAGAAAACAAATGGCGGGTTTCCATAGTTGAGGGAATACAGATTGTTGAGCAGGATAAAGAAATTAGTGACAGAAAAAGAACAAATTATGAAATGAGCAAACTGTGGGTGGAAAAATATGAAAAGGAAGGATTGAATGTCATGAATGATGCCGATTCATATTTGGTTTTGATGATGAAAAGAATGGATCAAGGCAAACCGGTTGATCCAAGAGGTTTTTTTACGGTTTTAAACGGCAAAAACTTGACAAAAGACTCTCTTGTGGCACACGGTGGTTATACCGGTGATCGGGTCGACCTGTACAGCGGTAGTCCTGTTACTGTCGACGCTTTCCTTCGTCTGCGCGGCTCGGTGGGGGTGGATGTGCCGGAAGCGGCTTAGTCTTAAATCTTTGATATTTTCTTAAATGATAAATTCACCCGGTGAACTATGAACGAAAACTGCCAAAAATGGCATGCACAACTTAAACAGCTACGCGAAAAACACGCGGAGTTTCTGCAAGCGTACCAAGACGCGTTGGAATTTGCCGCCCACAACCATAAAGCCCGCGAAACCGCATTCCAAGAGTGCCGCAAATTGAAAGACGAAATCAAGCCCCTGATTATGGAAATCAAAAAAGAATTCCTGCCGTCTTTTAAGTATCATAATCTTGTTAATCGACTAAACCTATCCCCCGACGACGGTGAAAACAAAAAATTACAGGAAAAACTGCAGGAAATGGTCAGTGAGGAAAATTATAACGAAGCCGTCGCCACCGCCAAAGAGCTGGATCCAAACATAAAAGTCCCCACCCACGAAGAAATCATCAAAAATCTTCTTGCGCTGGGCCCTGTAAAGCTGGAAAAAATCGCGACGGTCATGACCAAGCCGGGTCTAATAATCGTTCCTGACAAATCCATGACGGAGATAATAGACGCTATGAACGATCAGCGTCATTACGATTACCAAAAAGAATGTGTATTTGATCTTGGCTACTCATGGTCTGGAAAACCCGGGAAAGTGAGTGTGTGTATTGTGGACATGGTTCAATCTTCGGTGGTTGTTCCCGGTCAGCAAAACGATGAATGGCGCAACTTTTCTCAACTTAGAAAATGTCAAAAATTCTACAGGGACAATGGGATGCGCCTAATCAGCGATACCCATTATGCGGTGGCAATGCAACAATCGCTCCGTGCTTATCAGCTGGCAAAAAAGAACGGCGAAAAGAATCCTGAAGAACACATTCTTGATTTCGTCGGACACCCACAGCATACTGCAACAATTTTCAATCAAGAAGATACAACAAGCATTTTACATATTGCCTACGGTTGTTTCGGTTCGATTGCGACATCGACAGCGAACTTCTTTGCGCAAAATCCAAATAATCAGGATGCTAGCCTTCGCGGCCGTGGCACTGTGCAGATTATGTAATTTGGGTTTTTGCTTTTCATTAATTCACATATCATTCACCAATTAACGGTGGCGGCGGCGGCAAAAACCTTAGCATCACCCTGTTGTGCCTGCCCTGTCTGGCCTGCATCACGGTCTGCCTGGCCTGACGCAGTTCGTCCAGTTTTTCCAGAGTGGCGTCGTCCAGACTCGTCATCTTTTCATGGAGGGCGGAAATATGCGGTCTCCCGTTTTGAAGTGGGGGCAAACCCTCAATTCTCTCATGAATTGTTGAGCATTTTTCCTCCATTCTTTTAACCATCTCCTCGGCCTTTTCGGGATCAAATTCGCCCGCGGCGTATTCAAAGGACCTGTCCATTTCCAGATTTATCATCTCCAGTGTTCTCTGCGCCGCCTCCGCTTCATCGCTCATTTCCAGGCGCTGTTCCAGCCTAAAATGCATCCTTTCGGCTTCGTCCATCCGTCTCATAGCCTGTCTCATAAAAAAATCGGCCTTTTGCTCCGGGCTGAAAGCAAGACTTCCTTCCACGTTTTCCAGTCCTTGTTTCACCGCGAAAAGCGGGTGCGAAACATTCACATCCGGACTGGCATAAGCGTATGCGCCCACTCCTCCCCCGAAAAACAAAAACATCACCAGCGTGGCTCCGGCAAAATGCATTTTCGCGTGGTGCCCCGTAAAGTAGATTACCAGGCCCTTTTTCCACAGCCGGTACCTCATTTTGACGGCGAACATCCTGTCCGGACAACAGCCGTCGGCGGTCTTTTTCATGATTTTTTCAAATTGATTATCCTCCATGGCAGTTATGTTAGAAACGAAAGTTGTTTTTTCAGTGCGCCGGCCGCCCTGCTCACCAGCACTCTCACATGTGTCTCTTTCAGATTCATGACATAGGCGATTTCCGCGTAACTCATGTCGTTAAAAAACTTCATAATCATCACTTCTTTGTGCTGTTCCGGCAGATTTTCCATTGCCTGTTCAACTCTTTCCACGCTCATTTTTGTATCCACGTTTTCCGCGATTTTTTCGTCCGTTTTAAGCAGATATTCGGCATCCTCCAAACTGACGATTTCCCTTTTCGCTTTTTTATAATGATCAATTAGATGATTTCTGGCGATTCTGTAGATCCAGATGCCAAAGTTTTTGCTTTGATCGAAGTCTTCGTAGGCTTCGTATGCTTTTAGCATCACTTCGGAGGTCAGATCTTCCGCTGTCTCACGGTTTTGGCCGGTGCGGAAGTAGATATAACGGTATATTTTTTCAAAATACGTGTTATAGTGGCTGACGAATCGCTTTCGTTTCTTGCCCATATGTTAAATCGGATTGTGCGCGCAATTAAATGTACGAGTTTCGCACCAAAGTGTTACAGCTTTTTTTTGTTTTTGGGAAGCCTTATTTTGATTGCGGCGTTTTCGGGGTGCCAAAGTATTGGACTGCCCGCCGACGGCGGCACCAGCATTTTTAAAGCGGATTATGGTGCAAATACCGGCCGCGCGGACACGGACTCGTCTCTCTTTTCCACGCTCACCGTGGCCGAAAACGGTGATGCGATAGAAAACCGCGTGTACGGAGCGCTTGTTTCCACCGCGCTGTCCGAACTTGAATTTCTTTTAAACAAAATCGAAAACAGGGATAAGTACCTAACTGTTGCCGTGCTGGCTTCCACGGAACACAGCACTGAAAAACATAAAATTTTCACCTATGAATCAAACGGGGTTTTGGGATCACAGGGAATACGGCTGGATGATACGGCGGTAAACAAACTGATAACCTCCAATATCGTTGCCGGTCTGGGAGAAATTAAGGAAGGCAGTTACTGGACCGGGGAAGCAACAAAATCACTGCAGTCAAAATTTCCCGATGCAAAATTTGTATTTATTTCAATCAATAATGAGATATCCGATACCCGCGCCGAGCTGTTGGCAAGCGCCTTAAAGTCGTACCTTCCGGGAAACAGTATTGTGCTTGCACTGGCGGAATATGCGGAGCCGTCGGAATCACTGCCCCCCGCGATAAAGGATTTTCAAAAAGAATATGTTCAGGAGATTTTGGGCAAAGCGGACTTTTACAAATTCGGCTCTCTTCCGCTAAAAAACAATATAACCGCCAAAGTGCTGGGATATTATCTGCAGAAAGAATCTGCCAAAAAATCACATCTTTCAGCCACCGATAGCGGGTATCAGGCTTATTTCTCCGCGGTTGCGAAAAGTAATAACGGGCTTACTCCCGCGGAAAACGAGGACTCTGCGGTCTATCTGGTTTCCTTCGGCGACATCATGCTGGGCAGATACGTGCGTCACCTGATGGACGCGAACGGCATGGAATACGCTTTTAAAGAAATGGATGAATCGTACCTGAAAACCAACGACCTTCTGCTGGCCAACCTGGAGGGACCCGTCACCGAAAAATCCGTCCGCACCACCGGTGGCATGAACTTTGGCTTCTTCCCCGACGTTGTGCCCGTACTGAAAAAATATCACTTTGATATCGTGAGCCAGGCCAATAATCACACCTTTGATAAAGGAAAAGACGCCTTCCCAGAATCATTCGGCCATCTGAAAAACGGCGGAATAACGCCCTTCGGCAACCCCAACGAAATTACCGATGATAGCGTTGCCTATATGCATATCCGCGGACAAAAATTCGCTTTCTTTGGATTGGAGGAGGTCAATACCGGTATTAACGACGACGCCGCGGTCGCTAAAATCAAAGAAGTCACCGAAAAAGGATACAACGTAATTGTCGTTCCGCACTGGGGGGTGGAATACAATCACAAACCCACCAAACGGCAGAAAGAATTGGGCCACAAATTCATAGACGCTGGCGCCTACGCCGTAATCGGCCATCACCCGCACGTGGTCCAAACAATAGAAAACTACAACGGCCACCCCATTATTTATTCGCTTGGCAATGCCATCTTTGACCAGTACTGGTCCGCCCCCACACAGGAAGGCCTTTCCGTGGCCATGAAACTTCAACCAAACCGCATAGAAATCTACCTCGCCCCCATCAAACTGCCGGGCAGCCGCTTCCAGCTTAAGAACGAAACCGAGCGCGAGGAATTTATTAACAGATTCATTTCCTGGGCCGACTATACCGAGGAAGAACAGGCTCAAATCCGCGCGGGAAAAATGACATTTGATTTTTAAATGATCAAAAAAAACAAAAATAAAATCCAAGAATCAGCTCCGTCTAAAATGCAATGGAGGTATTTCTACTTCGGCGTCTTTCTGGTGCCGTTTGTGGTAAATCCATTTGCCGCTCAGCCGTATGAAATCCCCAAAATCAGCTGGATAATGATGTTCGCGGCCTTGTACATGATAATCGCCGCGATCGCGTTAATAAGCGGCAAAATCAAAATCTCATTTAACAAAAACCTGTTTATTGTCATTGGATTGTGGATTTTTGCCTTCGCTCTCTCAACTCTCCTTTCGGTCAGTCCCGTGGAAAGTTTTTGGGGAAGTTTTGAAAGAATGCAGGGAACGCTTTCCATGCTGTATTTTTTGATTCATTTTCTGATTTGTCTGAAATTATTGAAACATGAAAAAGAGCAGAACATTTTTTTATGGCTGATAATATTAGTGGGATCCGCTCTTTCCGTTCACGCCATACTGCAATGGTCGCAAATCGCCCCGGATATTTTTGGCTCCGTGGAAGCCGGTTCGGGCAGGGGATATGCCACCATAGGACAGCCTAATTTGCTGGGGCAATGGTTGATTGCACCGTTATTCGCCTCCCTGATATTGTTTATGAATGCCGGTAAAAACATCAAAAAAAGGATTATCGGATTATTACCATTTCTTTTGATTTTAGCCGGAATAGCGGCCACTCTTAACCGGGCCACTTTCGGGGGGATAATAATCGCCGCGGGACTCTATTTTATTTACGAAAGACGAATCAGCCGTTCCAAAACCATAATCCTGTTTGCGTCACTGATCGCCATCGGACTTATTGCCGTCGCCGTATTCGGCGGAAACATGCGCTCCGCCAATACCAGAATGCTACTCTGGGAAAATACGGTTCCGCTGATAATGCAAAATCCGATTGCCGGTAGCGGCCCCGAAACTTTTTATCAAACATTCCAGACGGTGCTTCCCAAAGAAATATATTTATACGAAACGCTCTACAATATCCCCGACAGGGTGCATAACGAAACCCTGCAGGTGGCGCACGATCTGGGTGTTACCGGCTTTGTGTTATATCTGATAAATATCATCTTTATCGGCTGGGTGTACTTTTCAAAAAAAGCCGTGAGCGCTCCTTCCAAAATTGCGCTTTTTTCATTGATTGCCATTACGATTTCTTTGCAGTTCAGCTTTTCTTCGGCCTCCAATCTGATACTTAATCTGGCTCTCTGGGCGGTTTTACTTAACACGACGTTACGCTTCAAACCGCTAAGATTTAGAGCCAACATTCCCGCAAGAATTTTTACAGTCGCCGTCTGCGCGGCGTTTGCCGTTTTTTCTTTCAATCACGCGTATTCCCTTAACCGCGCGGATTCCATGATGGCCGAAGGTATAAATGCTTTTTTTGGCGACTACCAAAAATCCGCAAATATATTTGATGATATGCTAAAAACAGCGCCGCACTACCGGCATTTACACTATTCGGTGATCCATTTTCTTTCAATGAAGCAAAAACTGGCGGAAAACGATGATGTGCAAAAAAAAGTCCGCACATATCTGGACGAGCTTAAAGTAATCACGAACGGTGGATTCCACTATCATCAGGCGGAGGCCAAAGCGGCGGTGGCGCTTAATGACTACCAAACCGCAGCGCTGCATTTTGAAATGGCGTCCGCGCAGGCGCCCAATTTCCCGCTCATTTATCAGAACTGGGGGGACGCTAACTTTGAAAATCAGGACTTTGAAGCCGCAATTACGGCATATGATAAACTATTGAATTTTGCTCCCGCCTACTGGGCCGCTCCCAACGAAAATGCGACATTTGCAGACACGGAAAAGCACAGAATTTTCAAAAAAACGCACTCACTGTTTTACATGGCCATGGGCAAACTGGCTTTTTGCTATGACATTGGCGGGCAAAAGGAAAAATCACTCGCTCTCGGCCAAATGATATTTGAAAAAGAGGACTTAACGGTTAAGCCCTCTTTTCCATAATTTGGATTTCCTTCCTTCCTTCTTTCTTTCTTTTACAGCTGGCTCACATAATAGAACATAGCCGCGAATTCCGCTCTGGTGGCAAGGTCTGCGGATCTGCAGGAATCGCCTTTCGGTAAAATGCCTGTATTTTTAGCCTCCACAAGGTAAGGTAAATACCAGCGTCCCACTTCTTCGGCCATCACGTCCGGGCAGGCTTTTTTGGCTGTTTCCAAAGTGATAGTCGGAGCCGCCTTTTTACCACGGTAGGCTTCCAGGAACATCTTGAACATTTCCGATCTCACCACAGTATTGGCCGGTTTAAATGTTCCGTCCGGATAGCCGGTCATAATTCCATTCTTATAAACGGTCGAAACATAATCATAAAACCATGTATTGGGAGCCACATCCGGGAAAACCTGCGCCGCCCCCGAGACCAAAGGCAGTTCAAATCCCATAACCATCAATTTAGAAGCTTCCGCGCGGTTTACGTTATCATCCGGTCTGAATCTGCAATCATGAGGATTGGCATCCGCCAGGCCTTCCTGAACCATATACTGAATAGCGTCATAATATTTGTGTGTTTTGGGAACATCCACAAATCCTTTGCACACAACCTGAGGTTCGGGTTCTATCTGTGTGTTCCAGATTTCGGGGAAATTGGCGGCGCAATAATCAGCATCTGTCATATCACCATCAAGCTCTGCGACCAGTATGCCCTGGTCCGAATAACCCTTTAATACACGGCAGAAATCTGCATCCGGATTTTGACCGTTCCACATGGAGGAGAAATAATGTTGGCAGGCCATGTAATCCTGCATCGCATAAGTGCCGTTGCCAAGCAAATTGCCCAGATTGCCCTGTGTTTCCTGTTGTTTCATCTCTCTGCAAAAAGACAAAAACGGCTTTGATTCCCACCATGGCTGACTATCGGAATAATAATGGGGACATGTTAAAGCTCTCTCTTCGTTGCCGTTAAGAAAACCAGTTAAATCGCCCTGCAGCCAGAATTCCAGATATAAGGCGCATTCCTTTTCTCCGGGGATGGAGGAATTCCACATTCCTGAATATGCACTCTTGCATATTTGACTATCATAAGCCGGTACAATTCCTTCCTGAACATACTGCTCCAAGACGCTCTGTTCCTGATAAACACGAAGCTGAATACAGTAATCTTCGGAAGGGGTAAGTTCATGCCACATATTCTTATATTGTGTTGCGCAATACAGATAATCGGCAACGGCAATCTGATTATTTGCAACCATATCGGACAAAGTTCCGGCATCCAGGTAGGCTTTATAAGTTTCACAAACAAAAACCGTCGGCCAGGTATTCATATACTGGTGATAGTTGTTTTGACACTCATTCCACTGGGACCAGTCTCCACCCATATTGTTAATAATATTGGCGGTCAATAGACCTGAAGCTTGCCATTCCTTCATTTGCATGCAGATTGCGGAAGGTTCCGGATAAACGGGGTCTGTGGTATCGGGCATGGGCATGGGAAGTGGCATGGGCATGGGAAGTGGCGTGGGATCTTTGGGAAGGGGATTAATCGGAATAATCGGCTTGATAGGAACAACGGGCATAATAGGTTCTTTTACCTCAATAATCGGTTGTTTAAGCTCGGGAACCTTAACTACCGGAGTTTTGACGGTTTCAATCGGGGCCAGTTTCAACGTTGACGGGTCAATTTTGGTCATTGTCGCCGGCTTAAGGGTCAGATAACCCTGAAACATGGCCGGATTGGCCGAATAGGCAACCACGGCGGTAACAACGAGCACGCCAAGTAATACCGGAAGCCCGGTTTTTAGCCACTTGGGTAATTGGAGTTTTTTCATGAGTATGAAAAAATAAGAAATAAAAGATATAAAAAATTTATATCGGTACATAATAACATAAAATTGACAAAAAGACAAAATATAATAATAACATTAATGCGGGTTTCCCCAATTTACGGTACAAAAATAAAAAAATTATGATACCCTGCTAAAGAATCCTAACCGACAAATAATGGAAGACATTTTCAATCAAATGCCCTACGTCCAATACATAAGACCGGCGATATATTTTTTATTAAGCCTTTTGCTTGCCCTGATTTTTAAGGGTATTTTGCTGGGCAGGCTCAAGATACTCAGCAAAAAAAGCAGATGGCAGTGGGATGACGTGGTGATAAAAGGTCTGGGGCGGGGGGTGATTTACATTTTTTTGATTGGCGGCGCCTATTTGGCGATAAATGAATTGCCGGCCGATCCGGAGGTTAAACACCTTGCAGTCGGGGGGCTGTTTGTGGTTTTAGCGCTTGTGACAGCCATGATTATATCCGGGATTACGGAAGGTTTTATCGGTCTTTACTCAAAAAAAACACAGGGTGGTCTGCCCGCGGGTTCTATTTTTAACGTGCTCGCGAAAATTCTGATTTTCACTCTGGCTCTGCTGGTTGTATTGCAGACCTACGGGATTTCCGTGACTCCCGTTCTGGCCACACTGGGGGTTGGGGGACTGGCCGTCGCGCTGGCGCTGCAGGACACTTTGAGCAACCTGTTCGCCGGCATTCAGTTGATTGCGTCCAAAAAATTCAGGCCGGGGGATTACATAGAAATGGAGGGGGTGAACAGCGGCTTTGTGGAGGATATCTCATGGAGAAACACAACAATCAAGACTCCCGCAAATAATCTGATTATAATCCCGAATTCAAGAATTTCTTCGGCGATTGTAACAAATTATTCAAAACCGAAAGAGGAATTATCCGTGCCGGTGGTTGGAGGAGTGGCATACGGCAGCGACCTGGAAAAAGTGGAAAAGGTGATTGCGGAAACGGCAAAAAAACTAATGGCCGATTCGGAAAAGGGCGTGAATGATTATGAACCGCTGGTGCGTTTTAATGAATTCGGCGCATCGGGAATCAATTTTACGGTAGGCCTGCGCGCCCGCGAATATACCGATCAGTTCGCCCTCAAGCATGAATTTATCAAAGCCCTGCACAAGAGGTTTAAAGAGGAGGGGATGGAATTCCCTTACCCGCAGATGGACGTGCACATGGATAAATAGGCGGCTCGAGGGGTTGATAAAAGTGGCGTTTTTATGTTAAAATAAATCATTGAAAACGTAATCAAACATAAAAATGAAACTAAAATTCTGCGGCGCCGCTCGCGAGGTAACGGGTTCCAGGCACATCCTGGAGGTTAACGGGAAAAAAATTCTCTTGGATTTCGGCCTGTTCCAGGGCCATCGTGAGGAATCGGATGAAAAAAACCGGGGTCTTTGCGTAAACCCCGAAGAAATTGACGCGGTAATTCTTTCCCACGCGCACATTGACCACAGCGGGGGATTACCTTTTCTGGTTAAAAGCGGCTACAAAGGGCCCATCTATTCAACCTTCGCCACCCGCGATCTATGCAATCACATGTTGCTGGACAGCGCCTACATTCAGGAAAAAGACGCCGAATATATCAACAAGAAAAATGAAAGAAAAGGTATGCCTCTTGTAACACCGCTGTACACCACAAAGGACGCCATCAAGGCGCTTGGCCAGTTTTACGGTGTAAGTTACGAAAGAGCTTTCGTGGTGGAGGACGGCGTGGTCTGTTCGTTTTACGACGCCGGTCACATGCTCGGTTCGTCGCTGGTTCATCTGCTGATTTTTGACAAAGAGAAAAACAAGCACTACACGCTGGCATTCACGGGCGATCTGGGTAGAAAAAATCTTCCCATCTTGAGAGATCCGCAACCCATGCCGGAAGCGGAATATCTGATTACCGAATGCACTTACGGCGACCGCCTGCACGAATCCATGACCGATGCCGCAAAAAGAATGGCCGAAGTTGTGAACAGAGCCGTGCAGAGAGGGGGAAAAATCCTTATTCCCGCCTTTGCCGTGGAGCGCACGCAGGAAATGATTTATCACCTTAATCAGCTCTGGCAGGATAAAATAATTCCGGATATTCCGATTTACGTGGACAGTCCTCTGGCCGCAAACGCCACCGAAGTTTTCGCTTCGCACCCGGAATGTTACGATTTTGAAACCTTTCAGGAATTTATCATTCACAGAAAAAATCCCTTTGGTTTCGGCAGACTCAAATACACCCGCGACGTGGAGGAATCCAAAGCACTAAACGACTTAAACGGCCCCGCGATCATCATTTCCGCATCGGGAATGTGTGAAAACGGACGTATTTTGCACCACCTGAAAAACAATATAGAAGACCCCCGCAACATCATAATGATTGTGGGATACATGGCCGCCCACACGCTGGGAAGAAAAATCAGGGATGGGAACAAAGTCGTGAATATTTTTGGCGACCCCTACCATGTGCGAGCCGAAGTCTGCATAATGGATGCCTTTTCCGGCCATGCGGACAGAAGCGATCTGCTGGATTACATCAGTCACGTGAAGGGACTAAAGAAGATTTTCCTGGTCCACCACGAAGAGACTCAGGGCCAGAAATTCATGGAATACCTTCACGAAAGCGGATTCAAGGACGTGGAACAGCCCATGCCCGAGCAGGTGATAGAAATAGAATAGGTAGGGAATGGCGCATTTGAAAGTTGCTTTTTAGACGCGCCGGATATATAAAATCGGCATACGGCCTTTTTTTATATATGAAACTTCTCTATCACAATCGGGAATTACGGGAAAAAATCGCCGAGCTGGCGGAAAGAATTTCCGCGGATTATAAAGGACGGCCTTTTCTTGCCATCGGGCTTTTAAAGGGTTGTGTGATTTTTATGTCGCATCTGCTGGTGCAAATCAAGGGGGAAGTGGAGATAGATTTCATGACCATTTCCAGCTACAAACACGGTACCCAGAGCGACGATTTTAAGTTTATTCAGGATTTGGATACGGATGTGAGGGGCCGCGACGTTTTGATTGTGGAGGACATTATTGATACCGGTAAGACGATGAGTTTTGTGCAGAAGTATCTGGAAAGCAGGGGAGCGGCCTCGGTGGAAACCGTTACGTTGGTGGACAAAGGCCAAAGGCGCAAACATGTCATCAAACCGCCCAAATACGTGGGCTTTAAATACAACGAGACGCCTTTCATAGTGGGATTCGGGTTTGACCACAGCGGACTTTACCGCAACCTGCCCGACGTTTACATGATGGAGCAAAGTGATGTTGACTGATACCCTTTCCGGCGGCTGATATTGACAAAAAGCGGAAAAGTGTCACAATGTGGTACAAATAATACATTCATGTACTCGCAATTAAAAACATATTTCGACGGCGGTAAACAAATCACACTTCCCGGAATTGAAGAATCAATAACCATGCCGCACGATACATGGTTCAGATATGACGGTGAAGTTGCTTCTTTGGCTGAAAATATTTATAAGACGCAGAGGACAATAGCAAAATTGAAAATAAACGGACCCGGAAATGGAATCATTGATCAAGCGGTCGACTCTTTTTTTGAAAGGATTACCAGGTCAATGGCCATGGCTAAAATCAGGGGCAAAGTTAACGATTCCGATACGACAGCGGTCTGCACAAGACATCCCGTTGATGAACGGAAGACAGCGTATGTTATTGCCATTAAACGCGGACTGAGCGAATCGAATAAAATTTTTGCGGCAAGCCACGAAAGCGGGGAATTTCTGAAAGCAATCAATCAACGGGCATTATTGCAGTCCTGGATTGATAAGAAAGGAATTCCAGTGGATTGTTTGGCGTTAGATGGAGAAGATTTTGCCGATATTTGCGGATTATATGGTCTGTATAAGGCTTCAATTAGAGGTGATATAAAAATAATATTGCCAAGAATTGAAACAAGACAAAGCGTTATCTCATCCCTTGGACCTTTATTCCATATACAATTGCCGGGGATTCCGTAACTCCCGTGCGTGCTTCAAACAAATATTGCGCAAAATCGGCAAATTCGCTAATATCGTCCTTGCGTTTCAGGATAAGCCTTTCAACCAGCACATTCACAACCGGGCGGGTATAGTATAATGGTATTATAGGGGCTTTCCAAGCCCATGACAGGGGTTCGATTCCCCTTACCCGCTCCAATATTTTCAACACAGGAACAGGTCTTTAAATTGGCGGTTTTCATTCCAGATCCCAGATTACCGGTATTTCCGCATCGGGACCGTCGGGAATGCTGTCAGTCGAACGTGCCTGACTAAAATCGGATCCGAAAACAATTTTGGACGCCGCTTCAATGACAGCATTGTATTTACCCGTACCGGAATCAAACACATTGATGTCGTCATTACCCTCATGACTAAAAACTTGAGGACTACCCGCTATTTCAGTCATTTCTCGTTCAAACCTTTCATAAAAGTCCATTTCATTATGAAACACCTGTTTGTATGGTTGTCCTCTATATTCACTGTTCCAGTTGGCGGGGTCACCATATTTACTGTTTTTCAGCGCGCGATAGACATGACCGTCTGAATTATTTGGGTTGTTATTATGCAAAAGACGATTTTTCTCATCAGGATTTAATCCTCCAAACCGTTTGGTAGCTGAAGCATAAAGACCTATATTGAAGTTTTTTGCCACTTGATCCAGTTGTTGTTTTTGTTGAGGTGTTGCTATCGAATAAAACGGAAGAAGCAACTGATCTACGGTATTTCTCTTATTACCACTAAAATTAAACTTACCCTCATACAGCATCTTTTCAAAAATTGATCGCTTGTTTTGATCAGCAATCTGACTGATTTTTTGATATGCCGAATCGGAAACAACAGGCACAAATTCTTTAACTACATTGATTTTTTGCTCATTAACTTCAACTTTTGCTTCATTGAGTGAGCTTTTGGCCGTTTTTTGATTTTTCGGATTATCATCCGACTGAACGGCCGCGATGATTGCGTCGCCACCCTTTAATTGTGTTTTATGAAGGTAAACCGTTCCGCCCCCGGCAAAAATAGCCAACGCGGCAGCGGACACTAAAAATCTGTACTTGGCGATCAACTGTGCACCGGGACCTTTTAACGTTAACAAAATATCATCATCCTCTGTGTTATCATCGTCAAAATCCATATCATTTGGTTCATTTTTAAGGCTGACGACCGGAGCCAGTGAGTCATGTTTATTCGGCATAACCTCGATTATATCCTCTGCTGTCAGCATTTCAAACGTATCATTCGCGGGCACTTGATCTGTTTGTTTTAGATCCACTTCATTCAGCGTGTCATGAAATTCAACCGGCTCATTAACCGATGACGAATATGTTTGTGAAGGAGGAATATCATCCCATTCATCATCAATATTCGAAGTGTCGGAGGAAAACAATTGTAAATCATTTAACTCCTGTGTCTTGGACATCGCCGGAGGAATCATCGTTGAGTGTCTAAATTCCTCAACGGGAGAAGGATTTGATGGACGCTCTTCAATTTTCGGATCACTGATACCTATTATGTCCGATTCATCCAACTCCATTATCATCTCTTTCAGATTACTTTTCTCGGCAATATTTTCAACCGGCAACCTCAAATCCGGAATAGTCGGGATTCTTGCTCCTCTTATTTCAACAATCAGTTTCATCACCATTTCATCCAATTTATGTCTGAGCAAATCACTTAAAAGCGCGTCTTTATTTGAAAATAACATCCTAAAAAGTGTTATATCCAGATCCTCAGATGATCCCGGTGCAGAATTTTCCACACATCTGCCGATCAGACTTATCAATTCTTTTGTAATATTTTCTCGTTTCTGTTTAACGTCGCCGGCTTTCCATGATCTAACAATATTCCTTGGAAGTTTGGGTTTTAAATGAGCTTCAATTATGGAAATAATACCCGGCAATTTTTCCACCGTCGTTCTATAAACATCAGACTTATTGGTGAAATCAAGCATAGCATTTTCTCTGCTGCGCTGTGCTTCCGGAAACATGGACTCTCTTGTCGGATGAGCCCTTGAAGATAGCGATGATTGACTACTACCGATATTAACGACTTTTGAAACTTTAACAGCACTGGAATCTATGACACTGGCAATTTTCCCACTCGACAATAAATCGGGTGACGAGGGGCGAGGTACTCTTGCCGGAATACCTTCCATTATGGTGTTATGAAAAACTTTGGTCATGGGATTGGGGGTTAAATGATAAAAAATCATTCAGACAAATCAATCCACAAAACAGGTCTTCATTCGATAATTGTCCTTACCTCGTCATCTTTTTTATTGTTCGATTTAAAAAAGATGTAAAACGCTAATCCAAAAAAAAAATAAATGCAAGCATTTATTTAAGGCGTTACAAATAAACAGTTGAACTAAAGAGGAAACATTTTATAAAACAAAAAAGGCAACAAAATATAACCCTACCTCTGTTATAATTATGAACATATGGTACATGGGTCGCTTATGAAAAACTCCGTCAACAAACAGGCATACATAATCGGTGGGGGGATCGCGGGGCTTTCCGCCGCGGCTTATCTTATAGCCGACGGCGGGATGAAAGGCGAAAAAATTCATATTTTTGATGTACGGCAGGAAATGGGCGGCAGTTTTGACGGCAGTGGGAATGAGGAAAAAGGATACGTTAGCAGGGGATTTAGAATGTTCGAGGACACGGTATATCTTTGCAGTTACGATTTGTTTTCCAAAATACCGTCACCGGAAAATCCCGGAAAAAATCTAAAGGATGATTTTTTTGAGTTCAATCGTAAGGTGAAACAAATCGCCAAAGCCCGGCTTGTGGAAAACGGCAAACCTATAGACGCCCGCAAGATGGGACTAAGCTTGCGTGACAAATTGTTGCTGGTAAAATTTTTGTATCTGCCCGAAGAATATTTCGGTACTATTCAAATCGGCGAGTATTTTACTCCGGCATTTTTCAAGACTAATTTCTGGCTGTTATGGTCGTCCACATTGGCTTTTCAGCCGTGGCACAGTCTGGTGGAAATGAGAAGATATCTTTGCCGGTTTGTGCAGGACGCCCCGCGAATGTACAACATGAGCGGCGTTTTAAGCGCGCCGTACTGCGAATATGATTTTGTGATTGTCCCGTTGGTGAATTGGTTAAAAGAAAACGGCGTGCGTTTTGAAAATAATCGCGAAGTGATTGATTTGGAATTTGATGAAAAGGACGGGAAAAAATATGTTAAAGAAATGATTTTTGGAGGTGAGGGAAAAGAAAAAATCGAAGTAAATAAAGATGATTTGGTATTCATCACCAACGGATCAATGACGGCCGGTTCAAGCGAGGGATCCATGGAAAACGCGCCGCCGCAAAAAACGGCCAAAGATTTGGAAAAATCCGCCAGCTGGGCGCTCTGGAACAACATTGCCAAAAAATCCACCGACTTTGGCATGCCGGCCGTTTTTTGCGGCTCCCCCCAAAAAACCGCCTGGGAATCATTCACCATCACCTTTCGCGACCCGACTTTTATAAACCTATTGGAAAAACTCACCGGCAACAAAGCGGGCACCGGCGGGCTTGTTACCTTCAAAGATTCAAACTGGAAAATGACAATCACCATCCCCAACCAGCCGTACTTTAAAAACCAGCCGGAAGGCACTTACGTCTGCTGGGGCTACGCTCTGAACCCCGAAAACAAAGGCGATTATGTAAATAAAAAAATGTCCGACTGCAATGGAAAAGAAATACTGGAAGAAATCTGCGGCCATCTCGGATTCCAAAAAGACCTGCCCCGCATCTTAAAATCCGCCGTCTGCATACCCAGCTACATGCCGTATATCACCAGCCAGTTCATGCCCCGCACCAAATCGGACAGGCCAAAAATAGTCCCCGCGGGCTCAAAGAACTTTGCCTTCATCGGCCAGTTTGTGGAACTCCCCGGCGAAATCGTCTTCACCGTGGAATGCTCTGTCCGCTCGGCAAAAATCGCCGTCAAAAAACTACTCAACCTGCCCGTCAAAATCCCCAAACTCCACAACAAACAAAAATTCAACCCCAAACTACTCCTGGACGGTATCCGCACAATCCAAGGGTAGGAATTCAGAAAACGCCAAAAGACAATTCCATAAAAAGTTTGACTTTTGACTGTTTGGTTTTGTAAGATGTGACACTTTAAGGGAAAACACTATTATGAGCAAGTCCGGCAGATGGGAGGATGAGTCAAGTACTCAAGGTATGGGTTATATCCAAGACGCGCTTGGAATTCCCAATACACCTCCAATTTCAAATGGCGAAATGTCCCGGAAACTACAACAGCAGCTTATTGATGCCACAAAAGATGTGTCATCAAAAATCTCCACTCTAGACATGAGGGTGGTGGCAACCGATCCAAATACGCAAACTGAAGTATTGGAAAGAGTGGGAGATAAAATGAGGGAAGGTTTTGCGAGTGCTTTGAACAGGCAAATGGAAGAATACAGTTATAGAGAATGGGAAAGAGAAAATGATAGGATGGCCAGAGAAAGTCAGGCGGAAGAGCTCACTCGCGCACATAACGAACAAATACAAGAACAAGCTGCCAAAATTGGAGAAGGAATCGGAAAAGTGGTTAAGGGAATTGGTAACGTTAGTTATGGAATAGCCATTGGTAACAGCCATTTATCAAAGATTGAAAATAGGACTTCATCCATAGATATGGGCGTTGCACGGGTTGCCAATACATTGGATACAGTAACTCGCGGGCAGGCTTTGCAGACTGAGTATCTGGAACAGATTCAGGACACTATCAATTCCTGCAGTAGGGATACCAATAGCTTATTGGAGGATTTAACGGATTTGGCGATTGAGAATATACAGCAACAGGCGGCGCAACACGAAGCCACAAACAAAAATATAAAAAAGGCATTTGAAAGAGCTATCGGAACAATGTTAATTGCAATGGAAGTGATGAAAGACAAAATGTTGGAGAGACTGGATTTGGTTAATGAGCATCTAGTTGAACTAACTGAAATTGGCCAAAATATTGCGGTCGCTATAGAGGAAAATACGGAAGCAATAACTGGGGCTATAGAGGAAAACACGGAAGCAATAACTGGGGCGATGCAGGAAAACACGGAAGCAATAACTGGAGCCATAGGTGCCAGTACGGAAGCAATAACTGGGGCTATAGAGGAAAACACGGAAACTATGCAAGACTTGGCTTATCGATCAGAGGGAATCAGGGCCATGCAATATCAAAACAACGGAAGCACCCTTTTTAAGGCCGGTTTATATAAAGAAGCATTAGCTAAATTACTGGAGGCACATTCATATTTAGCCGACTTTGAAACCAGTATTTTATTGGCACAAACATATATTAAATTAAAGCAGACTACAAAAGCCTTTGGCGCTCTTAATGGTGCCTTAAAATTAGCTCAATGTTCCGAAGAGAAAGGCCGAAGTAAGGCGGTTTATGCACAACTATTAAAAATCACTGAAAAAGAAGGGGCTGCCAAAATGGCCACGGAAGCATTATTGGATTATCCCCCGGTTTTACACAACGAACTCAATGGTTTTTGGGAAAATGAAGACGAGTTATTTGCCATGCTAAAAGATTTGCGTGCCCAAAATATTGATAATCCAAATGCATTGGGTTTATGTCTGGCTGAGTTTAGTAAGAGAGGATCCACTGATTTAACATCAGCGGTTTTGGAAGATTTGGATAGAGCTTCTGCGAGCGGAAAGGCTATCCCTATTTTGAATCAGGACATTTTAGATAATGCTTTCCCTGATCTGTTGCCGAGCTTAAAGGAGTATCTCAAACAAAAAAAATGGGAACTATCCCCTGATATGTGTTTTTGGCTTTCAAAAATATTATTGGAAAGAAATGAAATACACCCGGATGCAAGAATATTGATAATTGAAGGTATTAAACATGATGCCGTTATAAAAAATTTCTTAAGAAAACGTGATTACAAAGGTATTGTTCAGTACTTGCAATTAAAGCTTGGCAATGAGGTGCATAAACTAAAAAGTTTTTTTGAAGTTCCTTCCTCCATTCGGAATCTTTTATAAATAAATATATGCGGGTTAATTTGGGTGAAAACAAGGTGCTTCACGTTGATCTTAATGGAAAGGTATATGTTCGCTTAGCCTCTCAAGTTCAAAATGAAGAAGGGCAGGCGTTGGAATATGCTCATATTGCTGTATACGAAATTCGAAAAGACACGAATGAGTCGTTGATAGCGGAATTGAATACGGACATGATTGGAGAAGCATCTTTTGACGTAATTTTTCATATTATGGATGAAACAAGGAAAAATTTGCGTTTTAAACTATTAAATAAAGGCGAACTATCTAATGAAATATGTAATTTGAATGTTCAATTGGATTTTGAAAATTCGCTTGTCCAAGCGGCAATCGATAATAAACAGGCGGAGGAAATGGAAACAAAAGCAAGGAAGATGTTAGAAGAAAATGAAGAAAGAATAAGGAGATCCATTTCTAGTAATCATTTTGACAATAACTTCCAAGTTGGAACGGTTTTACATCAAAAAGGATGGGTTGTGATCAATTTAACGGGGGAAATAATTTCCGATGAGTTTGCCGAAATTGGACGGTTCGATAGCGGTGGGATTGCAGAAGCAAAATTACTTGGCACAAATATAGAAGTGAAAATCGATACACGTGGGTTGATAGTTGGCGATAATATCGGGTGCATTCTTTCGAAAGAAGAAGTAATTCGTAAGAAAAGAGATGAAGAAGCGGAAAGAGAGAAGATAGAAAGAGAGAAACAGGAAGAGAATATTCGCAGGAAAAGAGAAGAAGTGAAAATTCGTAGGAAAAGAGAAGAAAAAATTAGTAAGAAAAGAGAAAAAGAGGAAAGAGCAAAAAATATAACCAGAGCGGTGGCTGATAAAACTTTTCATGAAGAAATAGGCATCGGATGGGTGCACACCGAAGGTGGTTGGAATGTGATTGATTCACAGGGAAAAATACTAAAAGCGGAAGATATGGGATTAATTTTCGGATGTAAGGGTCAGGCAAACGCGGAGTGGCTACATTGGTCATTTATCAACAATATGTTCCAGATCAAACTTGGTGTTGGGCGGGTAATGCATACAGATGGGTGGACGTTGATTAACATTAAAGGAGATATAATCACAAGGGAAGTTTATGAAAAAATAGAAGCATTTGATGAAAAAAAAGGTACAGCCAGAGCAAAGCCCGCAACAAGAAGCTACCATGTGTTATTAAATGTACAAGGGCAAATAGTTGATGAAAGAACGGGGGCACCGGCCGCGAATGATTATTTGGATGAATCCAGAATTAAGATTGATATTGCTGATGAGCAATTCAAGTATGAATATACACTGCCGGCGATAGCGCTGTTGGTAGAAAGACTTTTCTTACAACGATTGGATAATTCCAGAAGTGTGAGCTCGGCTACTTATTTTAAACCGGGGTACATTGATATATTGTTATTTGGCTATGATTTTCAGCAAGAAGTTGAACGTTGGGAGTCATACAACGTGGGCGAATTTCTTCGTAAAATTAAGGAAAGAGTCCGGTCAATGCCTGAGGGAAAGGAAGAAAATAGTGGTTCGTATTTTGCAAGAGGAATGAACATAGACAACTGGAGAAACAGGGTGTTTGGAATAAGCACTGAAATAAACTTTAATGAGGATGAATTGAATATTTTAGATGAATTCTTTTGCAAATTGGAAAGATGTAACTACAGTTGTAATCCAAGGGGGGGAAGAATGGCAGTTTCGTTTGTGTATTTATTAGTGGAGTTTAAAAATTGTTTCAGTAAAATTGATGAGGCTGAAATACCGTCGGTGCGTGAAGACTTTCTAAGGTTATATAAAATGGATGCGACTCGCTGTTATGGGGACTATGCATCTTTTGATGCCGATCAGATGAAATATGATGAGGATTACAGCCGGACAGAGAATTTGGAGGGAAAGAAAGTTGATTTATCCACGGTAAAGGAATTTGTAAAACAATCTCCGCGGTTATCATATGAAGTCTTTATTGATGACCGATCAATAGGGTGTATGGATGCAGAGAAAGGCCATGACCATATATTTTTTCTGAATGATGAGTTGAAAAAACAACATCATATTGAAGTTAGAATTGCAGAAAAAGGAGGTGCCGTCGCTACGGTTTATTCTGCATATGTAACAAATTGCCCGATAGTAAAATTTTATTGATTACATAATTATCCGTCAAAATCCCCAAACTCCACAACAAACAAAAATTCAACCCCAAACTACTCCTGGACGGCATCCGCACCATTCAAAGATAAGGTTATGGAACCCTAGGAAAAGGACAATATTAATAAGTTCATCAAAAAGGCACCAAAAACGCTATTGCTTTCAAATAAAGTAATCAATAGTACCCGAATCGTGACTTAATATATTATTTAACGTGGAATATGTAGACCAAAAGTCAAAAATATGTTAATATATTAAGATATTAAATATTAATAACATAACAAAATGAATACAAATTCACGCCCAAAGTTTCCTGCTCTGACGAAGGTTGGAATTTCTTTATTTATGTTCGTTGCCGGATTTTTATTATTTTACACAACTCAGGCGGCAAGCACAGACTATACTGTATGTAGCTCCGGTTGCGATTATACGACGCTGGCCGATGCGCTTATGGATCCGGGACTTGATGGTGACGCGCTTATTGATACCATAACGCTGACTTCCGGTTATGTTTTTGATAACGCCGCGGAAACTATTGGCGGTACTTCATTGAGTGTTCCCAGCGGAGTTACAATCGCCTGCCAGGTCGGAGCAGATACTTACGGAGACGCGGCGGAGGCGGAAATCGATATTTACACCGGAAGCGATTTTACTTTACTGAACTGTTCCACGGAAAACGTCAGTTTTGATTCAAGTGGAGTGACCAATATCAATTTTTTGAATAATACTTTCTCCAGCTCCACTGAATCATGGCTCACTCTCACTTCCGCCGACGGATATGAAATAAGCGGTAATACGGGTATACAAAGGCTGCAGCTTCAGGGAGCCGATAACGGCCTAATAGAGAATAACTCGATTGAATGCCGCTTCTCCACATGCGTAAATGTGGTTACAAGCGGAGCTCCCGACTATAGCGATCCTCCCGGCGATCCGCTCGACGATCACATTTGCAATCATGTCCACATTAATGACAACACCATAACAAATTATGCTTTGGGCACACTTGGTGATTGGGTATATATAGGCGCCGGAGAAGACATCAGATTTACAAACAATACGATTAAGTCCGCGGTTACCATGAATGATACATATCTTACATTGGTCACCGTACAGAACGCCCAAGCGGAGTTTACCGGAAACTACCTTATTACTCCCGAAAAAGTACCGGGCGCCACAAACGGAACGTGGGCGTTTAATGTGCGTGTTGATGTGTATAATATCGATGCCCTGTACGAGAATAATACAATCTATGGACAGAATGTTTCCACCGCGACCGGAGGCGACGCCTGTATCGGTGTTTTTGATGGCGGCGGAAATCCCAATGTGCCCGTAACGATAACTGCAAACTATAACATCTGTTACCAGAGCGCGACTCCCGCAGACGGCACCGGCATTAATCTTATGTATAATATTGGGAGCGCCGACGTTACCTTGAATGACAGCTATAACGGATTTTACAATTTCTCGCCGATATTTAACGATTCCACAGGCACGATAACATCTTTGAATTCCAACACTGTCACATCGGATCCTCTTTTCAGGATGGAGAACGTCATTATAACTGACGATTATTATCCAAGCCCCATCAGCAGGTATCTGGATGTGGATGGTTCTTTGGATATCGGTGTTTACTCCGACACCAGGGTGGGCGAATATTTGATTGACGATGATTGCGTTGTTGATTACACCACCTGTTTTTCCAACACACTTGACGTTTTACCTCACTCCATTTCCACAGGCGACACGATTCAAATCGGAGCGGGAACATATGACTCGGCAACATTCTCCGGGCCTCCCGGCGGCGCCAGCGACGTTACAATCACGGGAGTCGGAGCCGGGACAATCATTCACTCTTCGGGCCCCGAAGACGCGCTGACCATTCACAATATCTACACTTCGACCGTTGAGGATCTTGCGGTTGAAAATGCGACTGATTTAACAACGTCCTATACGATTACAAAAGCCTTATGGGTTTATTCCGGCAACACTTACGATCAATCTTTGCCGGTAACCGGGACTGCGGACGCCGCCATGTATATGCTTGATAATTCCTGTAGCGCAGACATTTTCGATACCGATGGAAGAGATATTACGGCCCCCATAGGCGGGGCGACGGACGATGTGAATGTTGGCTTGGTTGATACCTCCGGCAATAAAATAACAATATATATCCAGGACAACTTTCTAACTTCAAACGGCTATACGGTTGACGCATCGGGGCTCAACGACTACCTAACCAATCAGTGCGGCGCGCCGAATATTGTTGACCAGTTTATCCCGGGTGTTTTCACGGCTAACGGCAATGGTACCTATTCATATAATTCCGCCGCCGTTGCATCGGCTTCCGCCACTCTTAAACCCGGCAATACCGATCCGCCCAGGTTGGATCACGTGGTAACGGGCTTCGCTGCCGGTCTTAAGATAATCGACTCGGACAACAACATTATCCAAAATGTGCTGTCATCAGATAATGCCGTTGGTTTATGGTTTTCCGGAAGTTCTGCCGAAAACATGATAAGAGAATCCACTTTCTCCGCAAACACCGGAAATGATGTAATGAGCGACAGTACGGGTGATAATGATCTAAAAAACTCCTCGTTTGACAGAACTTTAAGTGAAATAACCGGAGCCGGAACGGTCCGGGTATGGTTTCAGGCCAGAGCTTTCATAAAAAATGCCTTAAACGCACCGATTAGCGGAGCATCTGCGGTCTTTAAGAGTGGTCATGGAGTGACATCTCCAACACTTGTGACTGATGGTACCGGTTTTACACCAAACACGGGTTGTTTGCATGCCTTTACCATGAGCAATGCATCAATCGCTGAAACAAATGGCGGATATAATCCATATACATTGTTCGGATCCGCCGCCGGATATCAATCCTCCTCAATTACCACAAACCTCAATTCTCCCAATCAGACTTTTTCTTTGACATTAACCCAATCGGTTGGTGGCGGTGGCGGCGGAGGTGGTGGAAGTGTGCCTGTCACTCCGACACCCACGGACCCCACGCACCCCTCAGCACCCACGGACCCGACGATTATTCCACAGCCTTCATGTCCAAGAACCTCAACAACTCCCGTTCCGTTTACCGACATCATTAATCATTGGGCGGAAACATATATTGGAATTCTGTATCGCAGATGCATAGTTGATGGCAGAACGTCCGATCTTTTCGCACCCGATTCTTTTACAACAAGGGCGGAACTCGTAAAAGTGGTCCTCAATACATACAATCTCGGCACCTCTCCTTTTGAAAACCTTTTCCTTGATGTTTTTGAAAGCGACTGGTACGCGAAATACGTAACCAGGTCCGCAATGCTTGGTGTTGTCATTGGATATATAAACGAGGACGGCACCGCTAATTTCAAACCCAACCAAAACATAACGCGCGCGGAGGCGCTAAAAGTAATGCTCCGCACAAAAGGCATCACGGATTTCACGGGATATACCGCGGATTTTGCGGATGTGAATGTCGGTGACTGGTATTATGACTATGTGGCTTACGCGCAGGCAAAAGGCATTCTTGAAGGATACACCGAAACAGATAACGAATCTGGAATGGAAATAACCTATTTCAGACCCGATTTTAATATTACGCGCGGGGAAATAGCAAAAGTTGATGTCCTGGTGGAACAGCTATAATGGGAACACCTCCGGTGGCCGACAACCAACCAAGTAGAGCTATTTCAAAGAATACAAATCTCTTAATTTAGGGCCGGGAAGCGGTGCACACCCCTTTCGATGTTGCTCCAGCCATTTTTTGCCCAGCCAGCTGTTAAACATCTTACACAAATCATCATCCCCCACGTAAAATCCGACTCCACTTTGAGTCACAAAAGACTTCAAAAAAATTTTAATCAGCGGAGTAAGGCCAATCCCAAACTGGTTCTTACATTTATTTTTCGCCATTATATATAGGTGTTCGTCCAGCCTGATATTTAGTTGATGTTTTGCTTTCATAAAAGATAGGGTTATGGAAACAGAGGAAGAGGACAATAGCAAAAAGTTCAGCAAAAAGGCAACAAAAATGATATTGCCTTCAAATGAAGTAACCGGGAAAGCTTATAGCGAGGGAAGTGGCACTTCAATAAGAAGTTTGCCGGTGGCCGCGCACATCTCAAGTGACGTGATTTGAATCAGCCTGACAATGATTTGGAAACTCCGCCAGCCCGCGCTTCAGGTGGTGTGATTTGAGTCAGCCGACATTGATTTAGAAACTTCGGTCGCCTCCCGTCCACGACGCCACTTTGACAGGCACGCCGATTTCGTCCTTGCCGTGTTTGAGCGCGTAGGTGCTGATGATTTCCATAAAGCGGGCGCCGTACTGGGAAAGTTTGTAGTCGCCCACGCCGTTGATTTTGCCAAAGTTGGCGGGGGATTTGGGGTAGTAATGAGCCATCTGTCGCAGGCTCACGTCGCTGAAAATCACAAAAGGGGGAACGTTTCTTTCGTCCGCCAGCTCTTTGCGCAGAATGCGAAGTTCGTTAAACAGCGCTTTGTCGTAGGGCAAATCCGCGTACGCCGGGATTTTGGAAACCTTTTTGCGCACCGGCCGTCTGCGCGCCGGAGTTTCCACCACCCGGTAGCCGGAAAAATCTTTGACCGGAGCCAGGCAGGCGTCGCAGTTGGCGCAGTTTTTGCCCTCCCGTTTCTCGCCAAAGTAGTTTAAAAGATACGCCCTTCTGCACTGCGAAAGTTCACAGAATTCAATCACCTGATCTAATTTTTGCTCTGCCAGAAGCCTTTCGCTGTCGTTGGAAATCTGCCTGATAAAATAATCCTGTTTGCGTTTGTCGCCATAAGAATAAAAAAGCACGCACTCACTGGGCAGTCCGTCGCGCCCCGCGCGCCCCGTTTCCTGATAATAACCCTCCAGACTTTTGGGTAAATCATAATGAATAACCAGACGCACATCGGGTTTGTCTATCCCCATGCCGAAAGCGATCGTCGCCACAATCACCGAAATCTCATCGCGAATAAATTTTTCCTGCGTGCGAGTTCGTTTTTCCTGATCCAACCCGGCGTGATAAGGCCGCGCGTTAAACCCCTCGTCCCGCAAATCCTCGGCCAGCTTTTCGGTGGTCTTGCGCGAGGAACAATAAATAATGGAAGACTGATCCTTGTATTTTCTTAGCAGAGCCGTCATTTCATCAAACACACCCTGCTTGGGGCGCACGGCATAGGAAAGATTTTCACGGTCAAAACTGCGGGTAAAAAGCCCCGCCGACTCCAACCCCAGCTGTTCAATAATGTCCTTCCGCACTTTCAAAGTGGCCGTCGCCGTAAGCGCGATCACCGGAATGGACGAGAACTCTTTGCGGATTCTTTTTAAATTGCGGTATTCGGGACGAAAATCGTGACCCCATTCCGAAATGCAGTGAGCCTCGTCAATCGCAATCAAAGAAACATCAATGGACCCCAAAAACTCGCTGAAAGAACCCACCGCCAGCCTTTCCGGAGCAATATATAGAATCTTGATCCGTCCGTTTTGCGCCTTGTGCTGAACACGGGCGATCTCCTGATAAGTAAGCGAACTATTGATAAAAGCCGAAGGCACACCGTTGGCCTGCAGTCCATCCACCTGGTCTTTCATCAGCGAAATCAACGGCGAAATCACCAGGGTAACGCCCGGAAAACGCAAAGCCGGCAATTGATAGCACAGCGATTTTCCACCGCCCGTGGGCATAATCACCAGCGAGTCTTTGCGCGCCAGCACGTTATTGATAATTTCCTCCTGCAGAGGCCGGAATTCATCGTAGCCGAAATGGTTTTTTAAAGTCGTTCGCAAAAGTATTTTTAATCGGATGGGCGTTCAGTATAAACGGTTCAGCCCAGTCTTTCAATCTCGGATTGCGTCTTTAACCAATCGTTTTCCGCAGTCTCCAGTAAGCCAAGAATCACCCCAAGTCGTGAACTTTTTTCCTCTGAATATTCGCACGGATTCGCCCCAAACCAGTCCGTCAATTCTTTCTTTTCCTCCTCCAGTTTTTTAATGGATGATTCCAGCCTTCGCAGTTCGGTCCTGGCTTTCCGTAGCAGTAATTTTGGATTCTTGATTTTTTCATTTTCCCCGGCGCCTTCATTCACCGAACCTTTTTGCTGACCCCCGGCCGCCTTTTTCCCCGAATCCGCCTCTTTCAAATCATCTTCAATCTCTTTTCTGATGTGATAAACATAATCCTCGTAATTGTGATAATAACGGGCGGCGCGACCATTCTTGATTTCAATAATCCCCGTCGCCAGAGTCTCCACAAACGCACGGTTATGACTCACAAAAACAATAGTGGTGCTTGATTCCTTAAGCGCCTCCGCCAGCGCCTCCACCGTTTCAAAATCAAGATGGTTGGTGGGCTCGTCCAAAAGCAAAACATGATTTTTCTGCAGAAGAATCACAGCCAGACAAAGCCTGGCCTTTTCCCCGCCGCTCAAAACCGAAATCTCTTTATCCAGCGCCTCATCCTTAAACAAAAAATTACCCGCCATTTCCAAAATCTCTTCAAAACTCACATCCTTGGAAGCCGAATGAAAAAGATAATCCTTAACCGTTAAATTGGAACGCAGATTCCCCGGAGTATGCTGGGCGTAGTAGCCAACGCGGATATTGGAGCCCCACCTAAAGCCTCCTTCAAGAGTTGCAAGCTCCCCGGCGATCGTCTTAAGCAAAGTGGTTTTACCCTGACCGTTGTCGCCAAGTAACGCCACATGCTCCCCCCGCTCCAGATCAAAATTGATTTTGGAAGCCACCGTTTTATCCGGATAACCAATGGATAAATCCGTAACCGTAAGCGCCACGCCCTTTTTGTCGTTGATTTTGGGAATGCGGATTTTGCTGGTGCTCATCGGGTGGGCGACCTCAATCGTCTTCATTTTTTCAATCTGCTTCATTTTTGATTTGGCCTGAGTCGCCTTGCTGGCTTTGCTCTTAAACCTGTCCACAAAAGTCTGAAGATGCTCCTTTTCCTTAATCACTTTCTTATTGAATTTTTCTATCGACTCCACCTTTTCCGCTTTATAGAGTAGATATTCATCCAGCGACTGCGGGAACAAAACAGTTTTGCCCCTGTCTATTTCCAAAGTCTGATCGCAGGTTTTCTTGATAAATTCGCGGTCGTGAGAAATCAGCAAAAAAGCAGCGTTGTAATTCTTAAGAAAATTTTCCAACAGCAGAAGAGTGGAAAGATCCAGATAGTTGGTGGGCTCATCCAACAAAAGCAGATTGGGCTCCTTAGCCAGCATCGCGATCAGTTTCACCCTCATCTGGTAGCCCCCAGCCAGCGAAGCGGCCTCCACATTAAATAAATCCGCCCCAATCTGAAAACGCGCCGCCGTCTTGGCGCAGACCCAGATCTCTTTACCGGAATAGCGTGTTAAAAAATCCATCACCGACTCCCCGGGCTCAAACGGACTGTGCTGGGTTAAATAACCGATCCGTGCGCACCCGTGCACAATAACCTCACCGCCGGTCGGTTCCTCCTCGCCGATAATCAGCCGGAACAAAGTGGACTTACCCGCGCCGTTCCTGCCAATCACCGCCACTTTCTGCCGGGTGGAAATTGTAAGATTTGCGCCGTCCAGAATTTTCTGGGCGCCGTATGCCATTTCCAGATTGTTGATTTGTAGAAGAGTTGACATGCGCCGATGATATCGAAAAAGCGCGAAACTGGCTAATGGAATTTTGTAACAAAAAGGGGGTCGTTTTTTCCGGGCGGTTCGGTTGGTCGCACAGAAGAGCCGGGCAGTAGTGTAATACGAACATACAGATTAGGACACAACTCATTGCGCGGGCCGTCTGGCGCGATGCCCGTTATTGGCTTACAGTTGCGACGATTACGACAGACGTTGACAGCCGTGCGCAAGCGGGAATGGTTGAATATTGGCTTAATACTGCTAGTATTTTAAGCAATCACTTAATAAAGTTTTATGAATAATTACCAAAAAATGTCGGACAAGGAACTGTACGCGGAGTGTAAAAAATGGGGCATGCAAGCTCTGGAGGCAAAGCACAAATTTGAAGGACTGTTGCCGGAGGTGAATCGCAGGCGATTGTATGAGCGCAGAGGTTTTGAAACGATCTACGATTTCGCACGAATCATCGGTGGTCTTAGCCACGACCGGGTGAAGCGGGTGTTTAGCGTCTGCAAAAAACTTGAAGACAAACCCGTTTTGCAGAAAATGTTGATTGAAGACCGGGTTAGTGTGAACAAACTGTGCCGTATCACCACCATCGCGACAAAAGAAAATCAGGCACAGATAGCCGGAGCAGTAACGAAACTTTCGCAAAAAGCGCTTGAAATAAAAGTCAGGGAAATCAAACAGCAAAGCGCGCGACCGCAAATTGACATATTTGAAAATGAAAATGGCGACACAAAGCCCTGCAAGGGCGTGCCGTGTAAACAACCCGAGTATATTTAACACGCGCACGGATTCGCTGTGGCGGTGGTCGCAGATCCCGCTGTGGCGGTGACGCGCGGATTCAACCTGAATAAAGATACTAAATTAATGCATGTGTTGTCCGAAGAAATGAAAGAAAAACTTCTTGAACTCGCGGAAAAAGGGCTCGATGTAAATCAAATTTTATCAGAACTGCTGGAAAAAAGAGAATCGGCAATCAATCAAAACATAAAAGACTTAAGCCAAATACAGGCCGTGAAAGAAGCCGAAAACGCTACCACCAGACACATCCCGACGGCAATCAAAAAAACAATTAGAGAAAAATACGGCACAAAATGCTCCGCGCCAAACTGCGAAAAACCGGCGGATCAAATCCACCACGAAAAACCATACGCCAAATACAAATCCCACAATCCGCAAACCCTTAAACCGCTGTGTAAAGGGCATCATGAGCTGTGGCACGCGGATAGCAGGACGGTAGGTGGATAGAAAAGGTCTTTTTATTCCAAAAAAATGTTGACAAACGGACTCAAGGATTCGTGATTCGGGGCTTTAGGTTTACATTAATAAGTCTGAAAGAACATACTTCACAAGTATGATTTTTCAATATTAAAAAATATTCGTTAACCTAATTTTTCATGCCAACCCCTCTAAAAAGAAAACGCCTGTTTGGTATGGGCGTCCTTTTGACGATGCTCATCTCCATGACCATTTTCGGCGCGATGACGCAAATCGTGTCGGCCGCCGATACAATCGGTACGTCACAATATCTTGATACCAACGGTAACGGAACCGTGGACACCATCCGCTGGACCATGGATGAAAATGTAACCGCTTGCGCTTATGAAGCCGGCGACTGGTCCATTGGCGCAGCCGGGACAATAAATGTAACCGCAATTACCGGACTTACTTGTACCGGAACAGATGCGATTTTGGACATCAGTGTCACCACAACCGGATCCATAACAGGCGGGGCAGTAAATCCGGTTATCAGTTACGCCAATGTGGGCACTGGCGGAAGCGTTACTCTCACCAGCGGCGCAATGACAGTAAAGCCGGGCATAGCCGCTACGGACGGAGCCGCACCGCAAATCGCGAATGCCACATCTACAACTCCAGACAATACTTACGGCCCGGGAATAGCGATCAACATTTCACTCACATTTACAGAAGCTGTCAGCAGTGCCGGCCTCACCATCAACCTTGATACGGTTGCAGGGCTATCCACGGGAGTGCTGACAACCCAGAGTTCTTTTGCCGGCAACATCTATACCGTTGGGGTAACGGGAAGCGGAGAAAATACAACAGACCTAACAATTTCCAGTATTTCGGGAACAATGACAGACGGAATCACCCCGACAATCAACCCCGTTGTCCCAATTGGTTTTAATATTGCTGACAATAAAGCCATCGGTGTTGATACAACGGCTCCAAGCGTAGTAAGCATTACAACAAATTACAATGTGCTCACCGACGCCAATGTGGGTACGGGAACATTCACTGTGACTGTGGTTTATGATGAAACCATGGATGCCACCGTCCCCAATAACCCCACAGTCGGATTTAACTTGCTGCCGGCGGGATTATCATCCAACAACGGTGGTTGGACAATGACAGGTATAACTGACGATACTTATATTTATACTCTCGACCTGGCGGACAATAACGAAACATTTACCGATATTGATATAGACGTAACTTTGGGCAAAGATTTAAGCGGCAACACGCAAAACGCCGGCAGTGCGGTTGACGCTTTTGATCTTGATACTCAAAATCCAACCATTACCAATGCAAATATTTCCATTGCGGGAGGATCCGGCCCATTTGGAGAATATATTGTGGGTGACACCGTAACTGTAACCTGGGACAGTGCAAGCGAACCTAATACGGATGTTAATCCGTCAACCGTTCTCGCCGATCTTTCCGGATGGGGTCTTATCGGTGCTGTTGCCATGGAGGACGACGGAGCGGGCGGAAGCTGTAATGATGGTGCTGCCGCTGATGATGTATATTGTATTTCCTACACAATCACTGGCGGAGAAGGAATCGACGCCATCAACGTTAACCCCACGATAACGGCCACCGATAATGTTGGAAACACCACCGGGCCTGTAGCCGACGGCACCAACGCCACTGTGGATACGCTTACCCCAATTCTGAACGCCGGATCACTGATTATTGATAACACCGGATGCACGGGCACCTCAGGTATCTGCATTGTCGGTGATACAATTCTGTTCCAATGGGACAATACTGCCACCGGAGATAACAACGGTGATGAAGATCCCACCCAGGTTCTTGCGGACTTAACCAATTTTGGAGGAGGGGCTGCCCAATTGCTTTATGACGACGGCACCAATGGGGACACGGGAGTGGGCGACGAACTTTACATGTACGGTTATACTGTTACAGCCGGAACCAATGACGGTACTAACACCTATGACCTTACAGTTACGGACGACGCCGGTAACGTAACCGGTCCCGTAACGTCACTGGATATGGGAGCAGTCGACAACGAAGCCCCCGCAGTTTCCGCCGTATGCATTTCCGTAATGGGAGATTCCGGTACGGGAGGAGCATTCAAATATCTGGATACCCCATCTCCTTTATGGGACAACTCGGCGGGATGCGACAACAACGCCGATACAATCGCCCAGGTGGACTTTGATGCCAGCGATTTCCGCGCGGTGGACTCTACCCTTCCGGGCGTGGATTCAGCAAGCGTCTGGTCACCGACTTTGACCGGACTGATGGACGCGCAGGACGACATAAACAACAATGTCAGCGTAACCGCTTACGATGATGCCGGAAATTCAACTACTCGCGACGGCACAAACAACTACATTGTTGATACCGAACTTCCTTCCTTCACCGCGGTTAATACCGTCGAAGCCCTCAAACAGGACGGAACCGCGCCCACTCTTTCCACCAATATCTGGTATTACTACACCGGGCAGAATCTTCGCATTCAACTCAACTATGCGCCCGAAACCGACGGAAACGACCTGGCCGCGGTCAAAGGTTGCATGCGCTCCATGAACGAGCATTCCTCATCACAAACCTGCGACACCACAGAATTTGCAACCGACCCCACAAAATATCAGGACTTGACCGTCAATGCGGGTCTGGATACGGCCACCCTTAACTACGCGCTAGCCGGTCTCCCCTTGGGCCTGCCCACGATAACGGACGGCTACATAATGAACTTTGAACTTACGGATGACGTGGGAAACGTTTGGGCAAGCGCCGCGGCCAATCAGCATTTCCATGGCGTATTCGCGGTTGATCCCAAAGTTATGTACACCGGAACTCCCGATATCAACAACGCCACTACTACAGACTGGTCAACCATCACCGATTTCACCAACGTAACTAATCTGGTATTCAACGCCAACGACGGAGTTAACGATGTGGGCCGTTTAACAATAACCGGTCCGCTGGACCTGACTTCTTTGGCGACTATCGACGAACTTTCCAACCTCAACGCCAATATGATTGTTACAGGTGATCAGGGCGACGGCAGTATTGATGTTAAGATAGACAGCGCCGACCTTTCCATCTTTGATACCGGCGCCACGGTTATGATTCGCGTTCCAACCGCAGTACAGCCGGGAATAGTTGTTAGAGACGACGCCGATGTAATTGCGGGATATATAGCTAGCGGAGCGGCCACAGGTTCCGCCGGAGGAGACAATCTTACGGCAATAACCTGGGACGGATTGGCCCAGACACTCACATTCAACACCGACGGATTTACATCATTCGGTACCGATCAGACGGCTCCCACGGCGACAATCAGCCCGGTAAACGGCGCCACCGGCGTGGCCACCACGGCCGCAACCACCGTCACATTTAACGAAGAGATGAATACGGCCACTTTCACTTACACACTTACACCCGATCCGGGCGGCACATCGGTTACCTGGAACGGCACCAACACCATTGCCACAATCGCACACAACGCATACCTCAACAGCACCGCATACACATTAACAGTTACGGGTGGAGACGATACATCCGGAAATACAACTGCCGGCGCAACATCCACATTCACAACGGTTGCAGCCGGAGGCGGCGGTGGCGGAGGCGGAGGATCAGCCGGCGGAAGCGGTACTCCATACGTTGCACCTTCAACCACAACTGCGGAAGAAGAAGCAGCGGCAGAAGAAGCCGCCGCCGAAGAAGAAGCAACAACAGAAGAACCGGCTCTTTCCGAGGCAACCGAAGAGGAAATGGCCGCGGCTGAAGAAGCCTTCACAGACATTACCTTCCACTGGGCCGCGCAGTACATCGCCCGCGTCTACGCGGACGGCTACATCCAGGGATACGAAGACCAGACCTTTAAACCCGATCAGGAAATCACCCGCGCCGAAGCTTCCAAACTCATCGCCATGTGGCTCAACGGAAACCTGACCGACGCAGACTGTGATGGAACACTCTTTAGCGATGTTACCTGTGACAACTGGTACGGTAAATTCGTGTCCTATCTGCGCATCCGGGAAATCATCATGGGTTACGAGGACGGCACGTTCGGCCCCGACAAATCAATCACCAGAGCCGAGGCACTAAAAATCATGATCTACGCCAAACTGCTTCAGGGCACCGATATATCAGGAATTGTAAATCCCTTCACGGATGTCAGCGCCCGGGAATGGTTCCATAATGTTGTGATGATCGCCTACAAACTTTCCATCGTGGAAGGATTTGAAGACGGCACATTCGGCCCCAACAACTCAATCACCAGAGCCGAATTCACCAAGATTTTTGTGGAAACCCTGCTAAATAACTAAGACACACGCAAACAAAAAAAGAAGCCCTTCGGATTACCCGCGGGGTTTCTTTTTTAAAATAATATTGACACACCCTCTCAAGTTTTCATGATTCGGGGCTTCGGGTTTACATTAACGGGACTGAAAGAGCATAATTCGCAGGTACCATTTTTCAACATTAAATTAATATTTATTAACCTAATTTTTCATGACAACCTCGGTAAAAAGAAAACGCTTATTTGGAATGGGCGTCATATTGACTTTGCTTATTTCCATGACGATTTACGGCGCAATGACTCAAGTCGCCTCGGCCGCCAATACAATCAGCACCTCACAATATCTGGACACCAACGGTGACGGAACCGTGGACACAATCAGGTGGACCATGGATGAAAACGTAACCGCTTGCGCTTATGAAGCCGGCGACTGGTCGGTCAACACCCCGGGAACAATCAATGTAACCGCAATAAACGGAATTTCATGTACCGGAGGAGACGCGATTTTGAACATCAGTGTAACCGCAAGCGGATCCATAACGGGGGGAGCGGTAAATCCGGTTATCAGCTACACCGACGCAGGCACAGCCGGAAGCGTAATGCTCGCACTAGCCATGTCAGGAAAGGCATCCGTTCCGGCTCTGGACGGAGCCGCTCCCGTTATTTTCAACAGAATAACCGATGACAGTGATAGTAACGGCAAAATTGAAAGGATTGATTTCCAGACAACGGAAAATTTAAATGACAGTTTCTTTGCACCTGCCAATATCACAGTAAATGGAAACGTTGTAAGTTCCGTGGGTACGGGCGATACCGCGTCCGACAATTGGTTCCGTGTGGGAATCGTGGAAAACGCGGGAACCTGTAACATCGCCGACCAGAGCGGATGCACCACGGGTACAACGCCATCCTCCCAAATCACTGTAAACGCATCATTGGGAGACGCTTTAAATCTTATAGCAACAGACACCGGCCTTGTGGGCTCGACCGATGGCGCCGCCCCAAGAGCACTGGGCGGTTATTATGCGGATACCGACGTTAACGGCCAGATTGATTCAGTGGGCATATACTTTTCCGAAAATGTCAGCTACACATATCAGGACTCTGACTGGTCGGCCACCGTAAACAGCCTGACCTCCTTTGACGTAACCGGCTGTTCTTCCTGTACCAATGTCCAACCATTGCTTCTTGTCGGAACCGCCGCGGCGGGACTGACAGGTGTATCCGGTAATGTGGAGCCTGATTTGTCATTCACTGCGGGCAACAACATTCAGGATCAGGCCGCCGCACCCAATAACTCTTTGAATTTCACTCTGACAAGTATGACAGACGCGGCGCTTCCGCAAATCAAAAGCGCGACTTCCTCAACGGGGGATGGAACTTACGGCCCGGCAGACACCATCAACGTGACGCTGACTTTTACCGAGAATGTAGCCCCCACGGCAGCCAATCTGGCAATATTGCTTAACACCGGTGCTACCGTGAACACGGGGAATTTCTCTGATCTGGCATCAATTTCATCCACATACACAGTCGGAGTGGTCGGAAGCGGAGAAGATACAGCAGACCTTTCCGTGACCAGCGTTACGGGTGGAATTTTAGACGGACCCAATACCAATGCCGCACCCATCATACCTGCGGGAGCCAATATAGCCGATACATCGGCCATTCTGGTTGATACAACGGCTCCGACAGTATTAACCGTGACACCAAGTCTGACCTTGCTTACCGACTCAGACGTGGGCTTGCTGGCTTTTGACATTGAGTTCATTTTTGACGAATCAATGGATGTTTCCGGCACCTACAACCCAACCATAATGCTAAGTCCCGCGCCAACCGGACTTACTCTCAACACTACGGCATGGAGTACAACCAGTTTAACTAATGATACCTATACCTTTCGATACAATTTGGCGGATAACAATGAGTCCGTTCCGAATATTGATATCACCCAGGGATTTCTTGGAGTGGTTTTAGCCAGAGATTTAGCCGGGAACGTGCAAAGCGCGGCTGTCGAAGTTGACGCTTTCAGCCTGGATACACAAAACCCCACCGTTACGGCAGTAACGCCCAGCGACTTTCTTATCACGGACGCTGATTCCGGCGCGGACAATTTTTACGTGGATATTGATTACAGTGAAAACATGGACGGCGCCTCAACTCCGGTGATTGGATTCACCCCCAACATTGAGGCTTCGGGCACTCTCTTATTGAGCGCTTCATCCGGATGGCAGGATCCGGACACCTACAGAGCCTACTACGATGTGGCGGATGTAAACGAACAAGTCACTCTAACAAATATCGGTATAATATCTGCGACCGACACGGCCGGAAACACCCAGACGGGATACGCCGGCGGCGGTGCGGGAGTTGTGGTTGATACACTAAATCCGAGCGTATTAAGCATTGCACCAAGTACCACCCAGCTCACCGATGCCAATTTGGGCGGAACATTTACGGTTACCGTGATTTACAACAGCACAATGGATGCCACCGGAGCCAATGATCCCACAATCGGATTTAACTTACTGCCGGCGGGATTATCACCCAACAGCGATGGTTGGAGCACCACAAATGTTCCTAACGATACTTATACCTATACTCTCGACCTGGGGGACAGTGACGAAACATTAACCGGTATTGATATAGACGTAACTTCGGGCAAAGATTTAAGCGGCAACACGCAAAACGCCGGAAGTTCGCTTGACGCTTTTAATCTGGATACCGAAAACCCCACCGTCACGGGCATCACTCCCAACGACCTGATTATCGCCGATAACGACATCGGCCCCGGTACTTTCTGGGTTGATATAGACTATAGCGAAACAATGGACGGCGCTTCCGCACCAACGGTAACTTTCACACCGGACGTTATAACTTCGGGTACATTAACATATAACGGCGGGGCCTCTCACTGGACGGACGGAGACACCTTCCAAGCCATATATAACGTTGCCGATGTAAACGAAAACGTCACTCTTACCAACGTAAACATCGTCGGCGCTACCGATAATAACGGCAACACCCAGGTCGCTTATGACGACGGCGCGGGCGCCGGAGTGCAGGTAAATACCATCGGCCCTGTTATCACAATTGTGACTCCCGCAAACGGCGGAAATACGCGCATGGCCACTCCTCTTATTGTAACAACAGACGTAAATTCCAATTGTACATATGATTTGGATACGGCCGGACCTGTAGCGATGAACCAGACTGGACTTCTGATCCACACCGACAACCTGGTAGGCCTTGCCGCGGGACCTCATACTGTTGATATCTCCTGCACGGACATTGTTACTGCAAATGTCAGCACCGATTCATCCACCTGGACCAAACAGGCTCCGGGCAACATGGTTTTATATGGAGTTGATGGTGCGGGATCGGCAAATGGCGTCCTTTGGACTATTAACCCCGAAACCGGTGCTAAAGTAACAAATATCGGAACATTGGGGACATATTATGTCACGGGTCTGGCAGTGAACCCCGTCACGGGAAGAATGTATGCCAGTACTGGTAACTCCGATCCGGGTAACGATTCAGATCAATCTCTCCTTGAAATAGATGTGACCACCGGCGCCGCCACTTACCTTGGTAAAAACTGGGACGGAGTTGCAAGCGACCATCACCTCGCCGACATAGGATTTGACTCAACCGGCCAACTGTACGGCTGGTCCGAAGCGGATGACAACATGTATTCAGTTGATATTGCCAGCTGTAACGGCAACACCTGTTCTGCAACGCTCATTGGAGTCTCCGGACTAGGCACTTATGGTGACGGTTTATCCTTTGATTCGGGTAATTCTCTCTTCTTTGTTGGAGAGGGAGAGGACAGCAACATGTATACAATCAGCACCGCTACCGGTGCTCCTGTTCTAACAATTCCATTGATTAACGGATCCGGTAGCGGGAATTCACTCAACGCCGCTGCATTCGACTCCACCGACATGTTTTTCGCAACACGTGCAACTACCGCAGGGCCTCCCGGGCCTCCGGCGGACCTGGTTGTAATTGACACAACAACGGGAATCATCGCGTCAATGGGGGTAATTGCAGATATAAACCTGATGAACGCCATAGAAATATACGAAGACACTCTTGACCCGGTAATTACAATCACCGCACCTACCAAATCCAGCACGACCACAATCACAAATACAACTGTGCAGGTTATTGATCCGGGCGGAATCCTTGCGGCCAACGTACTGGCCACGGGCGGAACACTCAACTGCACACAGACAAGCGGAATACAGGTTGACTGTACATCATCAATTGCCGTCAGCGGCACGTTAACTGTAACTGCCACCGATGACTGGGGTAACGCGGGCGTACTTGCAGAAGCCGGTTACACAATCTCCACCGGCGGCGGTGGAGGTGGCGGATCTGCGGGTGGAAGCGGTACACCATACGTTGCACCCTCAACAACGACAACTGACGAGGAGACCGCCGAAGAAGATACGAGTGATGAGGATACGACCGAAGAACCGGCTCTTACCGAGGCAACCGAAGAAGAAATGGCCGCCGCCGAAGCAGCTCTGTCCGACATTGCCAACCACTGGGCCGCTCAATATATCGCCCGTGTGTTTACCGACGGCTACATTCAGGGCTACGAAGATCAGACCTTCAAGCCCGATCAGGAAATCACCCGCGCCGAAGCTTCCAAACTAATCGCCATGTGGCTAAACGGGAATCTGACCGACGCTGAATGCAACGGAACGATTTTCAGCGACGTCTCCTGCGACAGCTGGTACGGCAAATTCGTATCCTATCTGCACCTGAAGGAAATCATATTGGGTTACGAAGACGGCACTTTCGGCCCCGATCAATCAATCACCAGAGCCGAGGCGCTCAAAATCATGATCTACGCAAAACTGCTTCAGAACACCGATATTTCCGGAATTGTAAATCCCTTCTCCGATGTCAGCGCAGAAGAATGGTTCCATAATATTGTGATGATCGCCTACAAACTTTCCATCGTGGAAGGATTTGAAGACGGCACATTCGGCCCCAATAAGTCAATCACCAGAGCCGAATTCACCAAGATTTTTGTGGAAACCCTGCTAATCAACTAAGAATCTCTCAAACAAAAAAGAAGCCCTCCGGAATTACCGCGGGGGCTTCTTTTATTATCTATTGATTTATCCCTTGGTCACAAACGTTAAGGCTTTGCCCTTCATTTCGGCGCGACCGGTTCTGCCGATTCGGTGAACGTAATCGTCATAGCAGGAAGGCAGGTCAAAATTAATCACATGGCTTACCGCGTTAATATCCAGTCCGCGAGCCGCCACATCCGTGGCCACCAGCACCTTCACTTCGCCTTTCTTAAACCTGTTCAAGGCTTTCTGGCGATAGTTTTGCGTTTTGTTACCGTGAATGCAGTCCACGCGAATACCGTTCATGGAAAGCGACTTGGAAATTTTATCCACGCCGTGTTTGGTCCGGCCAAAAACCAGAACCCTGTCAAAACCGGGTTTTCCCAGATGTTCAATCAGCATATTCAGTTTCGCGTTTTTATCGTTGGGGACATAAACAATGTCCTGTTCAATATTAGCCGCGGTATCATGTTTTTTAACCGAGATTTTAACCGGATCATTCATGAACTGCATAATCAGCTCCTCCACCTTGGTGTCCAGAGTGGCTGTGAAAAAGAAAGAATGTCTTTCCCTTGGTAGTTGGCTTAAAATAAAGCGAATGTCCTTAATAAATCCCATATCCACCATTCTGTCTGCCTCATCCAGAACAACGTTTTTAAAGCTATCCAGACGCAGAATCCTGCGCTTCATCAAATCCATAATTCTGCCCGGCGTACCGATCACAAAATTAACGGGAGATTTAAGAGCCCGGATCTGCTTGCCCATGTCGCTTCCTCCAATGCAGAGCGCCGCGAAAATATCCATTCTTTTGGCATAATCGCGAAGTTCCTCCTGAATCTGCATAGCCAGTTCACGAGTGGGTGCCAGAATCAACGCCTTTTGACTGCGATCCGCCAGCATTTTATTGAGCAGGGGGAGCAGAAAAGCCGCCGTTTTGCCCGTGCCCGTGTTGGCAACGCCAATCACGTCAAAACCTTCCAGTCCCACCGGAATGGCGCGATCCTGAATGGGGGTGGGCTTGGTATAGCCCTTGTTCTCAATATTAACTTTGAGACGCGAATCCATTTTAAAGTCTGCAAAGCTGTGGCCGATTATATCTTCGGCCGGCTTGAATTGACCCGAATCCTGAACCTTATTCACAAGCTGTGCCACATTAATGGTGGTGCCGGGAATTCTGCGCGGCTGTGAAAATTGCCTGCCTTGAGACCGGAAACGGCCTTGTGCTCCGGGTCTGCCGGAGTTATTGAACGGTTTGGCTCCCGGACCACGCCCGGAAAAGCCTGAGTAACGCTTTTGCATAAAAAAGTTGGTTGTATGAAAAACTGTAATCTGGATGCGCTCCCCGTTTGCAGTGGAGAGGCTAGAGCCAGCTACGTTTTTAATGCAAAGCTTACTCTAAAATCCGTTATCGTTTTCCTGAAATATAAATGCCGGCCCAGTTTGGACTAAAAATAACAATCTGTCAAGGGTGATAATCAAATGTTCCGATTTTGTCCGATTAGAATATTAGATTGTATTTTGCCCGTTTATGCAATAAACTCGGCTCATCTAATCAATAAACAGAAATTATGTCTGCATTTAAGCGCGGCGGATCGGGTGGAAAAAATTACGGGGCTAACAGAAACGCCGGCAGACCGGCTTCCGGCAGGTCTCCTTTTAAAAAGAGAATGGGTGGCGGGGGTGGCGGTGGAAGACTGCAAATGCATGATGCCATTTGTGATGAATGCAACAAAGAATGCGAAGTTCCCTTTATGCCATCCGGCAACAAACCGGTACTGTGCCGAAACTGTTTCGACAAAGTTAACGGCGAAGGCGGTTCCGGCGCGCCAAGGGGCGGTCGCCCAATGCGAGAAACAACCCGCAGGGAACCCCGCAGAGAAACATCCGGGTCCATGACTGCGGATCAGTATGAAACACTCAACGTCAAATTGGACAAGATATTAAAACTGCTGTCATAATGTGACGGTATTTTTATTGTTTTTCCATGAATTTAAACCTGTATTTTTCCTGGGCGGCCTGGATAACGCTTTGCGTGATAATGTTTTCGCGGCCGTTGATGAATATTTTTAAACTCAAATTTTTGGCGCCGGTTGTGGGCAAAAGAAAATATCTGGGGTGGATTACGGGACTGGCCGTGGTACTTCACGTTACGGTTTACACAATAACTTTCAATAAGCCGTTGTTTTTTTTCCTGGATCCAAAATATTGGGATTTATCAAAAGCGATCGGCTGGGGGATTTTGGCTTTTACCTTACTTATTCCCCTGGTTCTCACCGCAAACCTCGCGGCCATTAAACTTTTAAAAAAGAACTGGAAAAGAGTGCAACGTCTTGCCTATGCGTTTTTCATCGTTGCGGGAATCCATATCTACATGATGGGGGACAAATGGTATTTCACGTTGGTGCCCATGGGAATTTGGGCGGTGGTCTGGATAACCGCTTACATCATGAAGAAAATGAGCGCTTCGTCGGCCGCTCGCGGAAAATCTTAATCAGCAATGATCCGCAAAGAATAATGACTGCGGTTCCGATCAGCGCCGCAATCAATTCATAAATCTGGGTGGGATGAACCGCGGGGACTTCCATTACGCATCAGCGCGATGCCGATTCCCATAAACGGAAAACAAAACCGCCAACGCCCACATCAAAGCGATAAATTTATTCATCTTAAGATTTAAAAATAAGTATGCATGCAAAATAATTCAAAACCATTAAATACTCAAAAAAGATTGTGCAATGCGCCTCAATATTTATTGATTTCATCAACCCGAAATTTTGTTTAGCCAATAGGAAATATTATATACTTTCCACAGTCTTTTTTTTATTAAAAATCAACCATGAAAATCAGATTTCCTTTTTCTATGCCGCTATTCCTGGCGGGGATTATTTTCTCCATGTTTTTCGCCGGCACGGCTATGTCTGCTACATTTGAAGTTGATACGCCGGCCGGGGGATTTACGGTTTTGGGTACATGTGATCCTCTTGTAATCAATGATTGTTCTTTGGAGGATGCCATCGTCTTGGCAAACAAGGATGCGATAGAGGATGATATTATATTTAATATGGTCGGGTTTTTTCCGTTTTGGACGATCAATATTTCCGCGCCGCTTGTAATTACGGAGCCGGTCACGATAGACGGATATAACGGACCCTGGACGGCCCAGCCCAACACTGTTCCCGCGCCGGGTCTTACAGACGCGGTGTTAAGTATTACAATCGACGGATCCGGTCTAAAAGCGGGTGAAAGTTGTTTTGATCTTAATCTTGCCGTGCCTGCTGATCCCGCGAATGATTTTATTACGATAAAAGGTTTTGTGATAAACAATTGTCCCGATAATGGAATAAGTATTGCCGGAGAGAATTCGGTTATTCAGGGAAACTATATCGGCACCGACCGTTTAGGATTGGCCGCGGTGCCAAACGGCGGACACGGAATATTTATGAGTAGAGCATCCTATTGTCAGATTGGAGGGGAAAATCCGGAGGATAGAAATGTTATATCGGGCAACACATTAAGCGGTATAAGGGCGATGGATGGCGTTAATGGTGTAGCTATTGCGGGTAACTTGGTCGGCCTTGATAAAACCGGAAATGCGGCGCTTGGAAACGGCGAATTCGGTATTCGCATTGGTGATCACAAACTGGGGACAATGAGTGGCAATATTATTGGCAACAATGGTTCGGACGTGGGCAACGGAAAAAGAAATTTTGTGGCCGGTAACGGGTTTGACGGTATTTATGTTTCCGGGGCTATAGTAACAAGAGTATTTGGCTTCGTGCAGGTAAGAAATAATTTTATGGGCACGGATCTGAGCGGAACGGTTGCAATTCCTAATACCAGGGACGGACTTTTGATGGTTGCGGCGCAGGGAGTTCAAGTGGAAGAAAATCTGATTTCCGGAAATACGGGAAACGGTATCTCGGTAAACGGTGATGACGGTGCTTTTCCGATGAATCCTTCCAGTCTGCTACGTATTTATTCAAACAAGATAGGAACGGACGCGGCCGGAACCGCCCCTCTCGGCAACGGGGGAGCAGGTGTCCTTTTGCATAACGGCACGGTCAACTGTTTTATCGGTGAAGCCACAATAGCGGGATCCGGTAATTTAATTGCGCACAATACCGGCGCGGGAATTGTGATACTGGAGGAAAATGTGCTTTTTCCCACCAGTGACAACGAAGTTTCCATGAATGCAATATATGGGAACGGCAGTATAGGAATTGATCTGGCAAGCGATGGAGTAACGGCCAACGATCTTAACGACGCGGACACGGGTGTAAATTATCTGCAAAATTTTCCCGTGATTGAGTCGGTTTCATATGCGGGGGGAAATACAACAATCAATGCTTCTCTGCACAGTGAGCCTTCCAAACTGAACTACACGGTTGAATTTTTTACCAACGACGCGGCGGATCCCAGCGGGTACGGTGAAGGTCAGACTTATCTTGGAGCCGTGACCGGAGTAAATCTTGATGTGGGAGGCAACGCCTCAATTCCATTTGTTGTTGCCGGTGATTATAGCGGTAAGCACATTACCGCGACCGCAACGGACAACACTCATAACACCTCCGAATTCGGACCGATGACGGCGGTGGATCTTTCCATTACCAAAACAGCTGGCGCCGCCACCGCGAATCAAAGGGACAATGTGACATTTAGTGTAACCGTTTCCAACACTGCCGGCCCGGTGGGAGCAAGTGGAGTGAAGGTTACCGATTTGGTCGGGGGAGGATTTACGTACGTTAGCAACAGTGTCACGGCCGGCACATACAATTCCGTGACCGGAGTTTGGGATGTGGGAAATCTTGCTTTCGGGGCTTCCGAGACTTTGACCATCAATACATATGTAAATTCATGCGGCAACCTGGCAAACACTGCGAGCATCACGGGCGGCCCGTTTGACAGTGTGACGGCGGACAACACCGCTACGGCCACTGTAACCGTCGCCTGCCCGCCAATCGCCGGCGGCCGCCCCGAGGGGGGATCCACCGGGACATCCTGGAACGACTCATCCGACACAGATCTTCCCGCAAGTGATAGGGATAAAAACACAGAGGCAGATCCTTCCGTGGATTCGGCCGAAAGTGAATCAACCGATGAAGAAACGGATAACACGTTCGTACCATTACCGGAATCTTCACCAAAATACTGTCACAATTATATCTTTAGCCCGGAAAATGCATCCGCAGTAAACCGCTATGAACTTACAAAAATGATGATGGAATTAACCTGTCATCAGCTCCCCGCGGACATGCCCGAAGGTGAAAAATCTTTCACCGATTATCCCCGCAAGACCTACGATAACGAGTCTCTGAACGGCATGGTGGCGGCCATGTATTACGCAAATGATGTCGGAATAATCGGAGGATATCCGGATGGAACTTTAAGGCCGTTTGAACCGGTTAACTTTGCCGAGGCATCCAAAATAGTCTACATGTCGATGAATGTTACGGAAGAGCAATATACAAGCGCGTTCAGCCGCCTTACATTCAATTTCTTCGGCACCGAGTGGTATGTAAAATATTACATTTTCCTTTTGGACTTAACCGGCTGGACCGAAATTAATCCCGCCGAAACTCTCACCGCCACCGACGCCCAAAAAATCACCGACTACCTTCTGGAAAAATACCCGGTTTAAAGCGAATCAATAAAAATTCAAAAGGGGCGCCACATAATCGGGTCCCTTTTATTTTACAAATTTTCCTTATTCTCCCCGCTAAAAAATCCATCCTTAACCATCGCAGGCAAAGCAATCGCCAGCCCGGCAACATAAATCCCCCAGAACCCGTAAACAATGTACATGGCGTTAGCTTTAAGCCAGACAGGAATCTCCGATTCGGTCACAACTTCAACCAGCCGGTCGGTAAAAAAGTTAACAATCACCGGAACCAGACCAAAGCCAATCAAAAGAAAAACCGCGAAGAAGAAAACTTTATACCCGTTGATACTCTTATTGCTGTTTTCGGTCATAAAATTTAATCAAGGTTACCGTCAAAATATTTCATGTGCGCCTCGCACCTGCATTTCTTGTCCCACGGCGTATTGCACTGCATAATCAGCGCCACGTCCGCGTCGCCCTTTTCCTTTACCACCGGCCCGCTGAATTCCGATTTTTCCTCTCCGTCAAAAAAATCCCAGTGTGTCGCGATCGTGTAAACCCCGCAGTCATCGCAAAAATGAAAGCAGTCGGTCGTTTCATCCCCGCTGATGCTCCCCGACATGCTGATAACCGGTTTCCCCAGTTCTTTCCCGCACTTGGTGCAGTTCATATCTTTATGCGATTACAAAACCTTCTTTTTCTCCTCCCTACCGTTCAGGTAAAGATGCATTTCGGGCATAATCTGAACCTTTGTCGGACCTTCGTCAAACTCAACATTCATAATAAAAGGCTTGGGCGGAAGTTCTGCAATGTGCCCGAAAAGTTTCTGATAGGCGTTGGCCATATCCTCCTCCTTTTGCAGTTTCATTTCTCTGAGTTTCTGATAACTATCCATTCCTGCGAGCTCTTTCTGCCATGATTCCTCCATGTCTTTTTTCTGCCTTCTAATATCCTCGTAGGCTTTTTTAAGTTCCAGATATTCCTGAGTATCCATCTTTTCCTCTCTCTTCAAATCCTTTTTTAAATCCTTCAATTCATCTTTCATTTTTTTGATATCCTTTAAGGCGAGCGAGATTTTATCTTCTATCATATGTAATAGTTAATGATTTTTTTATGGCGCGAACCTGAATATACCACACCGCCAAAATTTTGCCCAAGCGGATAAGTTTTTTTAGGCAAGGTTGAAATTTGTACATTATTACAGATTGCATTTTCCGAAAAAATACCATAAAAATTAATAAAACAATTTTTTTATAACAGGATAGATGGAGGAAAAATTCATGAAATTCCCTTTCAAAGAGCTTTTCTTTGAGGAGGTCGCAAAGACCCGGGGAATGGTTAACTGCCATGCCCATTTGGACCGAGCCTATACCCTGACCCCCGAAATCTGGAAACAGGCTTCGGCGCTGATGGAGGAAAAGTGGGTTTTAAACCGTGCAATCAAAAAGAAACATACCGACGAATCCATCCAGGATAGACTGACATATTGTATAGAGGATTTTTTAAAGCAGGGGATTGTTGCCTGCAGAACGCACGTGGACGCGGACAGCGTTGTTGGCATGCTGGTGGTGAACGCCGCCGCCAAAGTCCGCGAAAAATACAAAGGCAAATTCACCCTCCAACTCGTCGCTCATCCCCTGGAGGGATTTTTAAATAACGAAGGCACCGCCCCGGACAAAGAAAAAATGGATCTGTTCCAGGAAGCCTGCGCCGTCTGCGACGTTGTCGGCGGCTTGCCCTCGCGCGATCGCGCCATGCCGGAAGGCGACAAAAAACACGCCGAATTTCTGTTTTCCGTAGCCAAAAATCTGGGCAAAGACATGGACGTGCACATAGACCAGGAAAACAATCCCAACGAAAAAGACGGCGAATGGTTTGTGGACATGATAGAAAAAAACGGCATGCAGGGGCGGGTTACACTGCTTCACGCCATCTCCGTTGCCTGTCAGCCGGAGGAGGACCGCAACAGAATCTACAAGGGCATAGCCGACACCGGCACCAACGTAACCGTCTGCCCCAAGGCCGCCATCAGCATGAAACAGCACAAAGACAAAATGGCGCCCGTGCACAACTCCATCGCGCAGGTGGACGAAATGCTGGCGCACGGCATCAACGTATCAATCGGCACCGACAACATTTCCGACATTTTCGTACCCGAGGACAACGGCGACCTGTTTGAAGAAGTGTTAATGATGGCCAGCGCCTGCCGTTATTATGACATTGAACAGTTGGCGCGCATCGCCACCGTGAACGGAGAGAAGACTTTAAAAATCAATCAAACCCCTTAAAACAACCGGAAAATGCCCAGGAAAAAGTTATGGCAGAAAAGCCAGACAGTATCTCTCCATCCCGTCATTGAACAATTCAACGCCGGGGACGACATCATTTACGACCAGGAACTGGTGCCCTACGACGTTATGGGCTCTTTGGCCTACGGAAAAATGCTCAACCGTCACGGAATTTTGAACGACGAAGAACTGGCCGTGCTCAAAAAAGGCTTCGCGGAAATAATGGAACTGTATGAAAAAGGGGAATTTAAACTGACACTGGAGGATGAGGACTGTCACACCAAAATAGAAAACTACCTCACCGAAAAATACGGCGACGTGGGCAAAAAAATCCACACGGCCCGCTCCCGCAACGACCAGATTTTGGTCACCATGCGCCTGTTCATGAAAGAACGGCTCAATCAAATCAAACAAGAGGCTCTGCGCCTGGCCGAAACGCTGATAGAAAACGCCCAGAAATACGAATTCACGCCCATGCCCGGCTACACGCACATGCAAAAAGCCATGCCCACCACCGTCGGCACCTGGTACGGCGCCTTCGCCGAAAGTCTGCTGGACGACATCTCCTTTTTAACGGCGGTGAACGACTTAATCGTGGACCAAAATCCACTGGGCTCCGGCGCCGGCTACGGATCGCCGTTTGACTTTGACCGCGACGAATTAACCAGGGATCTGGGCATGAAACGCACGCAAAAAAACGTAATCTACTGCCAGAATTCCCGCGGAAAAATAGAGGGGCTGGTCTTGGAGGCCTGCTCGCAAATCATGCTGACGCTCAACAAACTGGCCACCGACTGGCTGTTATTTACCACCCAGGAATTCAAATTCTTCACCATAGAGGACGAAGTCGCAACCGGTTCATCCATCATGCCGCAAAAGAAAAATCTGGATGTTGCGGAACTGATACGAGGCAGAACGGCAACCGTAATCGCCTGCCGAAACGAAATGAACATGAACATTTTAAACAAACCATCCGGCTACCACCGCGACGGCCAGGAAATCAAGCGACCGCTGTTTTTGGGGCTCCGCTACACAGAAATGTCAATCGGGGCGGCCGAAATAGTCGCCAAAAAACTGGTGCCCAACGAAGACGCGCTGGTCGCCGACATGAGCCCCGATATGTTCGCCGCCCACAAAGCCTTTGAACTGGTAAAAACCGGACTCTCCTTCCGCGACGCTTATGTGGAAATCGGCCGGCATCTGGATCAAATAGTAATAGACGGGGATTCAATCGTCGGCATGCTCAAAGAGTCAAAACATCAGGGGGGAACCGGAAATCTAAAGCTGGACGAACTGCTGGCGCAGGTCCGCTCGCAAATAAACAGGTAATTGATACATGAAAATTGCGGTTTTAACATCGGGTGGAGTGGACAGCTCCGTGGCGCTTATGCTTTTGAAAAGCAAAGGATACGACGTTACCGCTTTTTATCTGAAAATCTGGTTGGAGGACGAAATCCGGCACCTTTCCGGATGCCCGTGGGAAGAGGATTTGTCCTACGTGCGCGAAATCTGCGAAAGAGAGGGGATCCCCCTGCACATCATCAACATGCAGAAGGAATATTTTGACACGGTGGTGGATTACACGCTTGCGGAAGTCAAAAAAGGGCGCACCCCCAACCCCGACGTGATGTGCAACAGCCGGATAAAATTCGGGCTTTTTATGGAAAAAATAGATGAGGATAAGGGCGAATACGGCGGACCGTTTGATAAAATCGCCACCGGACATTACGCTCGCACGGAGGAAAAAAAGGGAACGGTGTATTTAAAAGTCAGCCCCGATCAGGTAAAAGACCAGACCTATTTTCTTTCGCACTTAACGCAAAAACAACTGCGCCGCCTGATTTTTCCGTTGGGAAAGTATAAGAAAAAACGGGTGAGGGCGCTGGCGGCGAAGTTCAATCTACCCAACAAAAATCGCAAAGACAGTCAGGGAATCTGCTTTCTGGGCAAGTTTAAATATAACGAGTTCATCGGGCATTATCTGGGCACGCGCAAAGGGGACATTTTGGAGTTTGAAAGCGGAAAAAAACTGGGGGAGCACGAAGGCTACTGGTATTACACGGTGGGCCAGCGCAAGGGGATAAAGCTGGGAGGAGGACCTTACTACGTGGTGGGCAAAGATACCAAAAAAAATATAGTTTTCGTTTCCAACGATTATTTTTCCGCGGATAAAAAAAGAAACATGCTGGAAGTGGAGGATATTAACTGGAACACGGGGGCGCCCCCCCGCGCAAAAAAACTGAAAATCAAAATCCGCCACAGCGACTACTTTTACAACTGCCGGGTGCTGTCCCTCAACGGGGGGGGCGCCTCGCTGAAAAACAAAAAAAACGACCAGGGAATAGCACCGGGCCAGTTTGTGGCCTTTTACAAAGGGGGTGTTTGCCTTGGCTCGGGGGTGATAAAATGATAGATTCAAACATCAGAGACGCCGCCGCGGGCAACAGCTGACCACCGCGCGCCGCCGCCGCGCGCTACAAACAAAAAGTTTCATGAAAACAAATCACGAAAAACTCGGCACCGAAAAAATTTCCAAACTGCTCTGGAGCCAGTCCATGCCCGCGATGGTGGGTTTACTTTGTGTGAGCATTTACAACTTTGTGGACGCGATTTTTATCGGGCAGGGAGTGGGCCCGCTGGGTATCGCCGGACTGGCCGTTTCCATGCCCGTACACATGGTAATCATGGCGCTGGCGCAGACCATTGGTGTGGGTGCTTCATCGTTGATTTCACGTTCGCTGGGGGCCGGCCACCAGCATCAGGCCGCCCGGGCGCTGGGTAACTTTTTTACGTTGATTATTGTCGTAAGCGTTGTTTCCTCCGTGGCCGGCCTGATCTTTCTGGAACCCATGTTAATACTTTTTGGCGCAACGCCCGAAATCCTTCCCTACGCCGCCGATTACCTTGGGATAATTCTGATGGGAATGGTTTTTCTTTCACTGGCCGCCGCCGGTAACAACGTTATCCGCGCCGAAGGCAACGCCAAATTTTCCATGATGGTCATAGTATTATCGGCTGTCATCAACCTGATTCTGGATCCCATTTTCATTTTCGGATTCAACATGGGGATGAAGGGCGCCGCTCTGGCCACCATAATCGGATTCCTGATCGCCGGAATAATCGTCATCGTCTATTTTGTCACGGGAAAAAGCAGTATCAAAATGGCCGCCGCCGATTTTCTTCCCGACCCCAAAATAGTCAAAGAAATTTTTTCCGTGGGCGCGTCATCGTTTGCCAGACAGGCGGCGGCCAGCGTACTTATCATAATCATCAATAAATCACTAAGCTCCTACGGTTCCGATTCCTCCATCGCCGCTTATGGCATTGTCAGCAGAATCACCATGCTTATTTTTATGCCGCTTTTTGGCATCGTGCAGGGAATGCAACCCATCCTGGGTTACAATCACGGCGCCGGAAAATTCCGCCGCGCGCGCGAAGTCATCATCCGCGCGATCATAAGTTCCACATACATCAGCATAGTTTCATTTATAGTCCTCTACATTTTCGCGGAACAAATCAGCTCGTGGTTCACCAACGATCCGGAGCTAATCTCCCAAACCTCCGGAGCCCTTAGGATAGTCATTCTCGCACTTCCATTAACCGGCCTGCAGACCGTCGCCGGCGGACTTTTTCAGGCTATCGGCAAAGCCGTGCCCGCGTTCTTTATTTCACTCATGCGCCAGGTGATTTTCTTAATTCCTATAGTATTGATTCTGCCCCTGTACATGGGACTGGACGGCATCTTTATAGCCATCCCCGTCGCCGAATTCCTGGCTGCCGCGGTGGTGCTCTATATGACTATAAATCAGCTCAAAAAATTCAAAGAGAATGCTCCCGCTCCGGGGGGTTGAAAAAAAATCTCAAACATGTATGATGATCAATCTTATCATTAACCCTTTTTCTATGAAGAAAAACATTCAAATATTTGCGGCCGCGATGGTTGCGAATTTCCTATTGGTGCCGCTTGTTATGGCGGAAACACTTTCGGACATTTCCGGCCACAAATATCAGAGCGCCATCCAATCGCTGGTGGACATGAACGTGATAGACGGCCATCCCGACGGCACATTCAGACCGGACACCGCTATTAACAGAGCGGAATTTTTAAAGATTGTAGTCGGCGCATCCGCGGATAATATCGGCACGGGTGCCAACTGCTTTCCCGACGTTAAGACGGATTGGTACGCCAAATATGTCTGCTATGCAAAAAGCATAGGTATCGTGGAGGGATATCCGGACGGACTTTTCAGGCCGGCGCAAAACGTTAACTACGTGGAAGCCATGAAAATGCTCTACGAAGCCAATAACGACGACGGACTCGCCAACCCGGAAGGGAGCGAATGGTATTCAAAATATTCCGAGGATGCCGTGCAGAATCAAATCTTTATCTCAGGCATTGCCTTGAATCAAATGATGAAAAGAGGGGAAATCGCCCAGCTCACCTGGAACTATCGCGAGCAAAAAGGGCTTAACGACGGAGGAACTACTGACGGGGGCACCACTGACGGGGGCACCACCGACGGGGGCACTACAGATGGCGGAACCACGGACGGGGGCACTTCAGACGGCGGTACATACACCGGCAGCGGCTCGGCGGGCGTTGACCAAAGCGCCTGCGCGGCCATGACAGTACCGGCCGGAGCGATTTACGTGGCCACATCCGGTAACGACACAACCGGCGACGGATCATCATCCGCACCATATAGAACGGTTAACAACGCAATACAGAATGTTTCCGCCGGCGACACCATAGTGGTTAGAGCCGGTACCTATGTTGAACCCGATGAACTGCGCATCCGCGAAGCCAATGTCACTCTCATGTCCTATCCCGGCGAATGGGCGGTTTTGGACAGAACATCGGACTCGGACAATGCCGGAGTATATTTTTACGTGGGCTCCAATGGGGGAAAACTTCAATGTATAGAGGTAATGGGCGGATATTACGCTTTCTCCACGGAGACCATGTGGGACTGGGGCGAAGCGGACATATCGGGCGCGTCAAACATCCTGATCGAAAATGCCAAACTGCATGATTCCGCCAATGATGTTGTAAAAATCAAACCGAACAGTGACAACATCACCATCAGAAAAAGTGAAATCTATAATTCCGGAAAAGCCCAGACCCCCGGAGACTGCAACGCCGAAGGAATTGACAACGTCAACGGCGACAACACCGTTGTACAGGACAACTACATTCATAACACCTGCTCCACGGGTGTGTACCTTAAAGGCGGAGCCACCAACGGACTGATAGAAGGAAATGTGATAGAAAATACCGGCGCCGCCGGAATTCTGGTCGGTTTTGACACCAGCCCCGAGTACTTTGATACCGCGGTCAACCCCGACTACTACGAAAACATCGGAGGTATAGTCAGAAACAATCTGATTATGAATACCGGTTGGGCGGGAATCGGCCTGTACGCGTCCAAAGACGCGCAGGTTTATAACAACACCATCGTCAACGCGGCATCGGTTTACCACAGTGCCATCTACTTTGGGGTGACGTTCCAGGACTGGGAAGACAGTGCCGGACGCCCCGCCAACGTCAATCCTACAATCAGGGACAACGTGGTAAGCCAGTCAAGCTCGCTTGATATGCCCATGGTTTCCATCCGATATTCAGACGAATTGGGTGGACTAAGCGCACTGGAAGGCAACGCCACAATGAGTGGCAACTGCTACTTTCAGCAGGGCGGCGCCGCCCGCTTCCACGACGGCCGGGACCAAATGGACGTCGGCGGATGGATGGACGACTGGGAAGGCAATCTGGCCGAATGGAAAACCCACATGGCCACCGACACCGACTCTCTTGAAACAGACCCGCAGTTAAATTCCGACCACATGGCCGGTGGCACCTGCGCGGGCAAAGGCTACGGAGTGCTCTAGATGTTTCTTGTTAAGTAATCAAAAACCTCCGACTTCAAAAAAAAGAAGTCGGAGGTTTTTTAAAATTTTCACACACTCACTTCGCGCCATTCAGACAGCATTTCACCGCCTCCGCGATCGGTCGGGCGATTCTATCCACCTTGTCGGGACAAATTTGGGGATTGATCAAATCAAAACCTTCATGATCCGACTGGGTTTCCGTCAGATAGTCCTTGGGTGTTTCAATAAGAATGCCCGGGAAATGACTCATATACTCGGTACTCATTACATAGGGGCCGGTTGGATAGGGGTCGTTTTCACGATATTTAAGATGTGATTTATCCAGTTCATTCTTGATATTCGCAGTAAGCGCAGGATTCGCAATCGGAGGCATACCCGGAAGAGAGGTGACCAAATCAATATATCTTCTGCGACCGGTTCTACGGGCGTTAGTATAGGCGCGCATATAATGAGCCAGATTATCCGGCTTTTCCGAAAGAACCTCGGTCTGCGACAATGGAATAACCCCCGGTGTATAGGGAGCCATCGTATGAACATCAACAAAAACCCCGTCAAAATACAAAAGGGTGCTCAACTGCCTGCGAATTTCAGAAATCACGCCCAAATGGATTTCATTAAATTTGGTTTCAAGACCGCGATTATTTGCATAATTAATAACGCTCCTGAGCGCTTTTAATGTCACGCGGTTGGTATCCAGAACGGCTCTGGGAAGATGGGATTTAACAACCGTAACCGCTGTGTCACCGTTAGACTCCTCCGCCACAATATTCGCCACCCGGTCGGCTAGCGCATCCGCTCCCGCGTCCCTCTCCAGATTCACGAAATCATCAAAACACTGGTCGGTGACCTCAAGCGATTCCCTGATACCGGGATAACGCTCAAAAAATTCCTCGCCCCTACAGCTGTGCTGATCCAGAATCACACATTGGTTTAGCGCGTGTTCGTCACCGAAATGAGTTGTTTCAACATATTTGGCCATAGTTTCAAAAAGTGGCGCATACAATAACAAAAAAATCGCCAGTTGTCAAATGGTCAAATCAGGCAAAAACTGTTATAATAAACAGATAAATTCATCCGGTGAACTATGAACGAAAAGTGCGAAAAATGGCATGAGCAAATCAAAACCCTGCGCGAAAAACACGCGGAGTTCCTGCAAACGTACGCGGAGGCGCTTAAATTTGCCGAAGAAAACCCCAAAGTCCGCGAAACCTCATTCACCCGTTGCCGTGTACTCTTTAACGAAATCAAACCACTTGTCCTGGCCCTGCGCGAAGACGTTTCGCGCACTAAAGAGCAAAAGGAACTTGTATCACAACTTGAAGCCCAGTATCCAACAATGAAGGCCTCTTTGGAGCGACGCAAAATTTCAACAGAAGGTATGCCGACATGGGAACGGATTAAAAAGGGGTTAACTCCCGAGGTTCTTGATAAAGCCTTAAAACATAAAGAACCTGCTTTACTTTTAATCCCGCCCACAACACGTCAATCCAAGGTGTACGCAATTGATAAAAACCCTGCCGCGTGCCAAAAGCAAGACACTTATACATACAAATTCCACGATAATAACCTTTGGAATGGAGGAAAATCCCAAACGGAAAACAAATGGCGGGTTTCCATTGTTGAAGGAGTTGAGGATGTCGCGCAGGATAATGAAATTTATGATGGTAAAAGAACAAATTATGAAATGGCAAAACTCTGGGTGGAAAAATATGAAAAGGAAGGATTGGATGTGATAAATGATGCCGATACCTATTTGACATTAACGATGAAACGCATGGATGAGGGCAAACCGGTTGATCCACATACAAATACCGTTTTAAACGGGAAAAAATTGACAAAAGACTCTCCTGTGGCGTACGGTTTTTGGTTTCCAGCTCTGGTCTATCTGCACCGCGTTTTTCCTGGTGGTGTCGTCCGTCACCTTCGTTTGCGCGGCTCGGTGGGGGTGGATGTGCGTTAAGACTTTCCCCAAGTCAAAACCCAATCCCCGGGGATTGTACTCAATGAGCGGTAAGCCCAAAACAGAGCCAGCTTACACTAAAATAAATCTGTTCCCGGGAACACATAAAACCTAAGCAAATGGGCCACAGGGCAAATATGATGTATAATAGTATGATAAATTCACCCGGTGATCTATGAACGAAAAGTGCCAAAAATGGCATGAGCAAATCAAAACCCTGCGCGATAAACATGCGGAGTTTATGAAGACCTACGCGGAAGCGCTAAAATTCGCCGAAGAAAATCCCAAAATGCGCGAAACTTCATTCGTCCGTTGCCGCGAACTCTTCCACGAAATCAAACCGCTGGTCATGGAACTGCGTGAAGACTTTCCGCTCCTAACCAAAGAGCAATTGGCGGAGCTTAAACTGCTAAAAACCAACTTTGATGCCCTTCCCCAACTGCATGAAGGCATAAAATGGGAGGACGTGGAAAAATCACTAATGGCTTCTCCCGATGCCATAAACAAACTTCGGGCGTTAGATGAAAAAGGCCATAAAATGAATGTATTTGGTGAAGAAAGCGGTGACTTTATTTTTGCTTCCGGCTGGGAGAATTATCAAGAAGTTTCAGCGGATCATAGAAGTATTACCTATGATCTTGAAGGTCAAAAAATAGCCGAGAAAAATGGACGTAAACCTATCGGAAATGCTGTTGATATTGCGACAGCTATTGGTGTGGATTTGGCTAATACCAAAATTCATAAAAAACTATTAAAGACGATTAATGTATCTGGCTGGGCATGGCTTAATACATATGCCATTACCAGAATATCCGGCAATGCGAAAGTTGGCACAAACAATGGTATCTTCGTTGACGGTGCGGCCCGTTACGGCATTAATTGTTCGTTCCGCGCCGCGCTAAGGGTCAAAAAGGCTTAGGCTTTGATACCCAATCCAGACCTGGTCTGACAAAATAGGAAAATGTAGCTTAATCAAAAAGTGATGCACGTGCATCACTTTAGGCCGTAATAACCGCACCGGAAAGCCAACCAGATTTAAAAAAAACAACTTCCGCTCCCCGGATTTAATAAAACAATAGTATTTTGCCAAATGGTCAAAGCAGGCCAAAAATGATATAATTACATAACACTCACCCGGTGAACTATGAACGAAAACTGCCAAAAATGGCATGAGCAACTCCAGCACTTGCGCGAAAAACATGCGGAGTTCCGGCAAACGTACAAAGACGCGCTTGAATTCGCCGAAGAAAACCCCAAAATTCGCGAAACCTCATTCACCCGTTGCCGCGAACTCTTCCACGAAATTAAACCGCTGGTCATGGAACTGCGTGAAGACTTTCCCCGCCTCACCAAAGAGCAAAAGGAACTTGTATCACAACTTGAAACCCAGTATCCAACAATGAAGGCTTCTTTGGAGCGACGCAAAATTTCAACAGAAGGTATGCCGACATGGGAGCAGGTCAAAAAAGGTCTGACACCGGAAGTGCTTAATAAAGCCCTAAAATTGGCCGAGCCTGCTTTACTTTTAATTCCGCCCACAACACGTCAATCCAAGGTGGAAGCAATCGATAATTACCCTGCCGCATGCCAAAAGCAAAACACTTTTATATCCGAACTCGATAATGAAAACCTTTGGAATGGAGGAAAATCCCAAACGGAAACAAAATGGCGGGTTTCCATTGTTGAGGGAATACAGGATGTTGAACAAGATAATAATATTTATGACGGTAATTGGACAAATTATGAAATGAGCAAACTTTGGGTGGAAAAATATGAAAAGGAAGGATTGGATGTCATGAATGATGCCGATTCATATTTGGTTTTGATGATGAAACGAATGGATGAAGGCAATCCGGTAGATCTAAAAACCTCTACTTTTCTAAATGGTAAAAAATCGACAAAAGACTCTCCTGTGTCGTTCGGTTATTGGAACGGTGATAGGATCTATCTATCAGCCGTTATTCCTTTTTCTGTCAGCGATCACCTCCGTTTACGCGGCTCGGTGGGGGTGGATGTGCGTTAACCAACCTTGAAGGTTAAACCCCGCCACTTGATTGATTCACCCCTTGAAAGAGCTGTGGTAGAATCCAATCATGATAAAAAAGACATTTGCGGCCGTCGCCTGTGTGGCCGTTACCACTCTTCTCTTCGCGCCAAATGCACTGGCCGCGGAAATCATCGCGCCGAAGGATGCCGTGCAGGGTTCATCCATCATCATTGATGTGCCCGCGGAGGACTTTAAAAGCGTGTCCGGCAGTCTGGACGGGCATGATTTGATATTTTATAAAATAACGCGAAAACCGGCGGAAGCGGAAAACATCACCCGTGCGGAATTTTTGGAACTGATGTTTTTAAACAATGACTTTGGGGAGACCGGTGTTCCTCGGCTTGCCCATGCGGAAGACCCGCTTCCTTTTCCGGACGTGGCCGTTGAAAGTCCATATTATGAATACATTAGCAGAGCCAAAAACCTTGGCATAATAAGCGGATATGAGGATGGATATTTCCGACCGCACGCGCTGATCACCCGCGGGCAGGCAGCCAAAATGCTGGTGGAAGCCTTCAAACCGCAGCCCGCCCCCTCCACCGCCGCCCCCTTCCCCGACGTGCCCGCGGGCCATGTCTTCTACAACCACATCGCCGATTCGGTTTCATCGGGTTGGTTCAAAGGCTACCCCGACGGCTACATGCGCCCCGACCGCAACATCAACTTTCTGGAGGCGGGCATAGTAATCCGCAGAGCCGCAATCCCCGAAACCTTCGCGGACAACGGCGAAAAAGATTATTTCCGCGCTTTCGCCGGCATACACCGAACAACTCCTCCCGGCATCAAACAAATCACCCTTACCGCGTCAAACGAGCCGGCCATCGCAGGGTCATCTTTCACAGATATTCCCGAGCCCACTTTCATCGCCTCGCCCGAGACTGAATCAACATCCGATCCCGACTCAACCATACCCGAAACTTCCACCATAGCCTTCGCCCCCGCCCCTCCAACCATTCTCTCCAAAGTAATAACGGTCACAAAACGACCGGTTCGCACCGTTAGATTCTCGCTATCCCAAGAAAAAACCGACCTCTTTGGCGACGAACCGCAGGCCAAAACCTGGGCCGCCGTGGACACAGCCCGCCAAAACCCCACCGCCGAACAACTCTGGGAAGGCGCTTTTATCATACCTACAACCGGAGAAATCACCCTTGGCTTCGGCGACGTCCTTTACATCAACGGCGCCTATTCCGGATCGCACTTTGGCATAGACTACGCCAACAACGCCGGCACGCCCGTTAAAGCGGCCAACGACGGCCGCGTAACCCTCGCGGAGTACACCCCCGCCTTCGGCAACACGGTTGTCATAGACCACGGCCTAAACGTTTTCACCATGTATCTTCACATGTCCGAACTCAAAACCGCCAAAGACGCAGTGGTGCAAAAAGGCGACACCATCGGACTGATGGGCTCAACCGGCATCTCCTCCGGCGACCACCTCCACTACACCCAGTTCATCGGCGACGTGATTGTGGACTCGGACGCTTGGATCAATAACAATTATTAATAATTATTCAATAACATAAACACTATGATAATAGGATGGATCTTAAACTCACTGGCAATCTTCGGTACTGCGTACCTGCTCCCCGGAGTACACGTGGACGGATTTGTAACGGCATTGGTGCTGTCGGTCTTGCTCGGCCTAATTAACTCGGTGCTCCGCCCCTTATTGATCATTCTCACCTTGCCACTCACCATTCTGACACTGGGCATATTCGTTTTCATCATCAACGCACTCCTGATTCTGCTTGCCGACCAATTTATCACTGGTTTTTCGGTGGATAATTTCTGGTGGGCACTGCTCTTTAGTTTGGTATTATCGGCTTTAAACAGCGTTTTACAGAGCATAAGAAAAAAATAATTGACAGGTGAGCGTACACTCACCTATAATGCGGTCGTATTAATCAACCGCATGAAAAAATTCTTTAAAATCAGAAAAATACAAACCGGTCGGCTCGCCGAAATGCTGGAAAAACAGATCAATTCCGGCTACTTCGCGGCGGGGAAAGACGGCGTAAGAAATCTTGAGTTGGCGGTCAGAAGTCTGAACTTGCAGAGAACTCCGTAAGCGTAATGTCTTCAATTACGCAGGTTGGGATTCATACACTTGCCGCTACAACGCGGGTGGTAATTGTCGTATTAGAAAAAATATGATATAATATTAAGATTAAATTAATTTATTTTTATTTATAACAAAAACAAAAAATGTCACAAAAAAATTATCTATATCTGGCCGGAGCCGCGGTTGCGGTTGTGGCCGTCGTTTCATTGTCATTTGGACTTTCAGGCAGTATGTTTCAGGGGTCATTGCCCCAGATTATGCCTTCACAAGACGAATGCCGAATAGTTAAAACCCTATACAATGCCGGTGTATGGACCGGTACAGCGGATAAGAATTTTGGATTCTCAGGAGGGGATTGCACAAACCTTTATGGAAGCAATTTCTGGGATTCAATTAAAGAGGAAGCCCCCGCACCTCAACAGGATATGTGCCGTCTGGTAAAGACCTACTATAACGCAGGCACCTGGACGGGAATGGCCGAAAACAACTTTGGTTATGATGGTGGCGATTGCATCAACATGTGGGGCAGAAATTATTGGGATTCAATAACCTCAACCGCTCCGGCTCCTTCACAGGAAGTGTGCCGAATAATTAAAACCCTATACAATGCGGGCGTCTGGACCGGAACGGCGGATAAGAATTTTAATTTCTCCGGAGGGGATTGCACTAAACTTTACGGTAGCAATTTCTGGGATTCCGTAAAAGATAAAGCGGTGGTACCAACGCAGGAGCAGTGCCGTCTGATCAGAACCTACTACAACGCGGGTACATGGACCGGACAGCTTGAACACAACTATAACTATAACGGAGGCGACTGTATCAATCTTTACGGCCGCGATTATTGGAACTCCATAAAACAAGTATCATCAACCACCACAACTTCAACCACCACCTCAACCACAACGCTTATTGCAGCGCAGAAGTGTACTTCCTTTTCCGACGTATTATCCAACAACATCTATTATGACGCGGTAAATTACGTCAGAACGGAGGGTATATTCGACGGTTATGATGATTGTACATTCAGACCCTATGACAATATCAATCGCGCCGAATTCACCAAAACACTCGTTAATGCTTTCGGACTGGAGTATCCCGTGGGCGATCAATCCCACTTTACCGATGTGGTATTTGGAACATGGTACTATGATTTTGTTGAAATCGCCTTCGGAAAACAAATTGTAACAGGTTATCCGGATGGAGGTTTTAAACCGGGAAATCTGATCAATAACGCTGAAACTGCTAAAATATTTACCCTGGCCGCAGGTATTGATGTAAGCCAATACAGCAATGTCTTTGATTACTGCACAAATCTTTCCCCTCAGGAGAAACAGGCTTGGTATTACCCCTACATGGCTGCTCTGGCCGCCAAAAACGCCATAGATAACTATAACTGTCAGCCCGCCGCAAGTACCACAAGGGCTCAAGTGGCCGACATTTTCTTTAGATTAAGTCAGTAACCTTCCGGAATATAAACGGAGCCGATAAATTCATCGGCTCTGTTTGACTGTCCGATTTTTTTATATGAATCAACAAGCATTTCAAAAATGTGAGTGAATTCCGGATGATTTTTCCAGAAAATGCGATTAAGTTCGCGGGAGGCTTCATCCGTTACATGTTCTTTCATCAAAAATGGAGGCGCCAGCTTAATAACCGTATTAAGCCGTTTAACGGCTTCAACATAATCATTGTTTCGGTACGCAATTTCACCCCGCAACTGATAAATAAGCACATAATCGGGTGCTAACTGCGCGGCGTTATCCAGAGATTCATAAGTCTTATCCAAGTCACCTTTTGAAGCGTTAATTTGAGCCTCGGCAATGTAGTACTGGAAATTTGAATTCGTAATGATTTTCAGTCTTTCAAGACCCCTTTCCATTTGCGGATCATATTTATCGGAAAGTAATGTGATAATTGAATAATTGATATTTCTGAAAGGCGGATCCGCGTCCAGAATGGACAAAAAATTCTCACGGGCCTTGTCATTGTCGGAAGTGAAAATTGACATCGCTTCGGCAAAATTATTATTTGCGGCGACGGTCCGTATTTGATGAAACACGGATGCGGACGCAAAAAATATCGTAACAATCAGAACGATTATCTTTCCGTACAAAGGTTTTAATTCAAATCTGTTGAACCTGAAAGTATTAACCACGAAAAGAGCGAGTAAAAAACAAATCAAAAGACTGTTGGCCGTCAGCGAGAAACCGAACAATAAAGAAATAAATGATGCTGTCAGCGCCGCAAAAGGAAAAATGTTATTTGCATTACGGTTCTTAATAAATGAAAAAATCAGAAATACGCCCAATGCGATTTGAATCAATAATCCGGTGATGCCATAGTCATGCAAAGTCTGCAGGAAAAAATTATGAGTCCTGTCGGGCATCGTGAACAAATCCTCATAAATATAGACCTTCGGATCAAGATTTTTCTGCGCCGAAATATAAAATGTTTCCTGCCCGTGTCCAAAAAGCGGGTTTTCCATACTTGTTTCCACTGCCCCGCTCCAAAGCAGTATCCTTGACGACATGGATCGGGAATTGATCAGAAGCGCTCCGGTCAAAATCAGCAAAAGCAATACGGGAATTAGCAGATAAGTTTTTTTGAATTTTCCGGAAATTTTTCCCGATAAGGAGTGGGCCAAAATCAACCCGACCGCGAGACCCAGAAAACTTGCCTTGTTCTGAGTCAAAATCAGACCGGAGTAATTGATAAACAATAAAAAATAGATTGCGTACTTATGGGATTTAACCGATTTCTTATCCATCAAAAGAAAATGCATTCCCAGAATCGGGACCAACAGCCATTGGCCAAGCAGATTAGGTTGCCCCATTGTGGAAAAAGGTCGAAGACTGGACTGTGCCAAATTGTTAATGCCGGTAATATCAAAACCCGCGACCTGTAAAATTGCTATCAGCGAAAGTAACGTGCCGACAACAACTAATACAAAAATTGATTTTTCCCGATTTTCCTTTTTTTGCAAAAAATTCAGCAAAATCAAAAAGTAGAGAATATAAAAAATCTGCGTGAAAAAGCCCTGTCCTCTCTCAAAACTGCCAAAAAAACTTTCCACGGGGCTGATGGAAAATACGGCTGACAACAGCAGGGAAAAAAATAACAGACAGACGGACAGCAATACGTAAGAATTAAAATGAAGCTCCCATTTCTTTCTAAAGAAAATAATAATGCCCGAAAGCAAAATCAGATTAATAATCAAAACCGCAAAAAATTGCTTCGGTACTTCAAAAACCTGCATCCCCGCCGGATAAAAAACCAGAGGCGCCAGGAAAACCGTAAAAATCAGAAAATTTGGAAGTTTTTGAATGAATGACATCATTGTGAAAAGAATATCTTAATCAAACCAAAAAGTTAATAAATAATAAAACCATACAGACAGGTTAACCCCTGACACTTTCATGTGTGGATTCAACCTGCTAAAATTACCCCGGCATGACAAGCACACTCACCTCCATCCCGCGGGAAGTAAAAAAGGCAGACATTCTGCTCATTTATCCGGACTTCGCCAAAAACTCGCTGGGAACGGCGTCCTATCCGGAAAATCACCTTGGATTGAACCGTCTGGCCACTTATCTGGATGCAAAGGGTTATTCGGTGAAGATTCTTAACACCACCGGCCTGCCGGAAGGCACCGGCGGCCCGGAAATGCTGGCGCAGTACCTTAAAGAAAACCGCGACGAATTTAATGTCCTGGGCTTTCATTTAAACTCCTGGAACATTTCCCACGTGGTAAAGACATTGAGTCTGGTCAGCAAAAAATTCAAAGACCGCCTGATACTTTTCGGCGGCCCCCTGCCAACCTCGGAACCGCAGAAAGTGCTGGAGTTGTTCAAGTCCATCGGCTACACCAACCTTGGACTGGTTCAGGGCTACGGTGAACTGGTGCTGGGAAAAATCATGCAAGAACCGGAAAAAATCGCCGAAGTAAAAGGCGTCTGGTCCATCCGCGACAAAAAAATAACCGAAGGCGAACTGCAAAGATTAAGTTCGGAGGAAATGTCCGAATTGCCATTTCTAAACCCCAAATACAACACTTTCTATCAGCTCTGGTACAAGCCGTTCATGGAGGAGGGAAGCCGGTCCCCGCATTCCATAGACACCATATTCACGGCGCAGGGGCTGGACGTAAATCACGGCTGTCCCTTTAACTGCTCATATTGTTCGGTGCACGTGTTCGGCCGTGAAATATCGGAAGTATCACCCGGGCGCGCAGTTGATGAACTGGAAAAACTGGCGAGGGAAACAGGTTTCTTTATGTTCACCTACACCAACAGCAACCTGATGTTCGTGCGCAGGGACTGGATTATTGAGTTCTGCAACCTGATACTGGAAAGAAAAATGGATCACTACATAAGCTGGTCGGCGTATCACCATCCCCACACCTTAAACCTTTTGACCGAAGAAGATTTCAAACTGATCAAGCGGGCCGGTTGTGACCAGATAGTTATGGGCATACAATCCGTGGATCCCGAAGTGCTCAAGCTGTTTAACAGAAACCCCCTTACAGGCGAACTGTTTAAAAAACTTCGCGAAAAAATCCAAAATGCCGGATTGGAAGTGGTTATAGACTACATCCGCGGAGTGCCCGGAGAAAATCTGGATATAGTGGAGGAGTTCTACGACTACTGCGTGGAACACAAAATAGAAATGCGCGAATACCTGCTAAAGATCTATCCCAACACCGACATCCAAAACAAAAATATCGATTACACCGGTTACGAACTGATCCCCGTCACGGGCAATCTGGCTCCGGAACTGGATTCATACGCCGTCGTGCCCAAAGAGAACAATCCCCGCAATCAACTGCTAAGCAAAAAAATCAACGATTCCAACCTGCAAATCCAAAAAAACAGAAAAATAAGATTCGGAAACAGGTATCTTCAGTCCGCCGGGCAGGCCGCGGAGTTGAAAGATCAAATCATTCCAAGCGACCCTCACATCCCCGAAAAAGTGAAAACCGCCATGATCAAAATGCTAAATGTAATGCTAAAACCCGCCGAAAATGAAAAACCCATAAATCTGCAGAGTCCCGCCCAGATGATGAAAGCGCTGGTAATGGCCGACGAAAGCGCCCCGCCAATGGTCAAAGAAATGCAAAAACGCCTGATTCGGGAACTGGGCCGGGAAAAATTTGAACTGCTCAAAAACAAGTACCGAAACGAACCGTAAATTCGGTACTTTTACCCTTGCCAAAAGCAAAAGAATCTGTTAAATTACCAACCTTTTTAAAAGCAAATGGAAGTTTTTACATCCGGAAAATACAGGAAGAAAACAGAAATAGCCGCCGAAATACTGGATGAGGAAGCCAAAAGCCTGCGGCACGAAGAACGCCGCCAATTGGAAATTCTGGAACAGCGGGGTGAAACGCATCGCAAAATAGAGGCGGTAACAAGCGGCACGTGCAACGTTTTTCGTGGCACCGCGTTTGGCGATAGCAGGGTGGCCGGCTACAACGACGGCCAATCTCACCTGCGGGAAGATATTCTGGACGACTACGGCTTTGCACTTCACGTAAAGCGGCACGAAGACCTGCACGGAGTGGTAATGAAGGATGTAAATATCGCAAAATACCTGACAGCGGACCAATTGCGCGCACTTTCAAAGGCCGTAAACGAACCGGCTCTTGCATCAGTCAATCTGATGGAGGGATTCACGGAGCTTATTAATGTGCGGAGAAACGGCAGGGATGAAAGATGCGATTATCTAAAAAAAGAGGTTCCGGTGGCTCAACAACTGGACGAACTTGCCGCTAAAAAAATCAACATTTCTTTGTCCGCCGCATTTGCCCGCAACGACGCAGCCATGTTTTATTTCGCGATAGACAAACTTGCCGGGCAATTGGTTACGGAATCCCGCAGGTCAGCTTCCAATTAATTTCTTCCCATGAGTGAAAGATCATATGGCAAGCTGATTATGCTGACCGAGCGAATTCTTGCCGGCGACGATGTTTCGCCGGAGTGTCTGGTGGGCATGGCCCGCAGGCTTAAATTCAGCGTGCATACCGGCGGGGAAGAATACGTTTCTGCAAATATCAACGCTCTCAAAGACGAAATCAAATATAAATTGGCGGATGTCTGCACTTACTCGAAAGATCCGAACATATCCGGATGGGTGGAAGATATCGGCGCAAGTTTAGAAAACATGGATGTCAAAGAGTTTATGCGTGTGTCGCAACAGGTTTGCGATCTATTTGATGAATATTTTGACGCCAACAAAATTAACGCCGGAAAGCTTGAAAAAAAACTATACGGTACCGTAAACTGCATGCCACCTCAGGAAGCAAATGCTTCGGGAAATTCGTTTTCCATGAGTAAAATCAAAACCGAATTGGAAAAGTTTTTAAGCGGCGCCGACGTATATTACATACTTGAAATTTTACGCAGAGGCCAACCCAGACTGTTGACCGCCTTTGGCTTAAAGCTTCCCGAGGAAGAAAGTCTGAATTTTTTCGCCGTTATGTCGGACTTTTTTCCCCATGATTCGTATTTTGCCGTATTTATGGGCAAGCATGCCGTGAGAGAAGGGGACAAAGGAAAACTGATGGTTGCCATTGAACGAGTGCGGGCTTTCAGGCACGACGTAATGTTTATTCCCACCTTATCCGCTTTTGCTCGAAAAATCCAAAACCGGGAAATACTCGCCGACGTGTTAAAACTGTTGGAACCTCATCTTTATGATCCCGCGTGTCTCAATGAATACTCATTGGCCGCCAAAGAACTTGAAGATAGAGAAGCAATGACCAGAGCCGCCGAAGCGCTGGAAAACAGCCAATTTACCCTTTTGGGACTGCGAGTTTACGCCAGGCTGGCCATTACACTCAGGGACAATGACAGGTTAAAATGCGCGGCTTTAATGATGGAGGATGAACTGGATGATTTGGTTTATCTCAAACTCTATACCAAAATTGCACTGATTCTCCGGGACAAAACATTAATGGAGACGGCATATGCCAGGTTGCAGGATATCACGGTACTACCCTGGTTTATTGAAAGATACGGTTTAATCGCTTTTTATCTGAATGATTATGAGGGGATGATAAGGGCGCACGGAATATTGGAAAAATTCATGGATAATCCGAGAATCAGGAATACTTATGATAAACTGGAATTCAGAATAAATGACATCAATGGAAGCATTAAGCATGAGCGGGTACAGCAATGATTTTTATATTGAGAAAGCCGTTTCCAACAACGCCTTTTCTTTTGATGAACGCAAAAATCGCAGGCTGTACGTGCCGTCTTTAAAAGAGGGGGGATTTGAGGATTTAATGGAGGGGGACAAAATTGTATTTGAGGATGTGGATGAAAAAGGAGAGATCAAATCCTGCACCGGACTTAAAAATTTTATCCGGACGGAGTGGAAAGGCGTACCGGTTTACATTGTGGATAATCATAATCACGTGTTTTATTTCTGGCATCATGCCGTAATAGCGGGGGAAACCGCGAACGGCCTCCCCCTCATCCACATTGACCAGCACAAAGATTCCCGCGAACCCGGTTCCTACCCCGCCCCCGCAAACACCCACCGCCCGGCCGCCCTTTTCACATATACCAACACTATACTAAACGTCGGGAATTTCATTCCCGCCGCCCTTCATACCGGAGTAATTTCAAGTGTAACCAACGTCACCTCCCAAAAAGAAATGGACGAATTTCATCCGCCTACCCCAAAATTCATCCTGGATCTGGACATGGATTTTTTTGCGCCGGAAATGGATTACATCAAGCCGGAAATAAAAATCGCTTTCATCAAAAAACTGCTTCCAAAAGCCGGATTAATCACCGTCGCCACATCTCCTTTCTTTATAAATCAAAAATCGGCAATAAACCATTTGCTAAAAATTTTCAGCTGACTATAATTCCTTTTGTTTGCTTTTATTAAAAGATGCGCAGGAGAAAAGACGACAAAGAAAATAACTATCAGCAAAGGGCGGCCCGCCGCGATGCCTTTTTGAAACTGGGCATGATTTTTTTGGGAATCATGTTGATTGCCGACACAATTCAGATCGCAAGGTTTGGGGAAATTGTGGAGCGGGTGGATATTTACAACAAAGGCGTGGTGGACGAGCTGGGCGGTTTTCGCACGGACATCACCACTTTCGGCAACGACATGAACGAGATGAGAAGCGTGCTTCTGCTCCCCGCCAAAGACTATTCGTTTATTGACGGCGGCGAGGAAATCAAAGAAGCCGACACGCAGGAAGCAAGCCTCACCGAGCAGGCGCTTTACACTTTTCTTACCTCCTATGTCAGCGAAAAAGACATGGTCGAAAAGGCCACGTTCGCGGAGACGGCCATAAAAACGCTGGCCGCTGACGATACATTTAAAAAAGCATTGGAAGCACAAGAACTCACGGCCGGAGATTTGGAGGACGGGGAATTCAGCGTCACTTTCAAAATATCCGATGCCACACAATCCCTGTTTGCCGTAACCGCGGATAAAAAAACGGGTGAAATAAAAATCCAGAGCGCCGCCGGAGTGTACGCCGTAACGGCCGCCGGACAGGACGAATTAAAGAATGAAATCATCAAATACGCGTCCGACAACAAAGAGAAAATCGGCTCGTTAAAAACGCAAATAGAGGAAGCTAAATCGCAAATAACCGCCCTTAGCGGACTGGAAGAGGTCAAGACCATTCTTACCGAAAACCGTCTCGTATTTGAAACCGCTCCGGCGGAGGACGACGAAAAAATCAGCTACGCGGTACTCAACGAAGAAGGCGCTCCATTGCTCACTATCACCGTACAAAGAGCCGACGCCAAAATCACCATGAAAGAAAAAATCTACGCCGGCGCCGACGAACTCAAAAACGATTTCATCTCCGCAATCAAAGAGCTCAGCGGAGCCCCCGCCGTGGAACAACTAATCAGCGACAGACGCACCGAACTGGAAAGCGTCCTTGGTCAGGAAGCCTTCACGGACATGCTAAAAACAAGCGGACTGAGTGTTTCAACGGAACCTCGCGAAGACTACAACAAACTCCTCTACGACGTGAAAGACGAAGAGGGAAAAACGATATTTTCCTTTGTGATAGAACTTTCCTCCGGCAACTTTAAAATCCTAAAAGACAACGTGGAAACGGATTTGTACTCGGCTCTCCAGGAAGGCTCAAAAAAAAAATCTTAGAGCTGCCTGAAACCATTCCGGACTATGGAGATGAAGCCAAAAAAGTGGACGGCCAGATAAATATACTCGTTGCCGGCAAGCACGGGAGCCTTGTTGACACCATGATTTTCACGAATATCGATCCGGTAAAAAAGAAAATTACGCTCATCAGTCTGCCCCGCGATCTCTATTACAACGGTAGAAAAATCAATTCAATTTACTTTTTTTACGGGATGGAGGAGCTGAAACGCACGCTCACTTTCATTTCCGGATACGAAATAGACAAGTATATTTTGATAGATATGTATGCCTTTATTGACGTGATAGATTTAATTGGCGGTGTGGATGTGCATCTGGACCAGCCGGTTGTGGATCCCACTTACAAGACTTTTGACGGAGGGGAGTGGGGGACTCTCTACTACCGCGCCGGCGACCATCACTTGAGCGGCAAACAGGCTTTAAGACTGGCCAGAACACGGCACACCTCGTCCGATTTCGCGCGGTCGGAAAGACAGCACATGATTCTTGCCGCGGTAAAGGATAAGGCCGCGGGATTGGGGCTGGGCGACGCGGATCTGCTAAGAAACATGGCGCAAAAAGTTCTGGAAAAAACCGAAACCGACATCAGCCTGGCAGAGGTCATTTCATATTACTTCCGCTATAACGGTTACGAAGTGAACGGCGGGCACGTTATTTCTTCGGGCAACGTGCTCACTTCCAAATACACCGGCGATGATGCGTACAGAGCCGCGGGATGTCCCGCGCCCGCCGATGCCGAAGAGGAGCATAAAGCAAAATGCGCCAACATCGAAAAAGGCCAGTACATACTCATTCCCCGCAACAACAACTGGAACACCGTACGCTGGTACTTCCGCGAAATCATGGAAGGAACGGCATAATCAATCATTCATGGTCAGCACCCCCAGCGCCAGAATCGCCGCGGTTTCCATGCGCAGAATTCTTTTTCCCAGACTGAAAACCGTAAGTCCTTTTTTATTAATCAGAGATTTTTCCCTCTCACTGAAACCACCTTCCGGACCAACCAGTAGATAGATTTCCTTATCGATTTTTCCGGCGGGCAGATCGGTCAAAGCGGGGGCATCACTTCTTTCCATCGCCACCAGCACATTCCCGCGCCCGGCCGCCTCCACCCCCCCAACAAAATCCGCCAAACCTCCACCCAAACGCACCCCCGGCACAAACGCCCTCTCACTCTGCTCGGCGGCCTCCTTCATAATTCTGTTCAGCCTTTCCGGCTTGATTTCATGTTTCATCTGCGAATTGTCGCCGTAAACCAGAATCACACCGCTGGCGCCCAGCTCCACCGCCTTCTGCAAAATCAAAGACAGCTTATCCGGTTTGTTGGGCATGCATAAAATCAAATTAACCCGTTTTCCACACTCGTTTTTATTCTCCCTATTTTCCACGAATTTCAGCGTGATTTCCTTTTTGTGGGCGGTTACAACCTCATAAACATAGTCAAAATACGGGCCGCCCGCCGCCGCGCCACCGCCCGCCGCGCCTGCAACCCCACTCAGCAACACCACCACATCGCCCTTCTTCGCACGAAGAACCTTCGCCAGTTGATCGGCAATTTCACTCTCAGTTCCACCGGAAATCTTTAGATCCCCGCCCAAATCCGACTCCTTCAAATCCTCCGTAAAAAACCTGTAAATCCTCATTTATAACGAATCACGATATTCTTTCAAAGCCCCAATCGGCTCACCGCCTTTTTCATCAATTTCCATAATCACGCAAAGGGCATTTTCAACATTTTGCGTCGATTGATATGCACATAATCGCGGCAGAACCTCGGTCAGCGCGTGATTGTAAATCGCAAAGTCAAACATTTTCATACCGGTGTCCCCGTCATAAGCCTGCTCAACCTCAACGGTTTCGCCATTTTTCATAGTCAAAATACATGCATCAGTAACGGCTGTCAGCTCGCTATTTTCAGTCACCGGTTTGTTCATGTTTTCATTCAAATCCCCGTTGTAGCTTGCATATTGATAATACAAAATACCGCCCGTTAACAAACCTCCCAACACAATACCGACTATAAACGGAAGAGACGAACCGCATTTTTGTATTGTCATGTGAATATTAAAAAAAATAATGCATATAAATATTAATCCAAAATAGCCCGTTCCGTAAGTTCAAACATCTTTTTCAGAGATTTCTCCGCTTTCCTGCGAACCTTCTCCGGCACATTAACAACTTGATCCTTCCGCGCCTTTTTCAGCACCTGCAAAATCATCGGCAGATTGGTTTTCTTCATATACGGACACATACTGCACATTCCCGTGAACCGCTTTTCCGGAAATTCCACCTTCATCCTGTCGGTCAGCCCGCACTCAGTAACCAGCATATACGCCTTTGCGTCAGTCGTTTTTATATACCTGATCATATCCTCCGTCCCGCCCGCCATGTCCGCAAGCGCGACCACTTCGGGCGAGCATTCCAGATGAGCCATCACCTTTAAACCGGGCGTATTTTTTTTGAAAGTTTTAATCGCGGACGGCTTGAATTCCTCGTGTACAATGCACTTTCCAGGCCATAGAATCAGTTTTTTCTTTGTCTGTTTTTGCAGATTTTCACCCATCAGCGCGTCCGGCAGAAAAATCACTTTATCGCTGTCAAAACCTTCTATGATTTTCAGGGCGTTGGATGATGTACAGCAACTATCGGCCTCCGCCTTGACATCGGCCGATGTATTAACGTAAACGACGACCGGCGCCCCGTTGTGTTTGCGCTTGAGCGCCCGCACGTCCGCCGCCGTTATGGATTCCGAAAGCGAGCATCCCGCATCGGGCGCCGGCAGTAAAACCTTTTTATCCGGATTCAAAATCTTTGCCGTCTCCGCCATAAACTTAACCCCGGCAAAGACAATCGTCTTCGCTTTGGTTTTACCCGCAGCCACACTAAGTCCGTACGAATCGCCATAAAAATCCGCAACTCCGTAAACAATATCCGGCGTTTGGTACGAATGAGCCAGAATCACCGCGTTCTTTTCTTTTTTCAGTTGGTTGATTTCCAGCGTCAAAGGCGCAATCAACCTGCAATAGCCAAGGTTAAAACCCACGTGCTTCAGCTTCGCGTAAAGTCTCTTCGCCTCCTTTTCAACCGCCGCGGGCATCCGTGCTTTCCCGCCGGCCGCCGTTTTATTACTCATATTTTTTCAAAATGATTCAGCTAAAAGACTCTATCACAAAGGTCATCTCCAAAAAAGTTTTAAATAAACATAAAACCGCGATATAATCGCCCCGTAATTTATAACACAATCAATCATGGCGGAATTTGCATATCCCATCAAAGACGCACCTAAGTTTGTAAAAAAAATAGTCGCGGTCATCATCGGAATTTTTATTGTGATCGTTCTTTTTAACATTTTCAGATTTTTCGTCATAATCGATCAGGGTGAAAGAGGCGTTTTACTCGAATTCGGACAGACTAAGGCGAATCTGGAACCGGGTCTTCATTTCCAGATACCGATCGTAAACAATGTGGTTATTTTTGACGTCAGGACAAAGAAAGACCAGGTGGAAGCCGGCGCCGCGTCCAAGGATCTTCAGCTGGTGCAGACCACCATTGCGCTCAACTACCACCCCGATCCCGCGACAATAGATAAACTTTATCAGGAGGTTGGTGTGGACTATGAATCAAGAGTAATCAGTCCCGCCATTCAGGAAAGCGTAAAAGCCGCAACCGCTAAATTCACTGCGGAGGAACTCATCACCAAAAGGTCTTTGGTAAAGGAAGAAACACGTCTCAATCTGGTTGAAAGGCTGGACGACTA
>JBGSPQ010000031.1:0-8164 GCA_041738505.1 Candidatus Altimarinota bacterium | reverse complement strand
ATGTTAAATATTATAATCATGTAAGACTCCATTCTGCGCTTAAAATAGACAAAACTTCTTACACTCCTTGCCAAAGACTAAAAAGGTTTCTTGATGCAGAAGTGTAAACAACCCGTTGATTTTTTACACGCGCACGCCCTCACCGGGCTCCGTGTAGCCATTTTCATTTTCAAACATTTCAGTTTGTGGTCGCGCGGTTTGTTGTTTGATTTCCCTAACTTTGATTTCAAGCGCTTTTTGCGAAAGAGTCGTTACCTCCCCGGCTATCTGATGTTGATTTTCCTTTGTAGCGATTGTGGTGATACGGCAAAGTTTGTTCACGCTCACCCGCCCTTCAATTAGCATTTTCTGCAAAACCGGTTTGTCTTCAAGTTTTCTGCAGACGCTAAACACCCGATTCACCTGGTCGCGGCTTAGCCCGCCGATGATCCGCGCGAAATCGTAAATAGTTTCAAACCCTCTACGCTCATACAACCGCCTGCGATTGACTTCCGGCAGCAATCCTTCAAATTTGTGCTTTGCTTCCAAAGCTTGCAGACCCCATTTTTTGCACTGCGCGTACAGCTCCTTGTCCGACATTTTTTGAAAATTATTCATAGATTTTATTAAGTGATTGCTTAATTTTAGCATTCTTAAGCCACTTTTCAACTATTCCCGCTTGCACAGGGCTGTCAACGTCTGTCGTAATCGTCGCTACTTTAAGCCATAAATTAGCTGTGCTGCCATCGGCCCGCAAACTGAATTGTGTCCTAATCTGTATGTTCGTATAACACCTCAATCAGGCTATTTATGTGAAATACAAACACCCACAGAAAACCGGATTAGATACGGGTGATGTTTGGATGTTGTTTGGATGTTGTTTGGGTGTTGTTTGGGTGTTGTTTGGGTCATGTTCCTGCAAATACTTGACAGATTGCGCCTTTTATTGTATTTTTTAATCCTTTTTTGAATCTTATTTATGAATATCACCAAATATTTACAATATGGTTTTGTGGCTTTGATTGCGGCCGGCGTGCTGGCGGTTCCGCTGTACCTTTTTTATGGCAGGGCCGATGCCGCTTCGGTGGAGGGGCAACAGACGGGGACGACTTATGAAACTACCACGGCTAAATCCGGGGCGCGAACCGATGAAACCGCCATCTCCGGCGGGCAAAACGGCAATGTTTATTTGGAAGGTCAGAGCGGAAACGGAGAGGACAAAACCTCGTCTGCCGAAAGTACATATCAGGTGCCATCTTCCACCGCGGACACCACAAACGGCGGGCTTTCCCCAAATCCATACACCTCCGAAAACTATATACCTCCGGCTTACGATCCTTTTAACAATAAATATAAGCCTTACACGGAATTTGAAGAAAAAATCCAGCCCGGAGACCGCGCGGCTAATACCCCTCCCACGGCCAAATTCGCCACAAGAACAAAACAGACCGGACTGGCCGATACGTCCGCCGGCACAACTCAAACCGACTTTATTTTTGACGCTTTCGCATCAACCGACTCCGAAACCTGGGACTCCAACCTGCTCGTGCGTTTTGACTTTGAAAGCGACGGCAAACCCGATACCTATTTTTCGCGTACCAAGCGCGTCTATCACAAATTTGACCAACCCGGAGTGTACAAAGTCACTTTAGAGGCGATGGACGGCGGCGGGCTGATCGGCACATATTCGGCGCAGGTTACCGTTGTGGAAAACACAGAGCCGTTCGCTCATTTTTACTATAACCCCGTTTCCGGAACCACCGGCAGAATCTTTACTTTTACGACATCCAAATCATCCGACAGCCAGTACCTGGATTCTTACCTTGAATACAGATTTGACTGGGACGGAGACGGCGTTTGGGACACCCCGTACCAGCAAAAAACCATCTGGCGACATCAGTTTTCCGAACCGGGCAGTTACAAAATAATCATGGAGGCAAAAGATCCCGAAGGCGCCACCGATACATCCTGGGCGGCGATTGATGTTTTTGAAAACACTCTCCCCACGGCTTCATTTACAATAGAAAAGAAAGAAAGCAAAGTGTACGGGACTTACGGCACGGATTACACGGGGCTGGGAGACGGACTTAACGCCCCCGGCACCGCCGCCCGCTACAAAACCGAATATGTTTTTGACGCCTCCGCCAGCTCCGACGCCGAAAATCCGGCCAAATTAAAATTCAGATGGGACTTTAATTATACGGGAGTGAACGACATCCAGTATGACACATTGTGGCAGAACTCGCCCAAAGCAAGTGGCCACTATGATTTTCCCGGGGAAAAAACAATCCGCCTGCAGGTGATGGATGAGGACGGCGCCACGGCCGTAAGCTATGCAAAGATTGTGGCAGAGTAGTATTTCGGATGCATATTGTTTACATTACTAATCTTTTATGATATAATCTTAAGATACAATTTTTAAAAAAATAAAAATACAAACTATGAAAAACACAAATTCTTACCACCGAATTTCTTCAAAAGAAATTGCCGTTACCCTTATGGCGGGATTGGCGGTCATGTTTATGATTGCACCATTAATGGTTGGAGCACAGCCAAATGACACCCCCGTTGCGGGTAACGTTGATGCCAATTTTAATAGTGTCAGAGCCGGCCAGGGTATTACTCCACCCGAGGTTGCCGGTTTATTCCAAGGAGGCAGAGTTGGTATTATCGGTTATGGTACAGATGCCACGGATATAACTTATGCGGGCTGGCTTGGAAACGTCGGCTGGGAAGGGACTTTTGCCGGCGGTGCTTTTTTGGCCGATTTATCCGGATCAAACCAGACGACGGTTTTGCTGGGCACGGCAACCGACGCGATTGAAGTGCAAAAAGGGCCTGTGGATGTGCAAACATCATTGCGCAATGAATTGGGTATGGGCAAAGATGCAGTTCTCGTTCAGGATTCCGACGGTCTTAACATCGCCGATGACGTGGGAACGGTGAATATTGTGGCTACGGGCGATACCGGCCGAGTCGGGATAGGAACAACCAATCCCCAAAACAGGCTTGATGTTGCCGGAAGTGTCGTTATCGGTCAGGATTTTGCCGGCACATTAACAGGCGTTGAAAACGGATTGCAGGTGCAGGGCGATGTTGGTATCAATGTTGCTGGAGACTGGGACTCCTCTCTGCACGTTCAAGGGACAGGCGACAGAACAACAATCTGGGCTTATGATGAAGGTTGGGATAACATATCCAGAATTGCCGATAAGGCTAATGGACATGGAGGTTACTTTTCGGGGCTTAATTTCGGCGTTGTTGGAATGGGTCCGGATAACTGGTTCGGTTCAAAACTTAGTGTTGGACATAATGTAACGGATAACATCGGTATAACCATAGACGGAATTAACGCGGAGATTTCAAATCCAAACATCAACTGTCAAAATCCTTATTACCAGATGCAAACGAGTGATCCCAATTTGACACATCCTTGTGCGATAAAAATCAATACCGGCACCCCAGTGAACGAGGCCAGTATGGATGTGGACGGCACACTGCAGGCTGATAGATTCATTTCCGAAGACGGCGGCATTTATATCCGCGACAACCTGATTGATACGGAGGGAGCTCTACTGTCATATATGACAAAAGACAAAATACATTCCGGTGGAAAAATTTTCGCCGCGGACACAATCAGAACCGCGACCACATTTGACGGAAAAGGACTGACTACGGGAGAACTCGTGATTGCAGATTCCGGCGACCTTTCAACATCGGGAAAGATTTCCGCTGACGACGGTATTTCGTCCGAAGGAAACATTTCAGCTGACGGTAAAATCACAGCCGGTTCCATCGGAACCTATACGATGCGCTACAATTCAGCCACCGCGTCATCGGTGACCGCATCCTGCAACGCGGGAGAAATAGCGGTTTCGTGCGGAGCCTCATCCGGTACTGGCGTAAAAACCGTCAGACATCAAAGATACGTTATAGGTGGCAACTATATTTTTGACAAAGGCACATGCTACGCATACGACGGCGACGCCGCCTCCACCATATTTTCCTATGCCTGGTGCCTTAATACCAGCGTATAAGGTGTAAAGCCTTTACAACAAAGTTCCGGCCTCTTCGTAATTCGACCTGCAGATGGCTTTGCCTTCATCGGTGCTCATTGTGTCGCAATAAGTGATGTCGTTTTCCGCAAACGCCTTGTTTAAAAGAATGTTCATTTCACAAGCCTCCTGCTGGTTGGGATCCGCAAGCTCCCGGCATCGGGTATGATCGCCCGCGTTCACAATGCTTTGTGCTAGAGCTTCCTGCTCTGTGTCCTTCCGAAGTCGTTCCTCTTCCTGTTGCTGTTCAGTCTTCTTAACATCCACTTTAATCACGCATGCCGCGGATTTATCGTCGGTGGAGAGCTTCTCGCACATAGCCGCGTCCATTGCCTCCACTGCCTGCTCCAAAAACTTTTTATCGCTGATTTCGGTTATGCACATGGTTTTAAAATCCCCGTCTTCAATTCTCGAGCAATAAGCCTCATCCATTAATTGAAGTGCACCGGTATAAGCGGCTCTGTCGGCTTCACTGTAATCTTTGATTGAAGCCGTTTCATCCTCATCAAGAGGTATTTGTCCTGTCTGGTTGCTTAAGTCTGTATTTGCTCCCGAACCGGAGATAGAGCCGCCGGCCGTGTCAATGCTTGCATTCGGCCCGGATTCGCAAGCGGTGAACGACAAAAAAGAAATGACTATTGCGGCCGATATTAGTGTTTTTTGAATCATTTTTAGGAATGAGTTATGTTTAAAGATTTTTGCTTAAAAGATGATAATCCATTGAAGAGCTTTACTCAAGAATTTGGCTCGAATCAAGTATGCTAATTTTACAAATTTCCTATATTATGCTAAAATAGCTAGATTAAATATCAAAAAAACTAAACCAAAACAAAAATGAAAAACAAAATCTCTTTAAAAAGAATTTCCGTCGCCACCATAACCGGCTCCATCGTTATGCTGGTACTCGTTCCATTACTTGTTGGCGCGGCGCCGGCTGCGACACCCACCAGGGGGAATGTGGATGCGAATTTTAATACCGTCAGAGTTGGTTATGGGATCACTGCCCCAAGTGTATCAGTGGATGTTTTAGGTCGAAATATTGGTATCAATGCAGTTGCAAACGATGCGATAAACTCAACCGGTGGTGAATTTTTTGGTCATTCAAATGGAGTTTTGGGTGAATCTTTATCTGCCGGTGGCATCGGAGTTAGAGGAAGAGGAATTGGAGCATTCGGTTTTGGTATTTCGGGTTATAATACAGATATTAACGGAACCGCTGGTATTTTCGAGAATTCCGGCATGACAAACACCGTAAGACTGGCTACGCCCACTGAAGCTTTAAGAGCACAGGCAAATGGTGTTGCAGTACCGGCGATTTATGCAAACTCGTCCGGTGGACACGGTATTTTAACTTGGGCTGCAGACAATAGTAGGGTTGGTATATATAGCTTGGGCGGCTATGGTGGTGGGTTTTTTGCAAATCGCAATAACATGACCGATAATTTTGTTAACCTAGGAACGCTTACTAAAGCAATTGCGGCAATAGGGGTAATTACAAACAATACCTGGGAAGTATCCAAAACAGGTGCGATTAGTAGTCCTCAAGAACCAATAGGTGCGTCATCATACATTTTTGCCAACATCACAGCCTGTACCAATGCTGGGGGAACACCTGTGGCCGGAGTCGTATGTATGTTACCGGTGCGTTTCTTCGATACTGATGGTGTCAGTTTTGGAAATAATGCCGGCACTGTAAATTTGCGCATTGATGGATCAACAGGATCTCTTTCCAATCCGGGGAGTTCTAATGGCGGGACTGTAACAATAAAAGATGCTGATGGATTGGCTTTTTTAGATAGCACCGACAGTCAGGTTTTTAAAATGTCCGAAGGTGCGCTTATCGGCGAAACTTGGGGAATTCAGAATTCAAAAGCCGGTGAAGCGGTTAGAATCAGTGATAATGAGGGTTTAGTGATTGGGGCTGATGCGACCCATTTTGACAGGTTATTATTAACAAATAATGGTACCATTACTCACGTTCCAATGGACTCGGGTTTTCCATCACCTGTTATAATAAAAGACGGTAGTGGATTTAAGATTCAAGATGAATCTGCCACACCCATAGATTTGTTCAAGGTTGATGGTGATGCAGTTATATCCAATCCGGGAACGAAAAATGGCGGTGAAATAAAAATTGCGGATACATTGAGTGTAACGACTCGAATTAATTCGGATGATCTGTATACAAACTACTTAAATACTCCTAAAGGATATGTGGGGTGGCTTAGTACCGCTGCGGATAACCCCTATGATATTTATGCTAAATACCTTTCCGCTCCGACCGTTTATGCCGGAACTGGAGGAATCACTACTGCCGGAGGTATAGCTACAAGCGGAGGGCTACAGGTAGGAGGCCATATCAAGGCTGCGGGGGGGATTGGATCATATACAACAAGATCGGTATCACAAACCGCAGCGAGTGCCACCGCGATATGTAATTCGGGCGAAATAGCGGTTTCCTGTGGAGGCTATTCAACAGCAGGTCTTCAAAACCTCAGACATGGCCGGATAAATGTCATTCCTCCATATAGTTATTATACTGATAGGTGTTATGCATATGATGGAGATGCGGCAGTGTCAATCACAGCTTATGCCTTTTGTTTTAATCCAAACGGATAGCTGTTATTCATTTGCTTCTTTAAAATTAGCGATACATGAAGATTTGCCCTCCTCCGTGCTCATTAGGTCACAGATAGCTATATCATTTTCCGCAAAGGCGCGGTTTAGAATGATGTTCATTTCGCAAGCTTCGCGTTGATTGCCGTCCTCCAGCTCATTGCATCTGGTGTGGTCTTTGGAGTCAACTATGCTTTGCGAGAGTATTTGCTGTTCCGCGTCTTTTTCCAGTCTTTCTTCTTGTTGTTTTTGCTCGTCAAGCTGTACCTGCACGCTGATTTTACAGGCTTCCTTTTTGTCTTCGGTGGACAGTTTGTCGCAGAGTGCAGCGTCAATGGAGGTCAGTGCCTCGTTTAGGTTTTTTGTGTCTGCAAGTTCGGTTTTGCAGGTTGCTTTGTAAGCAGTGTCTGCAATTTTGTCGCAATAGGTTTCGTCCATCAGTTGCATGGCGCCGCTGTAAGCTGCAATATCCGCCTCGCTTGCTGGGATTTCGGCTTGTTGTGCCGGCATTTCGGTTGGTGTTTGTTGTGTCTGTGGTGATTGAGTTTGGATCTGCGCAGGTTCGGAGGGTACGGTGTCACAGGCGGAAAAAATAAATAATGCCATTAATGAGAGCACGGCGGGAAAGATTCTTTTGGTCATGATAAATGGGTTTATGTGTTTATGAATATAAATATTGGATGACTTTGTGATTTTAAAGCATAGCCGCAATTTTCTCAAGAAAAGTGGTGGAAATTTAGAGTTGTCATTTTTGTATTGGAGTAAACTCTTTGCGAATTAAAATCCGGCGTGTATAATTTGGTACGTTGTTTTTATATCTTTTAACTTACTTTTCTTATGAGGAACTTATTTAAATTTCTGCCGATTACTTTGATTTCTTTGTTTGTATTGGGTGCGTGTACGGTTCCGACCGATCAGAACGGTAAAGTGGTTACTCCCGGACAGCAGGCGCAGACTCAAACTCAGGAACAGGCCGGTGAAGACCCCATGGCTTCGCGCTACGGTGCTAATTTGAATTGCGGTATGATGAAAGACGTTAACAACAAGCAGAACTGTGAAAGACAGTTGAACGAAGTGGTGGGCGCGATGTTGGAATCGGAAATTTATTCTAATTTTGACTCAGCCCGATGTAGGGAACTTGGTGGACAGATGGCGGGAGAATGTGAAATAAGACTGGCTGAAACGGGCGTTAAGGGTCCGGTATCCACGGAGGAGATGGCTTTGTTTAACGAAGCGGTGAAAGGCGCACCGTCCGATGAACCCGGAGCAAGTCCGTTTGAAAGTAGGATGTTTGACGAAAAGAAATGTGACGGGCTGAAAGCTGACGGCTTTAAGGCTTTTTGTGTAAAAATGATTCAGCAGAGAAGGGATCAGATTAAATTTGAAGAGGTTATTTCTGCGGGCGATGTGAAGAGATGTGATGAATTTACTGATGTTAATCGCCAGAACGAATGCAAAATGTTCTTTGGGGTTGAAGTAGCGCCGGTTGTGGAAGAAGTTGTTGAACCTGTTGC
>JBGSPQ010000021.1:0-2695 GCA_041738505.1 Candidatus Altimarinota bacterium | reverse complement strand
CGTATCCTCTGACCGATAGATTGATTGTAGAGGAAATTGGAACTTGACACAAGAACTGAATACAGATATGAATATTGTCGGGAATCCTAACGTTCAAAATGGCCCAAAGACAGGGGGACAGTCAGTGTATTCGAAATATTAGCCTCGGATTCAGGGGGAGAATTTGCTGGCTCCCCATGACTACGGAAACTATGGTTTCGATGTTCCAATAAAAAATGATAGCCAAACATGGTTATCATACAAAGCACTTCAATTATAAATAGGACACTACCTACAAAGCATAGCCCCTCAGTATCATGAGCTGGAAGTCTTACAACAAACATACGAAGGCATCCTTTTAATTTTTATTGTCCTCTATTTATAATACTCCCCGAAAACTGAGCGCATAATTAAGGTGGATTTGTCGCCTGAGACGATAATGATTTCAGGAGACGAATTCATGAAAAACAAGCGACGTAATCACAGTGCTGCGTTCAAGTCCAAAGTGGCCTTGGCGGCTCTAAAAGGCGACAAAACCATCGCTGAGCTGGCCAGTACGTATGAGGTTCACCCGAATCAGATCACGCAGTGGAAAAAACAGTTGCTCGATTCGCTACCGGAGTTATTTTCACGCGGGCGAAAGCATGAGCAGCGGGATCAGGAGGCGTTAACGTCGGAATTGTATCAGCAGATCGGTCAGTTAAAAGTGGAATTGGACTGGCTGAAAAAAAAATCTGGACTTGACGATTGAGCAAAAACGCCAGGCCGTCGAGCCGGGACACAAGAAGATCCCGATTATCCGCCAGTGTGACCTGTTGGGCTTGAACCGCAGTAGTCTGTACTATACCGCTAAGGGCGAAACTGAATATAATGAAATGCTTATGAAGCTGATTGATGAACAATACGTTAAAACCCCGTTTTACGGCATTGACAAGATGACCAAGTGGCTGCGGTTGGAAGGTCATCCGGTCAATCCCAAACGAATCCGTCGGCTTATGCGTCAGATGGGCTTGGAAGCAGTATATCCGCGTCGAAAACGCGGTTTGAGCATCCCGGATACTCAGCACAAGATCTATCCATACTTGTTGCGGGACGTGGAAATTACTCGGCCCGATCAGGTTTGGTCGGCGGATATCACCTACATCCGGATGTATCGCGGCTGGCTGTATCTGACGGCGGTGATGGACTGGTTCAGCCGGTATGTGCTCAGTTGGGAGATTTCGATCACGCTGGAATCAGACTTCTGTGTGTCGGCCCTTCAAGCGGCTCTCGATCGGGGCCAGCCGGAGATTTTTAATACCGATCAGGGCAGCCAGTTTACCTCGGAGGATTTTACCGGAACATTACGTAAATCCGGTGTCCAGATCAGCATGGACGGCCAGGGCCGGGTGTTTGACAATATCTTTATTGAGCGACTGTGGCGGACGGTGAAAGTCGAGGAAGTTTATCTGCGGGACTACCAGACGATTGCCGAGGCCCGGTACTACCTGGGTCGGTATTTTGAGTTTTATAACAATGAGCGTTTGCACCAGGCGTTGGGCTACCGCAGCCCCGCGGCAGTGTACGGCGTCGCCGTTGGCACTCCGGTCGCCCTCCGGGCTCCCTCCGTTCCAACGGTGGCATTAACCGGCGATGAATCCACCTTAAAACAACCCGTTTTCTGTCTTGACAATGGGTAGTGGTTTACCTTTCCGATGAAATACATACCAGTTTTTGGGGGGAATCTTATTGATAATATAAGGGTGGTGACTTGTAATTAAAAACTGAATTTCCTTTTCTAAATTAGATATAACATCAGGAAAGAAATCTATTGCATTTATACCCAAAGAATTTTCATATTCATCTATGAGATAAATAGATTCTTTAGGCAATATATAGATATCCGTAAGGATAAGTAACACTTTTTGCATTCCTGAAGATAACTCTGGCAATGCAATCTTGTTATGTGAACCTTTCTCCTTTATGCAAAACATAGGTATTTCTGCTGTAATTATTGTTTCTTTAAAAATATTATTACTCGAGGACTCGAACGAGACATTTTCGACAAAAGGGAAAGCTTCTTTGTAATATTGTCCAATTTCAGCAAATGTCCGAGGGAAATATTTATGCAGAATAAATAATTTTGAATTCAAACATAATTCAGAATGAATAAGTTTATCAATATTATCTTTATATTTGTTGATTATTTGGGTGGTTATTATTTCAAGTTGTGTTATATTTTTCGCTAAATCATCAGAAAAAAAACGCCGTCTAAGTACATTTTCAAAACCTTTAAATATTGGTTGCATGATAGATTCTTTTTTAAAAACTGATATCCCAGTTAAACGTGGATTTACAATGGGAAGACTTTGTTTCACGAAAACAAAAGAATTTTTATCTCTTTTTAAGATGACTTCTTTTTCACCATTTTCTATTTTCCAAAGCTCTTCTTTTATAATTTGTTCTTCATCGGATTTTTCAACTTTTCCACATTCCAATATCCATTGATATGTTTTTCCTTCTTGTAGGAAAGTTATATCCCAACATCCCGAACGAAATTCATCAGAAGCTACAAATCGGCACACGTTAAAAATGGTATTAAGAAACCGAGTTTTTCCCGTAGCAGGTAAACCCCTACCCATTGTCAAGACAGAAAACGGGTTGTTTTAAGGTGGATTCATCGCCGGTTAATGCCACCGTTGGAACGGAGGGAGCCCGGAGGGCGACCGGAGTGCCA
>JBGSPQ010000032.1:0-61541 GCA_041738505.1 Candidatus Altimarinota bacterium | reverse complement strand
CACCCTTTCCCTGATGAACCATTTCGACAGCTTGTGCCCTCAATTTGGGCATTTTTGGATTCGTTGTGTACATATTTGCTTGGGTTATTTTCACCTGCTTCTATTCTACACAAGTGTTTCCAAGCTATTGAACCATTACGTATGCATTGATATTACAGCGAAAAAATGTTATTATACATAGATATTTTATAACATATTCCCATATGGAGGGCGCAAATAACATGGATGATGTTTCTTCCAAAGTAGGCGGTAGTCCGCTGATTCTGATTTTTGCCGTTGTGGCTGTGGTCGCGGTGATTGGCTCCGCGGTGTTTTTCAGCCTGCAGAAAGCGGCCGTTTCGGGCGAGAACGACAAGATTGATGCCGAAATCGTGTCTTTGAATAATGAGATTTCTTTGTTGGAGGGTGAGAAGGTGGAGGCCGCGCGAACGGCGCAGGTGTTTCTGGCGGGCATCAAAGAGGAAGAAATCATCTGGTCGCGGGTGATTTCCAGAATTCAGTCGCTTATCCCTTATGACGGCACAACTCAGGAGGCAAAAGTGAACTTTTTGTCTTATAGCGGAGCGGCGGGCGGTAAAATCAATATTAACTCCACTTCCAGAAATACAACAAAAGATCCTTTGGACGATGTGGCCGAGGTGATTTCCGTTTTTAACGACAGTTCATATTTCAAGAATGCCATTATTCCTTCGGTTTCCGTGGGTGAAAACGATCGCGGCGAAAAGAGCGCCAGTTTTGCCTTGATGATGGATTATCTGGAAACCGCACCGATGGAGACCGCACCGATGGAAACCGCGCCAACAGAGGATGATCCCGCGGCGGAAACGGATGATGGAGGAATTTCCCGTCAATAAAAATCAAAATAATAATAAATTTAAATGAGTAACTCATTATCCAACAATAAGTCCGCGGCGCCGATGGTTGCGCTGGTGTTGATTCTGGCCGCTCTGGCCGGAGGTATCTTTTATGTGAAGCCCACATGGGACTCGGTTACGCAATTGTCACTGGCCCGGGAGGAAAAGACCGTGGCGCGCAATGAACTGAATGCCAAGCTTGTTGACTTGCAGCAGCTTCAGCAGGAACTTCAGCTTACTTCCGAAGTAACACGGGAGACAACGCTGAGCGCGGTCCCCGAAAAACTGGGACAGGATCAACTTATTCTGGATTTAAGTAAAATCGCCAAGGATAACGATATGCTGATGACGGGTATTAATTTCGGGATTCCCACAGCTTCTTTTTCCGGCGAGGTGGCCAGAGTTACGGTGAGCACCAATATCACGGGAAACCAGTCTTCGCTTATCAGTTATCTGCGTGATATTGAAGGCAACACTCGCAAATTGACCGTGAAAAATATTTCGGTGCAGATTGGGGAAACCGATACGGGTATTTCCCGCGTAAATTTTAGCATTAACATGGAAGCTTACTTCCAGGGAGTTATCTAATATGGAACAACAAAATATCAATCAATCCAAAAGAGAGGTTTCGTCCTTAATTAAAGGGGTTCAGAAACAGAGCGGCTCCAAAAGGCGCAAGGTTATTTATGGTATTTATGACAGTGCCTCTCAGCCTTTTTGGGTAAGAATAGATGATTTTCTGGTTAATCACAGCAGAGTTCCGCTGGAGGAGAAAGCCTATTTCTTTCATCTGCTGGCGGTAATGATTGATGCCGGCATTCCGCTGGTGCAGTCTTTGCAGATTCTTTCCAACAGAACAACCAGCGAAAGGTTCCGCAGAATTCTTGATACAATAGTGTTTTCGGTGGCGCAGGGTAAGAAATTTTCCGAGTCTATGGCGCGCTTTCCCGATGTTTTTGGCGATATGGAGGTGGGCGTGGTAAGGAGTGGTGAAGCGGCCGGTAATTTGGATAAAATGCTTTTTAGGCTTTCCGAGCAGCTTGATAAGAGTCATGAACTGCAGGTTAAATTGATTACAGCTTCGGTCTATCCGCTGGTGGTGTTGTTGACTTTAATTGTGGTGGCAGCCGGAATGTTGGTTTGGGTGATCCCCGGGCTGACGGGTCTTTTAAAAGAGGGTGGTCTTGAGGAGAGCGAATTTCCGCCGACAACCAAGGCTTTATTGGCTATCAGTTTTGTTTTGCAGAATTATTGGTGGGCGATTATTGCCGGCGCGGTGATTTTGTATGCTCTTTTTAAAATTTATAAACAGTCCGACAACGGCAGATATAAATGGGATTTGTTCCGTCTGCGTGTGCCGGTTGTGGGAACTTTGATCCGCAAGGTTCTGGTGCTTCGTTTTGTTAGTATGATGGGGATTTTGTTTGAAGCCGGTCTGCCGGTTATTCAGTCACTGCAGATTATCGCCACCTCTTTGAACAGCGAACTTTACCGTTTAAAAACGTGGGAGGTGATTGCCAAAGTTCAGCAGGGGCAGAAGATTTCCGAATCTTTGGCCGACTCGCCTTTTCTGTTTCCCGAAACGGTCAGCCAGATGATCGGGGTGGCGGAAAGGTCCGCTTCTGTGGGTTTGATTTCAGAAAAAATCGCTTTGCATTACGATAGAGAGATAGATAACGCCTTAAAGAGGCTGACGAGTTTGTTTGAACCTTTGATGATTATTCTGGTGGGTATTACGGTGGCGGTGCTGGCGCTGGCGATTTTAACCCCGATTTTCCAGCTTAGTTCGCTTGTTTAATCCTAAATCGCATGAGCGAAAAGAAAGCATTTACACTAATAGAAATGTTGATTGTAATCGCCATAATCGCGATACTGGCGGTTTTGGCGGTGAACGCTTACGGCGGGGCCAGGAGAAGTGCGCAGATAGATTTGACCGCGGACGGATTGGTCAGCGCTCTTAAGATGCAACAGGGTTTGAGCAAGAGCGGCAGGGTTGAAGCCGATTCGGGCAGTAAATGTTACGGGATGTATTTTACCAAGAATCCCGCGGAGGGGGAGACGCAGATTCAATATGTGGAAACTCCGTATTTTGCAGTCACCCAGGATAAAGCCGATATTTGCGATCTTAACCAAAAGACAATGCGCAAATATGAAACTGACGCGGATTTTGAGCTTTTTATGATTGAAAAATTTATGCCGGAAAACGAGGCAGATGAACTTTTGATTTTATTCAAACCTCCTTTTGCGAGGGTGTCGCTGGTTGAAATGAACCAGCCGCTTTCTCTGGTTGCGCAATTTTCTCCATTTATTAAATTCGGGGTGAGATTGCCAAACGGCGATAATGAAAAGTTTGTGAGATTTGATACTTCCACAGGTTTAATCGAAAGAGTTTATGGAGAACAGGCATAATCACAAAAAGGGATTTACTCTACCGGAACTGCTGGTTTCCATGACAGTGCTGGTGCTGGTTATTTTCGCGGCGACCAATCTGTTGGTATCAATTATCAGGAGCAACAATGAAAACCTTAATACTCTGATTGCCTACGGTCTGGCGCAGGAGGGGATCGAGGGGGTGCGCAACATTCGCGATTCCAATTGGTTGTTGGGGGCGCGGTTTGAAGGGACTTTAAAAGGAACGTCAATATGGGGGCAGTCATTGAATTCATCGGATCAGGAGCAGTTTTATACTATTGATTTGAATGCGGTGGAAACCGCCAATGCGCCGATTACCACTCCGTCCATGTTGATCAATCACACCCCGTGGCAACTTAAGGTTTTGGATGCGGATGAATTGAGCGGAGACGAGACTTTGATAAAGAAGTTTGTGGTTGATGAGGGAAGCGGAGAGTTCAGGTACGGGCACAGCGTTGGTTTTCAGACTGGGGAGGAAACTCCTTTTCGAAGATATATTTCAATTAAAAAAGTACCGACCGATTATGAAAAACCGGGGGAGTTAAAAAAAATTCGGGTGGCCAGTTATGTTGAATGGATTGAGGCGGGAAGGCCAAAGGTCGTCCGTCTGGATACCGAATTAACCGATTGGTACGAGGGTCAATAAATTTAAAAAATGATTTTTTATAAAATCACAAAAAGGAATAAGCCGAAAAAATCACTCAAAAAAGGATTTACTTTGATTGAACTGTTAATCAGCATAATGCTTTTTACGGTTTTTCTGGGGATTGTGTCTCAGTCGTATCTGGGGATTGTGCGGTCGCAGAGACAGGCCAACGAGGTGCGAAAAATGTATTCGGAACTGCGGGTTTTTATGGATGATTTTGCCGAGGATGTGCGCTTGAGCGCGATAGATTATGATTGTTATGAGCAGGGAGTATCTATAATTATGGTGCAGGCTTTATGTGATTCGGAGGCGTTGGGGCAGGTTGTCGCGGGGAAATCCAATGTCTTATCATTGATTAAAAAGGGTGGATTGGAAAAGTCCGCTTATAAAATTGAAGAAGATTTTGAGACCGGCAAAAAGCGTATTAAAGTTAAAAAATGGTATTCTGAAAACGGAAATTGGATGCCGATTCCGGGATATGAGGAATTTAGAGATGTTTTTTCGGAAAGTATAGATGTTAAATATGCGTCGTTCGCGATTTTTCCGGAGGTTAATCCATACAGCAGTTTAAATTACAGGAACAACGCCGTGCAGTTTCAGCCCAAAGTTACGATATTTTTAAATGTAGGTAATGCCGAGGATTCCAACATTAAATTTGATTATCAGTTTCAGACCACAATTTCTTCACGTGTTTATACCAGAGCGATATGATAAACATAAATAAAATCCGGGGGGGAAAAAGGGCCAGCGCCTTGCTGGTCGCGATTCTGGTGATGGGGGTTTTGCTTACTTTGACTTTGGGTTTAAGCACTTTGATTGTGCGGGAGATTCGTCAGACGGCGGATATTGTGGCGGCCGGGCAGGCTTATTTTGCCGCGGAGGCGGGCATGGAAAGCGCGCTATTGGATCTTGCCGAAAATCTGCCGGGGTATCAGGATGTTGTGGTTTATCCCGATATTGATGCGGGACAGGAAGATGAAAATCTTAATTATGAATATACTATCGATAATAAGGGTGATATGTATCCGTATTTCCCGGATGATCAGCCCGTATTTCTGGGGCCGGACAGCGCGATTCCCAAAAGTGTTCTTTATGACCCGGGGAGCGGTTTTACAGATTTGACTTACAATGTTCTGCCTTTGAACGAAAGCGTGACCATTCCTTTGTTTACTGTGAATGAAAATGGCGATGTTAATAATATTCAGCAATTTTTGGTTCAGTATTATGTGAATTTTGATCATGAACGTTTGTATGATATTAAAATTGACGACGGGCATAACGGAGAAAGACCAATAAAACTTGATGATTTTGACATTTTGCGCTGGAAGGTTTTTGGGAATCCGTGCGTGGCGGGGAATTGTGATAGTCCCGATTTATTAAAAACGGACGCGATTTCCGATTTTTATCCGGCGACGGAGAATGTTTCGGCGGAACGGCCGGTGTGTATCGGGACGCCGGGCATGCTTAGCAATTACAATGTTAATTGTTTTGCGCCGGTTATTCAGGATGTTATTAAAGTGGGGGAGTTTGCCAAGGTTGATGATATTCCCTGGTATAAGGCCGGATTCAGTTATGCCAGGCAGTGTTATGTTTCGGAAGTTTCCGATACGACTATTGGATCCGCCCGGGGCGAAGTTGTTATGACTCAATGCAATATTGATACATTTATTCGTACTCACACCAGAAATTACGTGACATTGACCAATATGGTGAATCCCGATTTGATTGGAATCAATCCGGAAACCACTCCGCAGTATGCCAATATTTATTACAGAATCATTACGGCGGGGGATGAAGATAACAGTATTGTTCGTGAATTTGCCGATATTCGCGCGGACGGTTATTCGCGCGGGGGGGAGGTTAGACAGAGTATTAACGCTAAATTGCGGTTAAGTTCTTTTCTGCCGGTGTTTAACTTTTCTTTGTACCGCACCGACACCACCACCGATGACGTGGACAGTCCTTTTAAGATTTTGCCCGGTATGCTGCAAAAGAGTCCGTCCGCGGTTTCGGGGTTTGGAATCAAACCCATTTAATTTTTAGCCTTTCACGTAAATAAAGGGGGGAGGTTTGACATTGTTCGGTTTGACCGCTTAAATTAAGTGGCTGAATCTCTTTTTTTACAGTCAAATTTATGTCTCAAAAATATTATGTGACCACTTCCATTCCGTATGTTAACGCCAAACCTCATATCGGGTTCGCGCTGGAGGCTGTGCAGGCCGATGTACTGGCCCGCCATCACCGGGTGAAAGGGGAGGACGTTTTCTTTCTTACCGGTACGGACGAGCATGGTGTTAAACTGGTGCAGACCGCGAAAGATCAAGGCAAAGAACCCAAAGAGCTGGCCGATGAAAACGCGGATAAATTCCGGACGCTAAAGAAGATGCTGAATCTTTCCAATGACGGTTTTATTCGCACAACCGATGAAAATCATAAAAAAGGGGCTCAAAAATTATGGCGAAAACTGGTGGAGGCCGGGGATATTTACAAGGATTCTTACGAAGGTTTGTATTGCGTGGGGTGTGAGGCTTTTGTGCTGGAAAAGGATTTGGTTGAGGGCAAATGTCCCAATCACGACAAGGCTCCGGAAAAATTGAAAGAGGAAAACTGGTTTTTTAAATTATCCAAATATTCGGAAAAAATCGGGAGCGTGATTGAATCGGGGGAATTGAGGGTTGTGCCGGAATCGCGCAAGCACGAGATTTTGCAGGTGATTAAGGATGGGCTTAGGGATGTAAGTTTTTCGCGTCCGAAGACGGTTTTAAAATGGGGGATTGATGTTCCGGATGATGACGGGCAGGTGATGTATGTGTGGTGCGACGCGCTTTCCAATTATTTAAACGGAATCGGTTTTGACGAGGACAGCGAGTCGTTTAAGAAATTCTGGCCGGCGGACGTGCATGTGATTGGCAAGGATATTCTGCGTTTTCATTCGGCGATTTGGATAGGCATGCTTTTGGCGGCCGGGTTGCCCTTGCCCAAGGCGATTTACGTGCATGGGTTTATCACTTCCGAAGGTAAAAAAATGAGTAAATCCTTGAACAATGTGGTGGATCCCGCGGAGTATGTTGAAAAATTCGGCACGGATGCCCTGCGATATTATGTACTGAAGGAAATTCCGACAACAGACGATGGGGATTTTAGCAAAGAGCGTTTTAAGGCGGTTTACGATGGAGAGCTGGCAAATAATATCGGTAATCTGGTAAGTCGCGTTACTGCGATGGCGGGCAAATATTTTGAAGGAAAAGTTCCGGAACCGGCAATCGTTAACAAACTTGCGGAAGCCAAAACGGCGGAGGTTTGGAAAGATTATGAAAAGGCGATTGATGAGTTTGATTTAAAGAAGGCGTTGGAGGCGGTTACGGACCTGGGGTTCTTTGCCAATAAGTATGTTGAGGATACCAAACCGTGGGTGCTGGCCAAAGAAAATCCGGAAAAATTAAAAGATGTGATGTACGATTTGCTGGAAATCATCCGTCATCTGGGTTTACTGCTTTTGCCGTTTCTGCCGGAGGCGGCGGAAAAGATTTTGGGGTATCTGGGGATTTCGGCGACCGGTATCCATTATGAAAAAGCCAAAGAGTGGGGCGGGCTTGAAAGCGGTGCGGCCGTAGAAAAAGCCGAGCCGTTGTTTGGCAGGGTGGAGGAGTAGAGGATTGTTATTCAGGGGTGGGTTCGCCACCGGGTGGCGTTTCAGTTGCCGGTGCTGTTTCTCCCGCTGCTGCCGGCGTGGTTTGTTCGGTGGCGGGGAGCTTGGTATAATCGGCTTCTTTGTCTGTGCCAATGGTTCCTCCGTGCAGTGATATCCACATGATATTGGTGATAATCGCCCAGGAAAGAATTATGACAATCAGTCCGGCTATAGCCCAGGTAATTGTTTTTTTGGCTTCCTCCATTTGTGTCTGGTCGCCACGGGATGTTATGTAGCGCAGTCCGCCGAAAGCCAGCATTAAAACGGCAATCGGGCCGGCCAGATAAATCAGCCCGCCAGCCATCATTTGCAGTACGGCGTTGGCCAGAGATGCTCTGTTGCCGGTGCCCTCAACTTCAATATTTGTGGCGTATTCCGGTTTTAAACTAGAATCCAATACAAATCCTTTTGGTGTTTCCTCGCCGTTCTCCGCGAGTGCGACAAGAGGCATGGTCAGCGATGCCAAAGGTATTGCCAGCAGTACAAGTGATAATATGAATTGTATCAGAGGTTTTTTCATCAGATTAGTTGTAATTGGGTTATACCCAGCACTATAGCGTATGATACCGCTATAATTATAAGAGCAAGCACAGACCAAAGCAGAATATTTTTGCCTTTGGTTGTCTTTTCTTCGTTTCCCTGTGATGTAATCATCATAACCCCTCCGACGGTAAAGGAAATTACCGTAAGTGATCCGGTTATTTGCAGAATGAGTTTGATAATGTTGGCGAGTATTCCTTTCCAGTCGCCGCCCGGCAGTCTGCGCAGATAATTTATTTGATCTCCGGTGGTGCCCTTGATGTCTATAACGGAGGGATATATTTCGGGTGATTGCGCCAGTGCAAGGTTTATACCAAGAGATCCGATGATTAGCGCGCAAAAAATCAATCCCGAAATGATATGTTTTTTAATTTTTATTTTATGCATATGGAGTTTTTTTTATTCCATTTGTTGTAATTCTTCCAGACTCATGTCACCCGAACCGGGGACATCTTTATATTTTTCCTGGAGCTCGGCTTTTTCATTCATTTGCTCATCATCAAGTCCTTTGTTTGCGTCCTGCCATTCCTGTGATCCCATGTCGGGGTTTGAAATCTGCACTCCGCTGATGATGGAAACAATGGCGTAGGATAGCAAGGCGACAAGCAGACCGATTATGGCATAGGTGATGGTTTTTTTTGCGGTGGTGATTTTTTCTTCGTCACCGTAGGCGGTTAAAATCTGGATTCCGCCGATGATAATAAACAAAAACGCCGCGGCTCCGGCGATTGAAATCACCACTCTGGTGATTTCGGGCAGATACACTCTTTGGAAATATAAGCCGGCATCCGCTCCTGTATTGGTATGGGGAATTATTAGAGTTTCGGCGGTGGTGTCGTCGGGTTGTCCGGGAATGATTGGAGGAACGGTGGTTTGGGCAGAAGATATTGGTATCAATAACAATGCAACAGTTGCGGCAAAAATGAATTTTAGCATTGTTTTTTTCATTCTAGAGCGTAAAAAAGTTGGGGTTGATGGTGTAAAGAATGACGGCGGAAAGGAACAACAGTACCAAACCCGCGATTGACTGGAAGATTTTTTCTTTAGCTTTATCTATTTTACTGGTGTCGTCCTGCGCCGTACCGATCAGGAATCCCCCGTAAATAAGATATGCTACCGATACAATTCCGATAACGCTGGCGGCCCAGCGGTAAATGATTCCAAGGTAGGACATTAAAAGGTCTATTCCGGACTGGGAAATTAATACCTGTACGCGCTGGCAGAAAATGTTTGTTCCGGGATCACAATAGCTGGCATATCCTGAAGTACAGGTGGTTTTGTTGTTTGCCGTTGTACATTTTGTAATACGGAAGCAGGTCATGCTTTCTGCGGCTTTTTCGTTCGGGGTGATTGTGCCGCTGGAACTGCTTGATCCGATTTCTTCTTCAAGAATTGTAATTATATAGTTTTCCAATTTTTTAGCGTTCTTTCCAGCTTCTTCAGCGGAGAATACAACAGTATCATTTACTTTAAGTTCAGAAAGATTAAGTTCTTCACATTTGAATTGCTGCGCGAAAGCTGTGGGGGAAAACATAATCATCAAAATTATACCCAGCAGGATTTTGGAAAGCGGTCCGTTTGGAGCTATTAATCTTTTTGTTATATTTCTCAGTTTCATTATGGGTTTATCAATAAAACAGGCTTTGTACCGCGGCAACAAGCCAGAAAGCCGAAACGGCAACTATGATGCCGATTATGGCGAATTTGATGATGTCTTTTCCCCGCGTGATTGCTTCTTCGCGGCCACCGGCGGTGAGCAGAAAATATCCACCCACAATTACCGCCAAAATGCCGAATGATCCGATGAGCAGTGCAAGAAAGTTTACGAATCTTACAATATACGCGCCTATGGTTGTGGTTTTGGCTTGTCCCGGAGCAGTAAGATAATCAAAAACTTTCACGCTGGATGGAGTGACGGGGGCGGTTGGCGAACCTTCATCGTCTGTTGTATCTGCCGGAGGTGTTGTAGTTGTCCCGTTGTCGGCGTATACCGGTAATGTCGGGCCCGCCAGTTGAAGGCATATTACAGCCATAATCAGCAGGGATGTGTTTTTTGCCAATTTCATATTCATATAGCTTCAAAAATATCTTTATATTATACCATTTTTGCCTTTCTTGAGCAATGATTAAGCGCGGGGCAAGGTGTGTCGGGATTGCGTTTGGCCACTGTTTCTTATAATATTTTGCAGGTTTTAATCCGTACCAAAAGATAAACCGGCGAATTATGGGGCTGTAGCTCAGCTGGTAGAGCGCGCCCATGGCATGGGTGAGGTCAGGGGTTCGATCCCCCTCAGCTCCACCATAATACGTATTTATGCTTTCATTCTGGACAATTCTTTTTTTGCTTTTCGGGTTTTATTTACTGATTAAATCGGCGGATATTTTTGTGGACGGAGCGGCCGGTCTGGCCAAGAAATACAAGGTTCCAAAGCTGATTGTGGGTCTTACTCTGGTTGCTTTTGGTACCAGCGCGCCGGAAGCTACCGTTTCTTTGATTGCGGCTTTGCAGGGCAGTGCCGACATCGCCATAGGTAATGTGATTGGAAGCAATGTGGCGAACATTGCTCTGGTTTTGGGAGTTGCCGCTTTATTGAGGGCTATCCCCGTTTCCAAAAGCACGCTTTCCCATGGCATACCGCTTAGCATACTGGCGATGGTGGTTTTGATTGTGATGGGTTATGACACGTTTTTTCAGAATCACGGGGTTGAGTTTAACAGGCTGACTTTGGGGGACGGGTTGATTCTTTTGTTCTTCTTTGTTGTTTTTCTTTACTATATTTTTGGTGATTTTAAGTCGGCGCAGGTGCAGGAGGATGAGATTGAAAAAAAGGAAATGCAACATTACCGGGATTCCATCTGGTTTCTTGCTTTAATGATTGTCGGAGGTCTGGCCGGCATTATGGTGGGTGGAAAATTGGTGGTTGATCAGGCGGTGGTGATTGCCACGGCGCTTGGCATCAGTGAGGCCATTGTCGGTCTTACAATAGTGGCTGTCGGAACGTCGCTTCCCGAACTTGTAACCAGCATTGTTGCCGCGTTAAAAAACGAAAAAGACATTGCCATTGGCAATATTGTGGGTAGTAACATTTTTAATGTTTTTCTGGTGCTGGGTCTGACTGCGGTGGTTATTCCCGTCAATTTTGATCCGGCCTTGTTGGTGGATGCCGTTTATACTTTGGCCGTTACGATTCTTTTCTTTTTGATTCTTTTAAAGCAAAAGCAATTAACCCGTTTTTCGGGGGCGGTGCTGTTGGCTTCTTATGTTTTGTATATTGTAAGCCTGGTTTTCAGAGAATCTTTAATCAGCTATATTCCTTTCTGATTTTTTTACACGTCCAGACTTTCGGTTTCCGGTGGCAGACAGCTGTAAGCGGCTTCTTCGGTGATAAGATCGGACTCCAGGTAGTCGGTTACGGCTTTTTTCATGGTCTGCATTCCTTCCTTAAATCCGGTTTCAATCGCGGAGTCTATCTGATGAGTTTTTCCTTTTCTGATCATATTGGCGATACCGCTGTTGTTAATCATGATTTCAAGCGGTGCCACTCGGCCTTTTCCGTCTTTTGTTTTAATCAGATTCTGCCAGATTACGGCACGTAGACTTTCGGAAAGCTGTGAACGAATCTGGTTTTGCTGTTCAAACGGAAATGCGTCAATCATACGATCAATGGATTTTGCCGCTCCGCTGGTGTGCAGGGTGGCGAACACAAGGTGTCCCGTTTCCGCCGCGGTAATTGCCAGGGCGATGGTTTCCAGGTCGCGCATTTCTCCTACCAAAATTACATCCGGGTCTTCGCGGAGAGCCGATCTAAGAGCTCTTGTAAAGCTTTTGGTGTGGGTTTTTACCTCTCTTTGTTCAATGATTGATTTCTTGTTTTCGTGCACGAACTCAATAGGATCTTCAATTGTGATAATGTGCTCGGCTTCGTTGACATTGACCTCATTGAGCATGGCGGCCAGTGTTGTCGATTTACCCGAACCGGTGGGGCCGGTGACTATCACAAGACCGTTGTTGTACTGGGTGATTCCTTTGAGCGTTTCGGGCAGACCCAGTTCATCAATACTGTAGACCGCTTCCGGAATAAGTCTGAATACCGCGGCGATGCCTTTTCTCTGTACGAAAATGTTTACCCTGAACCTGGATATACTGGCAATATCCAATGAGAAATCCAGTTCCAGATTCTTGGCAAAATATTCTTTTTGCTCGTCGTTCATTGTTTCAATCAGATACTCCTCCGCCAGTTTTTTGGTCATGACGGCGTGTTCTTCAATTAAAACAAGATCCCCGTTAATACGAAGAACGGGTTTGCTTCCGGTGGTGATGTAAATATCGGAAGCTTTATATTGTACCGCTGTGCGGAAAATTTTATCCATTAGCATATTTTTTTGTTTTTATTTTGTTTTGATTTTTTTAGATGTCCAAATCCTCCAGACCGGTGCTTTCACCGTCTTTGGGCAGGACGTTTTCTATCGCACCCCATTCGCTTTCTTCCAGTTCGGGGACAATCAGAGTAACTTTATCGCCGATTTCGGCGCGGAAATATGTTACGGAGGCAAGAAGCACTTTATATGCTTTGCCTTCGCCAAGAACTTTATACTGGCCGTCATCGTAGGTTACGATGCCAACAATGCGTTTTCTTTCAATCGGGCCGATTTGTTTATATACAAAAGATCCGTCGGGGGTGATTGTAAGTTTTAAAATGTCCCCGGGAATCAGTTTGGATTTGCTGGCGTAATTGGCCGGAACCGAATAGGTTTTTTTATCCGGGCCGATCATATTCTGTCCGTCGAAAACCCCTTCTATAACCTGTTCGCTCTCCGAAAAATCAACCGATCCGACCTTCGCTGCCATGGCGGCATACTGGTTTTTTCCTTCTCCGGTGGTCAGTTCGTTCAAAATTTGTTTGGCACTTCTAAGACTGGATTCCGCGGATTCCAGCATTTCTTTCAGCAAAGCCAGTTTGGATGCTTGTTTCATTTTGTTTTTTTATGAGTTTTCGTTTTTGTTATTTCCTTACTATTATACTTTATTTTTGCTTTTTCTTCAATATCTTAGTCGTCTTTTTTCTGTTTCAGCAGATTTTGCAGTACGGCCCGGCGGGTGATGCCCACATTGGAGAAAATGCGGAACGTAAAGACAAAAGTGGCGGCCAGGTAAAGCTCAAGCCCCAGTTTTTCGCCCAGAAGGGTGATGGCAATGGCAAGAATGATGTTGAAAAGCAGTCCGGTGATGAAAATTGTGCTATTAAACCGGTCTTTTGTGACTTCCGCTCTGATGGCCCCAAAAAGCGCGTCCAATATGCCCATAATGACAACGGCTGAATATTTGGTCAGTTCAAGCGGTATTGGAAAGTTAACGGCCAGGCCGATAATTATTCCAATCAGGATGCCGAGTATCGCCCAGATCATTTTATTTGCGTTTATAGATTACTTTTTCCGTGTCTTTTCCCGATATTCTCAAGTCAATATATACCAGAGGTGTCTGGTATATGTCTAATTTTTGGAGTGCTTTTTTCAGTTTTTCAATTTGCCGGTTAAGATCTTTTTCCATGTCCAGCATGACGTAAAAATATTTTTCGGTGTGAAGGTGGACTTCGCGTTCACGTTGTTTAAAGTCGGCATAGAGAACTTTGATGCCGAATTTTTCCTCAAACAGATTAACGGAATTGATGATGTAGGAGAGTCTTTCGCGGCTTCGTATCGGGTCGGGGAGGATGGTGTGGCGCACTTCCAGCGGTTCTGTTGTTTCAATGTAAATATGAGGGAGATCAAGCTGTTCCATGTTTTCCTCAATCAAAAATCCTTGGCTGTCGGTGAGGAATTTTTTCTGTATGCCCTGCACTATATTTACGATATTGGCGGTTGTGGGGAATTTTGTGTATTCAATTTTAATTGTATCGGGCAGGATTTTTTTGATTTTGATTTTGTCTATTTCGGGGTGGTTGGCGCGGATTTCCCCGATCAACGCTTCTTCGTTTACCAGCAGGATGTTCTGGTCAACGATATTTTGCAGGATGGTTTTCATTTTCTGGTAATCGTCTATCATCGTCCCTTCCTCCTCTATTTGGAAATTTTCGACCAACAGCCAGTCGGAAAAAAATGCCGAATAGATGCCAAATGCAAGCAGTCCCGCGCTTAGGGTGATTGCCGCAATCGCTTTAAGTCTGTTGGAATCCGGTTTTTGTTTGAATTTTGATGACGGGATGGCGGAAGCGTAGCTGCGGGTTTTTCTTCTGGTTTTTCTTTCGGTAAAGGTTTCGGAATTTTTTCTGTACGGAGTGCGGAATTGCGATATTTTCGCGGAGGTTCCCGGCTGGATCCGTTTTTTTGCTTTTTTGTTCCTGTTAAAAAGACCCATGGGTTATCTGCCGGTCACAAAGTATCAGCGGATTTACGCTGTGGCCTAAAGATAAATGAACCCGGCTGCGGTGACAAGCAAAAGTCCGGCAAAGATGTAAAGAAGGGGGCGAACCATTTTGCGGTTGCCGAAAATCCAGACGATGCCCGCTTTTTGAACGGCGTTAAGGAAAATGACCAGCAGAATGATGTTTTTGGCGTTATCCATGTCTATCAGCGTGCCGGCAATGGCAGAGGTGCTGACGATAATGGGGTCGTCTATTGCCAGCAACGAGCAGAGGATGGCTACTACGTAATAAAGTTCTATTCCGGCATAGGCCAGGGAAATTTTGGCAATTATCAGGGCGCCGACTATAAATGCACCCAGTTCAACGGCTTTTTTGAGTTTGAAGGGTGTTTCCAAAGTCCTTTCACTGGTCGCTTTTTTATTGGCTTCTTTGTCAGAGGCGCTTTTTTTGAACATCATCAAAAGTCCTATGACGAGCAGAAAGACAAACATTAATCCCATCGGAAGCAGTATTCTCCAAAACAATTCTTCGTTAAGCGTTCTTATGAAAATGAACATCTTTATAAAGCTGGTGGCGATGGCCAGGGTGATTCCCGCGATAAAAGGGTTGAGGTTTTTGCTGGTTGTTTTTTTACTTTTATCGGCCAGTGTGAGCGAAGTCGCGGTGCTTGAATAAAATCCGCCCAATAGTCCGGTAACTCCGATACCCACTTTTTTGCCAAGAACTTTTACAAGGATGTACCCCAAAAAACTGATACCGGAAACGAATACAATCAGGAGCCAGATTTTGTATGGATTTAATACATCTACACTTGTGATTCCCGTGCCCGCGACCAATTCCGGCATAATTGTTCCGAAAATCTGAGTGTCAAAGTTTTGGTCGGGGAGGAATGGCAGGACTATAAAAGCGATGATGGCGAATTTAAGCGTGTCATAAAGTTCGGTGTCGCTGATGTTGGCGATGGTTGTGTGAAGGTAATCGCGCAGGGAAAGCACCAATGTTGTTATGATGGCCAGAATTACGGCCAATTGAGCCAAACCGTATGTGCACATCGCCCCGAATAGAAATAGCAGAATGGTGGTAATTTCCGTTGTGATTCCGATGCGGTCGTGTTTGATAATCAGGGAAATGTGTGTACTGATAACCAGAACAATCAGCGATGCAAACGCAGCAAAGAATATTGCGGGATTGTATAATTGTCCCAAATAACCGCCTAATGAGCCGAACAGCGCGATTAAGATGCTGGTGCGGATGCCCACGGCGCTTAAGTTTTGGGCCTGCTGTTTTTTGCGTTCGCGTTCCAGTCCGATAAGCGCGCCGATTAGTATGCTCGCGCCAAACGGAATGATCAGTCCGGTCAGGTCCATAAATACAGGGTTGATATAATCCGATAATTATATCATAAAACCTTATAAATTTACATCCTATAACAAAACGCCCGGGTTGGTGGGCGTTATTGTTGAAAGATTTAGGGCGGAGAGTCCGCCAGCAATGATCTAGACCAGTTTGGCCTGTTCGGCTTTGGCCGGAGCTTTTTTGGCAGCAGGTTTTTTTGCGGCGGTTTTTGGTTCCGCTTTTGCGGTTGATTTGGCCTTTGCGACTTCAACCGGTGCTTTTTTTACCTTTTTGCGCACTGGTTTGACCGATGGCCCTTTCAATGCCGCTTTTGTAGGTCTTTTGGCTTTTACAAGGGCTGCCAGAAGCGGAGCTTTTCTTTCGGCCGCTTTGGCCTTGTTTTTTCTTTTCCACATTTTGCTCTTGGGGCGCGTGGCGTTCATTGTATGTAATCCGTGCTGAAGACTGTTGGCCATTTTATTTCTTGGTTAAAGCGTATGTATTTAAACGGAGGATGAGATTATAGTCAAGTTTTCTTTAGATATTTTTGATAATTTAAATTGGATTTAATCCTTTTTATCAGAGCTTTGTCGCTAAGATGGGGCGATGTGAGTTTTTTGGCCGACAATATCTGTTTCAGCTCGTTTTCTTTCATAAAATTTTTATTTGCCACGGTTTCGTAGAGGGTTTGTTTTTTCTTTAAGGCCTCTTTTACCAGAAGCGCCGTTACGGAATATCCCAGATAGGGGGAAAGTCCGGTGGCCAGACAAAGGCTTTGATCCAGCAGTCTTTGGCAGTCGTCTTTGTTGGCGACAATCCCGTCAACGCATTTTGTGCGGAACATTTTACAGGTTCTTTCCAACAGTTCCATGGACCAGAGCAGGTTGAACATGATGACCGGTGTCATAACGTTTAGTTCCAGGTTGGCGTGTTGGACCGCAGAGTTGATGGTCAGGTTGTTGCCCATAATCTGAAAACCGACCATGCTTACGCATTCGGCGATGGAGGGGTTTACTTTGCCGGGCATGATGGATGATCCGGGTTCCATTTCGGGAAGGGTGATTTCGTTTAGTCCGCCTTTTGGGCCGCTGTTCAGGATGACAAAATCGTTGCTGATTTTGATTAGTGAGTTGGCCAGTAGATGCAGGCTGTTGGAGGCCAGCGCGAACACGTTCATGTTGGCGTTCAGCTCCATGGGGTAGCGGGTGGAAGTGAGTTTTAGTCCGGTAAGTTCGTTTAGATGCCGGACCATCAGCGGTTTAAAGCGGGGGTGGGATGTTATGCCCGTGCCCAGCGCTGTTCCGCCAATCTGTACTTCCTGCAGTTTGGCGAACGCCTCTTTAATATGAGTTGCGGAGCGTCCGACCGATGAAGAGTAGGCCTGGAATTCCTGGCCCAGCGTGATTGGAACCGCGTCCTGCATGTGGGTTCTGCCTATTTTAACGATTTCCTTGAATTCCGCCGCTTTTTTTTGCAGTGATTCGGCCAGTTTTTCCACTTCGGGGAGGAGGTTTGTAAGTTCAATCAATGCGGCGATTCTGATGGCGGTGGGGATTACGTCGTTGGAGGACTGGCCCCAGTTGACGTGGTTATTGGGAGTGATGGGGGAGTATGTGCCTTTTTTGCCGCCCAGGATTTCGTTGGCGCGGTTGGCTATGATTTCATTGGCGTTCATGTTGAAGGGGGTGCCGGCGCCCGCCTGGAAAACGTCCAGCTTAAATTCCAAATCGAATTTGCCGTCAATAAACTCGTCGGCGGCTTTAACAACGGCGCCGGCGTGCCGGGCGGACAGTTCGTTTAAGTCACGGTTGGTTAACGCGGCGGCCTTTTTAATAATGCCCAGCGCAGCCTTGAATTCGGGCGGCGCGGTAATTCCGCTGATTTGAAAGTTATTGTAGGCGCGGACTGTGAAAGCCCCAAAGTAAGCGTGGGAGGGGACCGATACTTCTCCCAGCACGTCTTTTTCTTTTCTGGTTTTAGACATTTTGGATAATGACGATGAGAATTGTAACAACCGAGATCCAAACGATGAAGGACCGGATCAGTTTAAGATCGTGGTTGGATGCTTTGATTCTGTAAAAACTTTGATAGAGAGACGCAATTATAACCAAAGCCGCGTAAAATATAAATATAAAATTCGGAGAGGGTGTTTTCAGCCAATGGATCAGAATAAATGCGGGCAGAAAGAATGCGCAGAAGGTGGCCGCGCCGCTGAAGGCGAACCAAAACAGACCTTTATATTCGTTGTGATTTGTCGTTTGTTTTAAATCCATAATATCAATAATGAGGATAATCCCAGCCAGACAACTATTAGCAACACAAATAAAAGTGAGTGAATGGAGTCCGAAAGTTTTTGGGGCAGTAGTTTGGGCATGGCCCACAGCCAGGTGAGAGTGTGAATTATCGCTCCGGCAAGGCCCAACGCCTCTATAAAAATTTTTATCGTAGGTTTAAAAAATTCCGGGAAAGCAAAAAACAGCAATGTGTAAATCGCCCAAATCGCAATTAAAACGCCGCTGAATTCGCGCATGGCGTAGACCATGGAATTGGGGCTTTGCGTCCACCAGTATTTCCCGGGTTTTTGTTCAAAAGTTTTCATTTCTTTTTTTTGACCAGTTTTTTCGCGTCGTTTAGCGTCCCCATGAGTTTCAGCTTTAAAATGGCTTTGTTCGGATCAACGTTTTTGGGGCACACGGCTGAGCATTCGCCTACGTGGGTGCAGTTCCAGACACCGTTTTTGTCCGTGACTTTCGGGGCGCGCTTGTCTTTGAGTGTATCCCTGCTGTCCTTGAAATAACGGTAAGCGGTTGAGGCGGCGGCCGGTCCGATGAAGTTATTGTTCAATCCAAAAACCGGGCAGGCGGAATAGCAGAGCATGCATTTGATGCATTGACTGGTCTGCTCAATTTTTTCCCGCTGTTTTTTGGTCTGGACCAGATGTTTGGGGGCTTTTCTGATGGCTATGTCGGTGTAGGGCATGGCTGTGCGAAACTTGTTAAAAGCGCTGTCGGTATCTACAACAAGGTCTTTGATTATGGGAAAATTCTTTAAGGGGCGTACTTCAATGGGTTGTTGTAAATTTCTACAGAATGTCTGGCAAAGCAGAACCGGTTTGCCGTTGACCATTGCTCCGCAGCTTCCGCAGACTCCCATCCCGCAGGAAAATCTGTAGGAAAGTCCGGCGCGGTGTACTTTGTTTATTATGTGGAGCGCCTCCAGCACGGTAATGTCGTCTCCGGCTTTTACGGTGAAATCTTCGGTTTTAAACTGCTCCGATTCGGGATTGTATCTGATGACTTTGATTTTATATTGAGTTTCCATGTTTAATATTTTCGGGTTTTAGGCGGCCACTTGGTGATGATAACAGGTTTTTCGCTTAATTTCAGTTTTCCGTTTTCCAGCCCCAGGTGGTAATGGATTAAGTGATTTTGATCGTCTCTTTGGGGGTAATCTTCGCGGAAATGCGCGCCCCGGGATTCTTTTCTGGCCAGTGCGGATATGAGTATGCATTCGCTTAAGTCCAGCATGTTTTCCAGTTCCAGCAGGTTTATCAGTTCCATGTTGAATATCGTGTTTTTCTGTGGAATTTCCACATTTTTTATTTTTTCTTTGAGTGTTGATATGTTTTTTAATCCTTCTTGTAAGCCTTTTTCGTTTCTAATCACGCCGGCGTGGCTTTCCATGACTTCGTTCATTTCTTCCAGTATGGCGTGTGGATTTTCTTTGCCTGTTCGTTGAATGATTTTTTGGATGCGGGATTGTTCGTCTTTGATTTGTTTCGGGTCGATTTGCGGATGTTTTCTTTTAGTGATTATTTTTGCGGCGGTTTTCCCTGATTCGGTGCCGAAAACCAGACATTTGGCCAGCGAGTTGGAACCCAAACGGTTGGCTCCGTTGACTGAGGCGCAGGCGCTTTCACCCACGGCCAGCAGTCCGGGGATGTTGGTTTTTGTTTGAATGTCGGTGGCGATACCTCCCATGAAATAATGCTGGGCGGGGGTGACGGGAATGGGGTCGGTGACCGGATCCAGGTTTAAGTACATGAGTGTTAAATCTCTTAACTGCGGGAGTTTTTCACTGATGATTTTTTTGCCCAGATGGCGCAGGTCCAGGTGGACGCATTTGCCGCAGGGGGTGTCAATGGCGCGGCCGGCTTCCGTTTCTTTGTATATGGCTCTGGAGATGATGTCTCTGGGGCCCATTTCCATGGATTCGGGTATGTAGTCGCGCAGGAATCTTTCGTTTTTGTTGTTGATTAGATATCCTCCTTCGCCGCGGGCGGCCTCGGTTATCAGCATTCCCGTTTTGGGCATGGAAGTGGGATGAAACTGGACAAACTCCATGTCTTTCAAAGAGGTTCCTTCGCGTAGTGCCAGCGCAATGCCGTCGCCCGTTTTTATCGCGGAATTGGTGGTGTGCCGGTAAATACGGCCGAGGCCGCCGGTCGCGATGATTACAACTTTGGCGCTTATTGCTGCGGTTTTTCCGTTTTTTAAATCCAAGGCAAAAATGCCCGTAACTCCGGATTCGTCGGTGAACAGTTTGGTAGCAAACCACTCGTCAAATCTTTGGATGTTTTCGTGGAGCAGGGTTCTTTCAAAAAGCGTGTGCATGATAAAAAAGCCCGTTTTGTCGGCCGCGTGGACGGTTCTGTGGCGGTTCATGCCGCCAAAAGGCCGTACGTGAACGTGGCCGTCTTCGTTACGGCTCCAGGGGCATCCCCATTTGTCCAGCGTTAGGATTTCGTCTTTGCATTTGTTGGTGAAAAATTCCACGGCGTCCTGATCGGCCAGCCAATCGCTTCCTTTTATTGTGTCTTCGGCGTGGATATCCGGGCTGTCGTCGGGGAGCATGGCGGCGGCGGTACCGCCTTCGGCGGCCACGGAGTGACTGCGTATGGGATGAACTTTGGAGACAATGGCGATGCGGGATTTCGGGTTTTGTTCGGCCGCTTCTATGGCGGCGCGGAGGCCGGCGGCGCCGCCGCCGACTATGACAATGTCAAAACCGGAAATGATTTCCATCTCTTGTGGGTGAAGTGTTTAGATTCTAGCTGATTTGCGCGTGGAATTAAAGGTTGGTTGAAGGGGATTGTCTTCATGTTCAAATTAAGGTAATTCCACAGCACAGCCGGCTCGGTCCCCGCGATAGCGGGGCGGCTGTGCGAGGACCATAAGCGCAGTTTTTCGCAGGAAAAAACTGCGCTGGTACCTTAATTTGAACATGAAGACAATTCCTCTATTTGATTTCCGTCGCGGTCAGGATTCTTTTTACGTCCGCGGAGCTGTTGGCCTGCATGAGTTTTTGTCGGACTTCGGAGGCGTCGGTAAAGCCGCGGCAGTACCAGGCAAGGTGTTTGCGCATGTGTAAAAAGGGGATTTCGGGCAGTAGTTTTTCCTGCAGGTGGGCGTGTTCCAAAGTTATTTTAAAGATTTCGGCGACGGGCGGGTCGGTTGTTAGTTCGGAGTTGATTATCCAGGGTTTTCCCAGCGCCGCCCTGCCGATTAATACGCCGTCCGTGCCGTAGGTTTTGGCATATTCGTGAGCCTGGGCCGCCGACCGGATGTCTCCGTTGCCGATGATGAGTGTGCCGCTGCCGGCGGCGAGTTTTGAGGCCAGCGCGATTGATTCCCAGTCGGCGGCCCCCGAGTACATCTGTTTATAAGTGCGTCCGTGCACGGTTATGGCGGCGGGTTTTTGTTCCAACAGAAGACCAATCCAGTCTTTAACAATATTCGTGTTATAGCCGAGTCTGGTTTTTACGGAAACCGGCAGAAGTTTTGTTTCCGCAGTTTCGGCGCGGTTGTGTTTAAGGTAATTTACCGTTGTATCGGGCAAGTCAACGTCGCGGAAAGTTTTACCGTCGGCAAATTCCCGCGCCGCCCGTTGGCATTCCTTGATAATCTGCACGGCGAGTTTGGGGGTTTTAATCAGTCCCGCCCCCGAGCCCTTAACCGTGATGTTTTTGGAGGGGCATCCCATGTTGATGTCTATTCCGTCAAATCCAAGTTCGGCCGCTACAAAGAAGGCTTTGTAAAAACAGTCAGGAGTGGATCCGAACAGTTGGGCGACAATCGGTCGTTCGTTTTCGCCGTAAATAAAAGCGTTCAACGGTTTAATTGCTCCCGCGCAAATACCTTCCACTGAAGTGAATTCGGTAAAAAACAAATTGGGTTTGCCGTATTTGGCCACAATCCGCCTGAAAGGCGCGTCGGTGACGCCATCCATTGGAGCCAGTCCGATAAACGGTTTTTTAAGTTCGTTCCAAAAAGATTTTTTCATGCGCGTACTATACCATAGCGCCGGTAAACTTTAATTATTCGCAGTCCGGTATGGAAAAAGAAACTCCCCACAAAAGTTTTTTTGGATTTTGCGGGTTTAACAGCCCTATTTGTCCAAGCAGATCGGAATTTTTTTTGTCATTGCAGTCATAATAGAAATACATGATGGTCGAGTCTTTCGGATCGATGGTGCTGGCTCTGTAGGGCAATCCTGCAGGGGCAATGTGGTTTTGGGGATTATCTTTAACGTACGGGTTTAAAATTTTTATTGCGATAAGGGCCTGATTGTCATCTATACGGGTTATTCTTTCGCGCACGGGTTGCCATTCGTACTCAATGGTGTCACCGTTTTTCAGAAATTTTAACATTAGCGCTTTTGCGTGAAGTTGAGGTCGGGATGTTGAAAAATCAAAATCTTCATCGGTTGCGCTGATTTTTTGCGCTGCTAATGATTTTTGCAGATCTTCATTGGTTAATACGTCCGCCGGTGAATTGTTGTCGTTTTCGTTATTGTTATCGGAGGAGGACGCGGGAGTTGTTACGGCGGGCATTTCCACAGGCGCAAAAGGACCTTTTTTATACAGGTACATATAACCGGTGGTGGTTGCGGCCGAGCTGGCCATTAGTCCGAGCGCGAGTGTTGCTACTATTCCGGCACGGGAACTTGTTCTGATTCTTTCCGGTGATTCACTGGCCAAAGGCGTGAGATTTTGCGGTACGGTTTTTTGAACTCCCAGACGAGCGGCGTTTTCCCGGGTTTGTTGTTCGGCCTGAATTTGAGCGGCTTTTTCTCTTACCTTTGCCACAAAGTCCACGGCTACACCGGTTTCGGCATCGGGATTAAATTTTCTGTTTTCCATAGGTTTTTTAATTATCTATCAATATCTACAATCAAATACGCGGCCGCTCATTACAGCAAATAACCTTTAATTTGTCAAGCCTGATATCGGGAGGGGTTATTTTTTATAAGCCGTTTTAAGAAAGAATGCTCCGGCGATAATCATCAAGACTGAAAGCAGTTGTCCCATAGTTATGATGTTCCAGAGAAATCCGATTTGCGGATCGGGTTCGCGGAAGAATTCGGCAAAAATACGGAAAAGTCCGTAGAGAATAAGGAAAAGTCCCGATACAAGACCGGATTTTTTTGTTTTTTTGCCCGTAAAATAAAGGATGATAAAAAGAATCAATCCTTCCAGCGCCCCCTGCAGGAGTTGCGAGGGATAGCGGCAGTTGGAGGGATCGGACGGGAAATGAAAGCAATACGAGTCGGCGATTCTGCCGTAAAGTTCGCCGTTGATAAAATTGCCGATGCGCACCAGCATAACCCCTACGGGGACTATTGTGGTGATTGTGTCTCCGAGTTTCAGAAAATCAACTTTGTATTTCCGGCTGAACCAGATTAGTCCCAGAATCACACCAATCACTCCTCCGTGCATGGACATGCCTCCCTCCCAAACCGCCAAAACCTTCAAAGGGTTGGTAAAATAGTAGGTGAGGTTGTAAAAAATAATGTATCCGATTCTGCCTCCCAAAAGGACGCCAAGAATCACGGTTACAGCCAGGGTGTCTTTTTGTTTTGACGTAAGTTTCATCCGGCCCGCAATCGCCGAATAGTTCAAAAAAAGATATCCGAAAATAAAGGCCAGCGCGTACATGAATCCGTACCAGTGCGCCTTGACGGGGCCGATTTCAAACATCACGGGATTAAACCACCAGTTATCCATAGTGTTTTTGATATTTATCGGAGTCTATGTTAACATAATCAATTGTTTTATTCATTTTTTACTTATGAAAAAAATCAAACTGCGCGAGGGCGATCAGGCTCCCGACTTTGAAGTTCAGGATCAGGAAGGGGATTTACGGACGCTGGAGGAGTTTAAAGGCAAGTTTTTGCTTCTTTATTTCTATCCCAAGGATAACACGCCCGGTTGTACCAGCGAGGCATGCGGTTTTCGCGATGCCTATGATGATTTAATCCGTTATGTTCAAGTTGTGGGAGTGAGCGGGGACAGCGTGGAGAGCCATCAGAAATTTGCGGGGAGACATGGTTTGCAGTTTCCATTGCTGGCGGACACCAAAAAGGAAATGATTCACGCTTACGGCGCGGATGGTGTGTTTTTTCCGCGACGGGTGTCTTTTCTGATTAATCGCGAGGGGACGATTGTTAAGATATATGAGAAGGTTAATCCGTTGGAGCATCCGGATGATGTGATGGAAGATGTGGCGCAGATGTGATAAATCTGATATAATTTCTTTTGCGTTCCTTATGCTCTTTTGATAAGGTGCGGTATAAAAATATCTATTTTATTAAATTTTTTATGGAAAATAAGAAAAAGGATATCGGATTGATTCTGGCGATTGTTTTCGCTTCATCGGTTGTTTCGGGCTCGTTGGTTTTCTTTGGTTTGCAGACGGGAAGCAATGAGGATTTAAAGGTGAGTGTTTTGGACACGCAGATTGATCAGGCTATTGAAAGATATGTGGAAAAGAAACAAAAAGAGGCGGAAGATCAGCAGGCGGTTGCGGTCGCGGATGAGGCGAAGAAATCCGCGGAATTGGCGGTAAACGCAGATCCGGTAACGGAGAAGGATCATATTTTCGGTAATGAAAATGCAAAAATTTCTTTGATTGAATATTCGGATTTTCAATGTCCTTATTGCAAACGATTTCATGATATTGCCAAGTCGGTGGTGGATGCATACGGTGATGACGTGAATTGGGTTTACAGACATTATCCTCTTGCATTTCATGAGCCGGCGGCTTCTTTGCAGGCTGTTGCGGGTGAATGTGTGGCGGAACTTGGTGGCAATGATAAATTCTGGGAGTTTACCGATAAGATTTTTGAAAGCAATCCTACCGATAACGAGGGTTTAACGGTTTTGGCCGGTGAGTTGGGGTTGGATGGCGTGGCGTTTGCCACTTGTCTGGATAGCGGGAAATACGATGATTTGATTCAACAGCAGATGCAAAACGGAATTGAATCCGGTGTGCAGGGGACTCCCGGTTCGGTTATTTTAAACAATGAAACGGGGGAAGCCTTCCTGATTTCAGGAGCCCAGCCTTTGACGGCGTTTGCAAATATTATTGACGGTATGCTGTAATTTTTGAATTGATCAGGCTATGAAAAGTTCCGGCAAATTGCCTATATTTACAAATCTCAAGCGGTTAAAATATTTGTTTGTTTTTCTGGGGGTTGCTTTAATTGCTTTTGATATAAGTTATTACATGATGTCGGTTTTGCCCGGTACCAGGGATAGCATGTGCATGATGGGTGCAAACCTGACTCCCGTAAATCTGGCTTTTGCCGGGTTATTGAGTTTACTCACGGGTGTTTTGTTTGCCGGTTTTATTCAGTTGTTCTTTGTTAAGCTGGCAAAGCAAAAGGCCATGATGTCTTCACTTTCGGGAATGGGATTTTTGGCGGGATCGCTGTCGGTGATTTGTCCCGCCTGTACTTTGCCGGTGATTTCACTGTTTGGAATTACCGTATGGACGGATTTTATTTCCGATCACGATGTTTTGTTGAAACTGGTGAGCCTTGCCATGATGGCAGGGTCTTTATATCTGCTAAACAGTCAACTGAAAAACACCTGCGTATTTTGCGCAGCGGATAATTGCGATGCTTGAAAAAGTTTATTTGCTCTTGGTTTCCGTAAACTTTTCGTGTTTGCGAGTGATCGGGTTGTACTTGTTTAAGACCAGTTTTTCCTTAAGTGAGGTGTTCTTCATGGTGTGGTAAGAATAAGTAATCTTACCTTTGTCGTCTTTGGCTACGAGAGTAACAACTTTGGTCTTTTTTGATTTGCCTGCCATGGGAAATTATTATTTTTTACTTGGAATTAAGCTGTAGCATGCTACAAGTTTTCGATTTTAAATGCAAGTGATTACTTTTTTGGGGCGGTTTTGGCCATTTGAGCGGTGTATTTGTCTATCAGTTGTTTGTACAGGAGGGCGGAAGGCCTGATTGAACGGGTGTAATTGTTGTAATCAACTTTAATGAGGCCGAATCTGTATTTGAAACCTTCGTTCCATTCCATATTGTCCAAAAGAGCCCAGTGCAAATATCCGATCACGTCCACTTCCTCTTTTTTGGCTTTAAAAACCCATTCAAGAGTTTCTGTGATAACGTCCTGGCGTAGTTTGTCGGTGTCGTCGGCCACTCCGTTTTCCGTGATCATAATCGGCAGACGGTATCTCTTGTGCAGTTCGTTGAGCAGCATATAAATGCCTTTGGGGAAAACCTCCCAGTCCATGTCGGTTTTTCGGCAGGTGGGATAATGGAACTGATAGAATTTTCTGGCCAGAGTTGGGGTGAACTTCACTCCGCGGTAGAAATAATAATTAAGGCCGATAAAATCCAGGTGTTTGTGGATTTTGTTTAAAAAATGGTAGTTCCAGGTGTAGTCAAAATAATTGGTTATGGCATTGTCCATTGGATGATTTTTTCTGGCCGGCACAAAAACCTGGTTGTTCTTGGCAATGCTGATTTTAAAATTCGGATTTATGGTTTTTAACTCGTTGTATGTCCATTTATGGGCTTTAACCAGGTTTTTGATAATCTTTACATAGGCAAAATATTTCCTTTTCTGGGGGGGCCATTTGCCGAGCAGATATCCCTGATACGCGTAAACCTGCGGTTCGTTGATGGTGATTATGTATTCAATATCATCTTTCAGTTCGCCGACAATGAATTTGGAATATTCTATGAATCGGGATATGTTTTTTTTGTTTAAAAATCCTCCTTTTTTGCAGAACCAGACAGGAAGTGAGAAATGGAATAGGGTGACCACCGGTTTGATATTTTTTTCTTTGAGGGATTTTAGGACTTTGCGATAGTGCTGGATTTCCTGAAAATCTATTTTTCCCTCCTCGGGTTCTATTCTGGCCCATTCTATGGAAAGCCTGTGGGCATTGTGTCCAAGCTGGCGGGCGAGTTCAAAATCCTCTTCGTAAAGTTCGTAGTGGTTGGATGATTTACCGGATTTGATATTTTTTTTGCTTAAAATCTTTTGCTCAAACTCATACCACTGGTTGTGGATGTTTCCTCCCTCGGCCTGATGGGCGGAGAGCGCGGCTCCGAATAAAAATTCTTGCATGCTATTTCTTATATGTGCAGTATTTTTTGGCATGGGCCAGCATATCTTTACTTCCCACATTCACCCACACGCCGTCCAGAAGATAACTGAACAGTTGCTTTGATTTGATCAGCTTGGGGAATACGTCTCTTTCCAGACTGACCGTTTTGCCGTTGATATAACCGAATATCTCCTCGCTGAAAGCAAAAATCCCGCCGTTGATTAGATTTGTTAGTCTGATGTTTTCAACTTCTTTGGGTGTGGGTTTTTCTATGAATTCCGTGACCAGATTTCTTTTTACCCTGACAATGCCCCAGGGAAGGGGATCGGCGATGCTGGTGACTGTAATTGTGGCTACGCCGTTCATTGATTTATGGAAATCCTGGAAGTCGAAAAAATCTATTTCGGCCATTACGTCGCCGTAAATAAGGAAAAAATTGCCCGGATCCAGCTGTTTTTTGCATTCCATTAGCGAAACTGCTGTTCCTTTAAGTTCGTTTTTGGCAAAGGAAAAGCTTAAGTCGGAATATTTCTTTTTTGCCAGGATTTTTTTGATTTTATCGGAATTTTTTGTACAGCAGATTATGATTTTGTTGATGGAGGCTTTGCGCAGTTGTTCCAGCATTCTTTCAAAAACCGAAAGTCCGCAGATTTCCGTCATGATTTTATCCTGGTCGCCGATTAGAATCACCGCTTGTCCGGCGCCCGTTACAAGCACCTGTTTAAGGAACTGCTCAACGGCATGGGAGCGGTTGCGAATTTTGGTGCCGTCAATTTTGCTGTCCAGCAGGTTTACTATTTCCGGACGAAGCGTTAATGAAATTCTTACGCGGTCTTTCATGTTTCAATAATTAGTGCCTTTAGACATCTTATTTGATGATGATGTTTAAGTCAAAAATGAAATGTCTTTCTGCACGACGATTAGGCGGCGCTTAGAAACAGGTTGCGTAAAGATTCCCGACTTCTTAATTGGAGCCGGGTCTTTTCCTGTTTATCAAATCAATTCAGTTTTACTTCTATGGCGCCTTCCCCTCCGCGATCGCGGCGGGCGTCCGCGAAAAAATCCACCTCCTCACACTTGCGCAGAGTTCTTTCCACCAGCGGCTTAACCACCGACCGTCCGTCTTTTGAATGGGAGCCTTTTCCCGTGATTATAAGTAGTCTATCAATTTGTCCGGCTGCACATTTGCCAATAAATTCGCGTACTTTGTTGACTATTTCGGCTTCCTTCATGGGGCCAAAGTCGTGAAAATCCAATTCGGCTTTGGGCGCTGACATTTGTTCGTATTTCTCTTTTCTTTGGGAGTTTCTTGTTTTGCGGATTTTCATTTGCTAAAAATGGATAAATATGTTTATCATATACTCTTAATAAATATCTTAATAAGTTTAGCATGTCAAATATTATCAAGGAGGAAGTCCACAATGACTCTGAAGAAGCCATTGCCGATCTGGATAGACAATATGCCAATTTACCCGACGAGGAACTTAGGCGGATTTCGGAAGATATTCATGCCACCGCCCTGGAAGTGGGAAAAGCTCTGGGGATTTTGCAGGATCGTAAAAAAGCCCGTGGTTATGATGCCGACAAAACTCCGGTTGACTATATAGAATAGTATCGTTTGATGTGTTAATTCTGCTGTATAATCGGGTTATGTTAATTTTGCAGTATGCTGATAACGGAAGAGGAATTTGATTGTCTGGTTGATGAGGCGTGGGAAAATATCCCGGCCAAGTTTCGTGAACAGGTGGAAAATGTGCTGATTGCGATTGAGGATTATCCAAGTCCCCGCCAGTTAAGGAAGATGAAAATCAGAGGAACACTGCTTGGTTTGTATGATGGTGTGCCAAAAACCGCATGGGGACAGGCGGTGATGGGTATCCAGCCCAGTAAAATCACGATTTTCCGCGGGCCGATTATTCACCAATGCAGGACAACGGAAGAGCTTAAGGAGCTGATTTCGGATGTGTTATTGCACGAGGTCGGCCATTATTTCGGTTATGATGAAAAGGGAATCAGGGAGCTGGAAAACAGGGCAAGGGCGGCCAGAAGAAAAAAGAATCAAATATGAAAAGGGAGTAGCTGTCTAATTGGCAGGTTTTGTGCTATAATTTGTGGAGTAAAAAATAATCAATATATATGGATAAATCACAATTTAAGCTGAATCTTCAGAACAAACTTAATCTTTGGGGCAGGGATCTTTCGGTGCTGGAGGATGATACGGAAAGAGCCGATGAAGATAATAAGGAGGAATTTCAACTGTTGATGCAGGAGCTGATGCGTGATTATGAGGATATTGAGTCCAGACTGGATGAGATTGATGAGATGTCCGATACTGTTTTTGAAGATGAAAAATATGTAATGCAGGAGATGATGGATGACTTTGGCACCCGTCTCGCGGAGGCCAGGGCCAGAATTACCGATGTTTAGATTCGGAATAATTTGTTTGAAGAATTGACTTTGTTTGCCGTTCTGTGATATTTACTTGCCCAAAAAATAATTTATGGGCGGCAATAAATATATAGACAAAAATTTGCTAATACCCGAAGACGGCGCGATTGTCGCGATGGGGTATACGAGAACTCTTGCCAAAACCAAAGGGATTGTTGACGCTTTGAACGGAATTAATCCGGCCGAACTGGAGGAAATTGCCAGATGGGTGAGGAGGGAGGTTTACAAAATGGGGTTGGACGGGGGTTATGAGGTTCTGCAAATTCAGGCCGCCGATGCCGCAAAATGGGAACAACATAATATTGACGGGCTTTACGATCCGCCCTCTCAGGAGATATCAAATGCTTATTCGGCCAGGTTGAGGGTGTGGCGGACGTATTTTGCTTTAAGGGCGCTTTCTTTTATTGATGATACGATCAGGCTGCGTATGATTGGAGACGCGAACGCGGTTTTCAGGCCCGAATCAGAACCCCGCAAGGTTCCGCAACTTTTTTTGGATGATGAGGGCAGGTTGATTCGTGATATTGATGATAAGACGCCGCTGGATCAGCTGATTGATATAATTGCATTTACGGATAATCCTTTTTTTGCGGAGGAGGCGGAGAAGAATGGAGCGGTGATTGACCGGGAGCTTTTTAAGGCGATGCGACGGAGCGCTCATGCACGGTTGATTGCGCATTTAATCAGTAGTGATAAAAATCTGATTGAAGTGGGGCGGCAGTTTTTTACCGCCTATCACTATGAGGAAATTTTGCACCGTTCCCCCGGAGCTCTAAGCGAAGGAAAAATCGGGCGCAAGGCGGCGGGCATGATCCTGGCTTATGCGGTTTTGGCCGCCGATATGCCGGAATTTGATACGGAATTCGCGATGAAAAAAAATCTGGCGAGGGTGAATTCGCGGGAAATCCAGAAAATGAAAAAACTTCTTGCTTCAACGGATGAGATGTCCATGGATGAAAAGATATCGCGGAGGGACGAAATTATTAAGGCGGAACAGTTTATAGGTGAGGCGGAAATGACAGGCAAGGCCAAATTGAGTGATCTTATGGACGGAGCGATTGAGGAAAACAATTCATTTTTTATCGGGTCCGATTTGCTCAGGGCTTTGATTGCAAATAATCCTTCTTTGGCATATCTGCGTGTGCTTAAATATTATGATGAGGGAGATGAAGAGGAAAATGTTGATGATAAAGTTATCAAAAGTATCAATGAAGCTGTTTTTCCGTCTCATTTGCTTCGCCAGTTAAGGAATTTTTTTGATTTTTTGACAGAGAAAATAGGGGGTAATCCCTTTATCGTTCGTTCATCTTCGGCGCTGGAAGACCAATTGGGAGCTTCTTTTGCCGGAATGTATGACAGTGTTATCTGTTCGGGAAAAAGTTTTGAGGAATTTCTGGAGGCGATTAAACAGGTGTATGTCTCTGTTTTTTGTTCCAAAGTGATTAAGTACAGAAGGGGGATTAATTTACTTGATTTTGACGAATCAATGGGTCTTTTGGTTCAGCAATTGAATGGACAGTGGCGTGGAAAATATTTTATGCCGGATTTTTCCGGAGTGGGTTTGTCTCACGCGCCACAATCTCCGGGTCCGGATCCGGAGGAGGGAATGATGACAATTGTGATGGGATTGGGTGAAAAAGTTGTGCAGAGCGGGGGGAAGACAATCTGGTTTGCAAAACCGGGCTATCATTTTGGAGGCCGTCGCGACCGTTATTGCCAGAATGATATTTGTACGGTGGACGCTGAAGACGGGAAAGTAAAGAATATTCAAATGAAAGATATTGTTGCCAAGAACGGCGTATTTGGCGCGGATCTGGTACAGGATGTGTTTACGGATCAAAATGACATGATTATTAAAACAAAATTTCTTGATGATCCGAGTAAGGTCTACGCGACATTTGACGGTATGGTGCAGGCTCAGAAGCCTATTCTGCCATTGATTATTGAATATATTGTTAAAAAACTGGAGTTTGCTCTTGGATATAAAGTGGATATCGAATTTACCGTAAGGAAGGAAAAAGACGGTTCTTATAAGGTGAGAGTTGTTCAGTGCAGACCGCAAAATATTGCTCACAATTTAAAACCGGCCGGGGTTCCCGAACATATTCCCGCGGAGAGAATTATTTTCAGTTCGGTAAAATGTTTAAGTGGCGGACATGCCGATAATGTCCGTTATTTGCTTTATATCTCTCCGGATGTTTATTCGTCCGGGCATCCGGAAGAGTTGAGTCATGCAGAAATGAACCAGTTGCGTCACTGGATTGCGATTATCAATTCAAAAATGAAGGATAAGGAATATGCAATAGCGGCTCCGGGAAGATGGGGTGATAATCCGGATAGCGAGCTTGGAATTTATGCGGTGGCCGGGGATTATGCCAATTGCGCCGCGATAGTGGAAATGGTGGGACGGGGCCACTGGAAAGATATCGCACCATCGGCGGGCACCCATGATTATCAGTTGATTGTTGAAAAGGGTATTAATATGTTTGCCGTAAATCAGTCCGATCCGGAGAGCGGGACACATGACGATCTGCTGGAGTCATCGGATAATGTATTAAGCGAGTTTTTGGAAGGATATGATATTCCACCCAGACTGTTAAAATGGTTGAAGCTGGTGGATGCGGAAAAAATCAAGGATTACGGACTTTCCCTTCGCGGGGGTAAAAACAGGTTTCATATTGCCATGGATAATACGGCGGAGAAAGGTGGTGCCGCCATGTATGTGGCCAGAAAGGATAAGGATTTGCCGATTGTCAGGAGTATTTAGTTTATTTTATATGGATAATTACCGGAACTGGGCCAGAATTTACGATGAAATCGGTGATGGCAAAATTCCGCAGTGTGCAAGAACGCGGTGCACATCTTCATGCTGTTCGCAAAAAAAAGTCAGAGGCTCCGACGGTAGATTAACCGATATTCCCTATAGAACTGCATTAATGGGGGAGGATGAATTTCATTATCAGAATGAGGCAATAGGGTCTTTGGAGAAAAGCGGTGTGCAGGTGATTAAAATCGAACCGGCCGACAGGGTGCGATTAACTCCCGCTTATGTGATTAACGGATGCAGTGAAGATGAAAAAGTATGTAAACTTGAAGGAAGAAAGCCTTTTGTATGCAGGATTTTTCCTTTCGGTTTTAGTGTCAAATATCCGCTGGCTACAACCTGTCCGGACATTTTAGAGATTTTTGAAAACAGGGAAATAGTGCAGAGGATGTTGCGTGTTCGCAGAATGCTGGGACATTATGATGATAAAGAATGGCTGGATGCAGCCAACAGGGCGATCGAGGATATCAGGGGAATGATTTTTTTGGGAATTTGAATAAAGTCAGCTGTCTTTTTTTTGTTTATCCAATTCAATTGTTTCCTCTATGTTCTTTTTTACCTGATCCATTTTTTCGATTGTTTTTTTTGCTTTGATTTTGGCTTCGCGGGTTTTTTCAATTTCTTCGAGCGCATTTACCGTTCTGGTAACCATTCCTCGGTTTTTTTGAAATCTTAGCAGAGAAAAAATTATTAAACTGCCCGCAATAATTCCAAACAGATTAAGGAGGTAAATAATCAAATAAAATCTTGCCGATTCAAATTGCAATATGCCCAGATTGATGCCGATTAGGCTTAAAGGTGGTACCAAGGAAACGGCAATGGAAACTCCGGGTAAAATGTCCGATACTTCTTTTCTAACCCAGGCGAAAGTAGCCGCCACGCCCGATGTGGCCGCAACTATAAAATATAGGATGGCGGTTCTTGAATCATTTACAAAGGTTTGTTCCAAATTATTCATGCCAAAAATCACTGTGATTATTGTTGATACCGCGATGATGGTGAGTGTGGATCTTAATATTAAGAAAAGAGGGCCTTTCAGAGCATGTATCTCAGCTACTGAAATGGCTAAAGAAACGACTAAAATCGGAGTCAGGACGGGTGTTACCAGCATTCCTCCGATTACTATGGGGGCGTTTTGGAGCAGAAGTCCGCAGGTGACTATGAAAACGGACAGAATCAGCAGAGTGTAGTAAACCGAGCTGGGCTGGCTTTGTACAAACAGTTCATCAATGGTTTTATATTTTTCACCGGTTGAGATTTTTAGTATTTCACCTTTTTTCTCAATTTCTTTTTCCATTGTTTTGATGTCTTCCGCGGTTGGGGCACATGAATTTTTTTTGACCACTTGTTTGTTTTTCATGTTTTCGTGAATAATCCTATGCCAATATTTTAGCATAAAACGGCGGTTTTTCATAATGTGTTCATCCGCACTTTATTGTTTTTGGCCGGCGCGTTTTCTTTCGTTTTCAGTCAGGTATTTTTTGCGCAGGCGGATGCTTTTGGGAGTAATTTCCACATATTCACCCTCCTGAATATATTCAATTCCTTTTTCCAGAGTGATTTCAATCGGGGGGATAAGTTTAATGGCGTCATCGTTACCGGAAGATCGGGTGTTTGTGAGTTTTTTACCTCTTAGGGGATTAACCACAATGTCTGTTCCCTGGTTGTGTTCTCCGATGATCATTCCTTCATAAACGGGCGTTACGGGTTTAACAAACAAAGGTCCGCGTTCCTGCAGATTGTTGAGGGCGAAAGCCACTGTAACCCCTTCGTTACCGGAAATCATGGATCCAACCTGTCTTCTTTCAATTGGGCCGTAGTAAGGCGCGTATTTTTCAAAGGCGTGATATAAAGTTCCCTCGCCTCTTGTCAGTAATATAAAAGCGGATCTAAATCCCAAAAGTCCGCGGGTGGGTATTTCAAATTCAAGAGTGGTTTTGCCGTTTTCGGTTTTCATGTTGGTCATGATTCCTTTTCTTTGTGACATGGCTTCTATCACTTTGCCGGAGATAAGTTCGGGGACAGTTATCACAACGGCTTCAACAGGTTCGCAAAGTTGTCCGTCCACTTCCTTGGTGACGACTTCGGGTTGGGAAACCTGAAGTTCAAATCCTTCTCTGCGCATACTTTCAATCAGAACGGCAAGATGCATTTCGCCTCTGCCGTAAACTTTAAATTTATCGCTGGTGTTTTCCATTTCCACTTTTAATCCGACATTGGATTCCAATTCACGGATCAATCTTTCGCGGATATTTCTACTCGTGCAATATTTACCTTCTTTACCGGAAAAAGGGGAGTCGTTAATCATGAAATCCATGGCAAGTGTCGGCGGGTCAACGCTGATTGCGGGCATGGCGGAGGCGTTTTCGTCGGTGGTGATTGTCTCTCCCACAAAAATGTCCGGCATTCCGGCCAGCGCCACTATGTCTCCGGCGTCCGCTTCTTCCGTTTCTACTCTTTCCATTCCCCTGAAAGTGAATACTTTCGATATTTTGCCTGTTCTGGTTTTTCCGTCTTCGGTCTTGATTAATACACGCTGGTTGGCTTTTGCCATGCCTTCGTATACTCTACCGATGGCTATTCTTCCAAGGAAATTGTCGTATGCGAGTGTGGCAGGTTGCATGCGGAAAGGTTTGGTTGTGTCCGAGGCGGAAGGTATTACGTTTTCCAGAATAAAATCCAAAAAAGGAGTTATATCTTTGCGTTCGTCTTCCAGTTTTTTAATGGCCACTCCCTCCCGCGCGATTGTATAAATGTGAGGAAAATCCAATTGTTTTTCGTTGGCGCCCAATTGAATAAATAAATCAAAAATCAGGTTCAATACCGTGTCGGGGCGGGCGGTGGATTTGTCTATTTTATTGATTACCACAAGTACAGGCAGTCCCAGTTGGAGCGATTTTGATAACACAAATTTGGTCTGGGGCATGGGTCCTTCGTAGGCATCCACAACCAGAATGGCGGCATCAATAGTTTTAAGCATGCGTTCAACTTCGGATCCAAAGTCAGCGTGTCCGGGAGTGTCCACGATATTGATTTTGGTGTCTTTGTAATAGATGGCGGCGTTTTTGGCGTAAATGGTGATGCCTCTTTCTTTTTCCTGATCATTACTGTCCATGGCGCGTTCTTCCAGTACTTTGTGTTTGGCAATTACGTCTCCGGCCTTTAAAAGAGCATCCACCAGAGTGGTTTTTCCGTGATCGACGTGAGCTATAATGGCAATGTTTCGTATATCCATAAGATTGTTAAAGCGCAGGGATTCTAGCTTTTTGACAAGCAAAAAGCAATTTAAAATTTTATCGGGTTTGACTTTGAAGAAGTGAAGAGGCTATCATTTGGTGTCTATTTATACTTTTTAATGGGTTTCTATGTCGGTTTACAAATTTAAATGCGGCGAATGTTCGGAAAAGTTTGATGTTAAAATGACACTGGAGGAAAAGGAGAGCGGTAAAAAAGAGGTGGCTTGCCCAAAATGCAAAAGCAAAAATGTGAAGGAGGCTTTCAGCCTTAAAAATTTACTGGGCGGAGGCGGTGATGACTGTCACTGTTGTTGCGGGGGCGGGGACTGCAAGTAATATTATAAAATTTGGTAATTTATGCTGCAGTATCTTGCTGATTTATTGACGTATAACGTATTCGGTCTGCAGGCCGGAACGGGTTTGGCGGAAAGTGTCAGTTATTTTATCTATGACGGGGTCAGGATTTCGTTGATGGTCTTTTTTGTGGTTTCTTTGATTGCGTTTGTGCGGACGTTTGCGGCCGTTTCCAAGCTCAAACGGCTAATGAAAAAATCCTCGTTCGGGCTGGGTAATCTGGCGGCATCTTGTTTTGGAGCTCTAACCCCTTTTTGTTCATGTTCATCAATTCCGGTGTTTATCGGGTTTTTGAAAGCGGAGATTCCACTGGGTGTGGCATTTTCTTTTTTAATTACCTCTCCTTTGGTTAACGAAGTAGCATTTGTGATTATGGGTGGAATGTTCGGTTGGCATCTGGCTGTGATTTATGCGGTTGCCGGTATTTTACTCGGGACGGTGGCCGGAATGATTCTTGGCGCTTTGAAGATGGAAAATCAGCTTATTTTTGACGGTGATTTAAAGGCCGCGGGGGATATATATTTACCTAAAACTTTCAAAGGCAAGATCCAATTTGCACTGAATGAAGGTTTGAAAACGCTGAAAAAGCTGCTTCCGTATATTTTGGGAGGTATTGCCGTGGGCGCAGTTATACACGGTTTTGTACCACATGAGTTTTTTGAGGAGAATATCGGTAAGTTTGGGTATTTTGCTGTGCCTTTTGCGGTGATTCTGGGAATTCCGATTTATGCCGGTTGCAGCGCCATTGTCCCGCTTGTTTTTTCGATTACCGCCGGAGGTGTCCCTTTGGGTACTTCTCTGGCTTTTATGATGTCGGTGGCCGGATTGTCTTTGCCGGAGGCGATTATCTTAAAGAGAGTGATGACGATGAAACTGCTCGCGGTGTTTTTCGGGATTGTGGGAGTGGGGATTATGTTAATCGGTTTTTTGTTTAATTGGCTGGTTTGAGTTTTGATTTATGGAACTCTGGAAAAAACAGATACTGAACAGAATAACCACCGTCGGTGAGCTGGACCGGCGTATTGCTCTTACGGAAGAAGAAAAGAAAAATATCGAGGAGGTGACGGGTAAGTTCAGGATGGGGATAACCCCTTATTATTTGGGGCTGATAGATAAAAATAATCCGGATTGTCCGATTAGGAAGCAGGCTGTTCCCTCAATTAACGAGTTAAATATTCTGGAGGGTGAGTTTGATGATCCGATTGGTGATATTATTCACAGTCCGGTTAAGGGAATTGTGCACAGGTATCAGGAAAGGGTGTTGCTTTTTCCGACATACGAGTGCGCGACTTATTGCAGGCATTGTTTTCGGCGAAGGATAGCCGGAAGAAACGACAGGTCTTTATCATCCGCGGAACTGAAAATTGCAATTCAATATATCCGCAGTCATGCGGAAATCACAGAGGTGATTCTTTCGGGTGGCGATCCTTTATTGCTTACGGATGAAAGTCTGGAAACGATTTTGAAAAGCATAAAAAAAATCCGGCATGTAAGGTGGATAAGAATCCATACGCGTGTTTTAGCTACTCTGCCGCATAGAATAACTCCGCGCCTAATCAAAATATTAAAGGGGGCCAAACCGGTTATTATTGTCACTCATCTGAATCATTCCAAAGAAATAACACCCCTGATGAGAAAAGCCGTAAAGCGCATTGGTGATGCAGGAATGATGTTGCTCAACCAGAGTGTTCTGTTAAAGGGTGTTAATGACAATGCGAAGATTTTACGTGATTTGTTTACCGATCTGACGGAGTGCGGGGTTAAACCGTACTATCTGCACCAGTGTGATTCTGCAAAAGGGATAAGCCATTTCAAAGTTCCTCTTAAAAAGGGGATTGGGATTATGAAAGAGTTGAGGGAAAGTATGCCCGGTGTCTGTATGCCGATTTATATGGTGGAAATACCCGGCGGGCGCGGTAAAATTCCGGTTGATTCCATTAACGGTGAGAATGCGGTTTTCGAATAGACCGTTGTATCAAACCTATTTTCCTCCCTGCATGGTAAGAGTCACTTTGATTCCGGCGTTTTCCTCCTGTTCGCTGCACATCAGTGTGAGGTTGGCGGTTCCGTCCGTGTATGAACTTGTTTTGTAAGTGTCTTCTGTGCGGGGTTCTTCGGTAATGGTCCATCCTGCACCCGTAATAAGAGTCGCTTGGGCGTCGCAGACTTCGTTCACTGTGCCGGAAGCCATGTAAACCATACGGTCATTGCCTCCGATGGTTGATTGCTCGCTGTCCCCGGCTCCTCCGATAAGGCTGAAATTGCCGAAAGTCGGTGATGAACACGCGGCCAGAAGCATAATGGACAGTAGTCCGATGACCGATTTGGATATTTTCATCTGAAGATGATTAGGAGGTGTGAACGTAATAAATATATATCAGATAGTTGCGATATTCAATTTGACGTTAAGCTATTGATTTATTGGAGTGTTATGTATTAGATTTTGCGCAAGTACTTATTTTATAATTTTCATTATGAAAAAAATGATTTTGACCGTTTTTGTGGTCATGGCCATGATGGTTTTTGCGGGTTGCGATACTCCCGCTGAAGTAGGGAAGGAAACTGCCACCGACAATACTCCCAAAGTGGAGGTGTCGGAGCCGGTTGTTGAAGAGGTTTCATCTCTTCCTTTTGCCGATGTTGAAAAAGATATTATGTCCGCGGCAAAAGAATATAAGCTTTTCAGATTTACGGAACCGGAAGGAACCTGTATGGAAATGGATTTTCCGGAAAACCTCATTTATAAATCCACCAACAGGATTATGACCGAGGACGAATCTTATTTTGATCAAATGACTATGGTGGATTTCACCGGGCTGATAAGATTTAAGGAAGTTCCTCTGACGAATGACGTGGTTGCTCATTGTACAATCAAGACAACCAGTGGAATCAATATGGCCAATCTTGTGTGTAAAACGGGTGAAGGCGAAGCGGAAACGGAAGTTTGTACCGGTACTTTCAAGGTTGTTGCTGAAAAATAAACGGATGAAAATTGCAATTATCGGGGGCGGCGCCGCGGGAATGATTGCGGCGCTAGCCTCCAAAGAATTATTAACGGAAAATGAGGAGAGGTTTGCCCCTGAAGGCAAACCTTTTTCGGAAGGCGAATCCGCGGGGCCGGATGTGATTTTGTTTGAAAAAAATGAAAGCCTTGGGGTTAAAGTTCTTTTAAGCGGGGGAGGAAGGTGCAATGTGACCACCGGTATTACCGATATTAAAAAAGTATTGGAAAATTATCCGCGCGGCGCCAAATTTCTGCGGACGGCAATGTATGCTTTCAGTCCGCAGAAGGTGATTTATATGTTCAGAAAGGGCGGGGTGAAAATGAAGACGGAGGAGGATAACAGGGTTTTTCCGGCGAGCAATGATGGGAAAAGCGTGGTGGGATTTCTGGAAGATCGTTTAAAAGAAGCGGGGGTGGAGCTTGTTTTGAACGAGCAGGTTTTAATAATTGAAAAGGGTAGGGATGGAGCAGGGTTTTCAATCAGAACAAGAAACGCCAAAGAATATAAAGCCGACAAGGTTATTCTTACGACGGGCGGCAGTGCCTATAAGCAGACCGGCAGTACCGGTGACGGTTACACTTTTGCCGAAAAAATGGGGCACACGATTACCCCGTTGGCGCCGTCGTTGGGCGCTTTTGTGTTGGAGCCGGTTACGGAGGGGATTTTGGGGGTAAAGGGTTTGCCGGCTGGTGTGTCTTTTTCAAAAGTCGCTTTGAAGCTGGATTTTTCGGGTTCCGGGGGGAAGACTTTTCAAAGAACCGGTCCGGTTTTGTTTACTCATACGGGAATTACAGGTCCGGCGGTTTTTGCTTTGTCGGCAATGACGGCTTACGAAAAAGTTGATAAGACCAATTATGGAATGTTGCATGCGGATTTTTTCCCTGATGAATCGGCTGAAGTTCTGGAAAAAAGATTATTGGGATTGTTGGACGCTCATGGTAAAAAGCGATTGATCAATATTCTGGATATGATTCTGCCCAATTCTTTCTGCGATTTATTTGCAAAGGTTTGTGAATTAGACGGTTCTTTTTCGGTTGATTTGCGCGGGGCAGAAATCGGCAGGGATCAGAGGAAAATCATTATCAAAAATCTGAAAGCTTTTCCGGTTAAAGTTACGGGGCGTTTTGCCGGCGAGGAGTTTGTGACGGCGGGAGGGGTAAATTTGGATGAAGTGGATCATAAAACCATGCAGTCCAAAATTGTACCGGGACTGTATTTCGCCGGAGAGATTCTGGATATAGACGGTTTTACCGGTGGTTTTAATCTGCAGGCGGCCTGGGCTACGGGCTATTTGGCGGGAAGGAGTGCCGGGTTAAAATAAAGTTGTTACAAATATCAGTGAACTTCGTAAATAAAGGTATATTTAATTTTGGGGTAATTTTATGCTCAATAAATCTTTTTTTCTGGGTATTTTTGTTGGGTTGATTGTCTTTGGAGGATATATGTTTTATATGAGTTTGTCTTTCAACTCTGCTGTCAGAGGATCCGATTTGTCTAATTTTCCCGGAGGCATGGCTGAAAGGGAATCAGAACAAAGTGCGGATACAATTGCAGGTGAGGCTGCAGATGTTTCCGATAATGGAATCGGCGTTACTGATGAGTCTTCCGAGGTTTCAAACGACAACAACTTGGAATTCGCAAAATAGAATCGGATGAAATTGAAGATGCGGAAAAAACGCATTAATTATTATTGTTTAGTTTAAAAGAATCAAAATGATTGATATTTTTAAAAGGTTTATCACTTTCCTTAAAACCGGTATAAAGTGGACCAGTTTTGCTTTGGGTTTTGCTTTGATCGGAGCTGTTTTTGTGATTTTTTTCAGAGACGGAGGCAACGACGGTGCTCCTGCGAGTTTTGATGAAAGTGTTGTGAGCAGGGGTGATATTAATGAAACAATTAAAGTATCGGGTCGCGCCGAACTGATCAATGAGCAGGCTCTTAGATTTAATCTTACAGGGTCGGTGTCAAATGTGCATGTTTCAGAAGGTGATGAGGTGGGAAAAGATCAGCTGATAATGGAACTTGATAAGACGGACTTGAATAATGAAATTAAACAAGCTGAGATCAGTTTAAGTAATTCTGAAATCACTCTGGAAAATTTGAGAAAAGGAAATTCGGAGGCTGAAATATTGAAAGCGCAAAACAGTTTTGCTCAACTGGAGAGAAACATCGAGCAAAATGAAGTATCTTTTTCCATAACGAAACAGCAGTACGATTTGAATGTGAAAAATCTGGGAAATGCAATCGCCGCTGCGGAACAGGATCTTGAGAATAAGCAGAGATTATATGATATTGCAGATAGAAATCTTAATAGCACTAAATTGACCGAGGAGCGGAATCTTAAGGTTTCTGAAGTGGATTATGAAAGTGTTCATGATGATGTTATTTCCTCTGTTAAAAGTACAATAGGTGTTGTCGATGGTGTTTTGCTCAAGATAAATACTGTGATGGAAATTGAAGGTTATAGAAGTCAATCCACAAATTATCACATTCTGATAGGTGCAACCAATAGTCAGGCGGAAAATACTACATCGCGGGCATATTCAGTATTAAAAAATTCAGTTGAAAGTCTCTCAAGTTATCTTAAGGAAATTGAGGCTGGAGAGTTTGTATTTGAAGACGATTATGATTTGTTGTCACAGACTTTGGCTTTGCTGGAAGAAACTTCTTTGCTTCTGGAGAATTATTCGGCGGTACTGGATGGATCTTTTCCCGGAACGGATTTATCCAATTCAACATTGGAATCGTTTAGAAGTGAGGCCAATAGTATGGAAAGTACCATAAATAGTCAGATTAAAACGATCAACGTGCAGGTTTCCAGTTTGGAAACAATGGAGGATCCGGAATTGACAATATTACAGAGTGAATCCTCGATTGCACAGAAAGAAGATGCTCTGGATGATGCTGAATATAGTTTAAAGCAAGCGGAAGAGGCCTTACTGTCGCTGAAAGACAGTTATGATTCCGATGTGGAGAACGAAAAATTGAAAGTTATAAGTGCCGAATCGGAACTTAACGGGTTAAGGGCTGATTTAAATTATCAGCGTCTGGCTGTGGATGATTTGATCGCAGGTGTTGATCTTTCGGATATTCAGAAAGCCGAAAATGATGTTGCCGTAAAGAAACTTGCACTTCAGAAAGTCAGAGGTGAATCTGAAAATTATGAAATTAAAGCACCCTTTGACGGTGTAATAACACAAATAGACTATCAAGCGGGGGACAATATTTTGGCCGATGACGACAAGTATGTTTATATTGAGAATCCAGATCTGATAAAGGTGGTGGTATCTTTGGATCAAATTGATATTGTTGAGGTAAAAACAGGCCAGAAAGTTAATGTTTATTTTGATTCTTTTCCCGAAGAGTTATTTGTTGGAACATTAGATGAAATCACTCAGATTCCGGTGGAAACATCGGGTGTGGTTTCCTATACAGTCGGAATTATACTTGATAATCCGGAAAAGAAGATTTTTTCGGGAATGACGGCTAGTGTTGAAATTATTGTTGTGGAAGTAACGGATGTGATAAAAATACCTTCAAGTTATGTGACAAAAAGAAATGATAAATCCATTGTTTTAAAGAAAACTGCTGATGGTTCCAAGGAAACAGAGGTTGTGACCGGGGTGGATAATGATCAGGATGTGGAAATATTAAGCGGATTAAGCGAGGGTGATACGGTATTAAGCGTCGCGGTTACTTTAACATCAGCCACTAATCAAGAGAGTGGATTGTTTGGAGGAGGGCCCATGGGTGGAGGTGAGCCGCCGGCGGACGATCGAAGTACTCAATCCGGTGGTGGTACAAATGTTATGAGGTCAACCGCTAGACCATTTTGAGGGTCATTAAACAAATTATCGTGAATCTAATAAAATTAGAAAATTTAAGAAAAACTTATCAGGTGGGATTGCAGTGTGTTAACGCTTTGGCCGGTGTCGATTTGGAGGTGGATAAAGGAGAATTTTTATCGATTATGGGGCATTCCGGTTCAGGAAAATCCACTTTGATGAATATTATCGGTATGCTTGATGTACCTACAAGCGGTAATTATTTTTTTGAGAACGAAAATGTTGCAAGATTCAATGAAGATAAATTAACCGCTATTCGTAGAAGAAAAATCGGCTTCGTGTTTCAGCAGTATAATCTTCTTCCCAGGATGAATGCCGTTAAACAGGTTATGGCTCCTTTGATGTATCAGGGAGTTCCAAGAAAGGAAAGGGAGGAAAGAGCAATTAAGGCACTGGAATTGGTTGGTTTAAAAGATAGGATAAAGAGCAAGCCCAATGAACTTTCAGGAGGTCAACAGCAGCGTGTTTCTATTGCCAGAGCGATTGTGGCCAGTCCCGATATTATTCTTGCGGATGAACCTACCGGTGCTCTTGATTCCCGGACCGGTGAGGAAATAATGGGAATTTTTAAGAAACTGAATGATAAAGGGCATACAATAATTATAATAACTCATGAAGATAATATTGCAGCATTAACAAAAAGAAATATTCGGATTAAAGATGGCTTACTATTATAATAATTATGGGTATTTGGGAAAACATTTTGAATTCTTTTAGCACGATATATGCAAATAAATTGCGATCGGGGTTAACTATGCTTGGTATTATTATCGGGGTTTCATCGGTAATTGTTATGATTGGAATAGGGCAGGGAGCTCAGGCAAGTATAGTGGAAAGCATACAGCAGTTGGGTTCGAATACTCTCATTGTTCAGCCGGGCACATCCGGCGGGAATGTTTTTCAATTGTTAAGGGGAGGTGGCAGAGGTGAATTGCAGGAAACGGATGCGGAGGTGATTGAAAATATTAAAAACATAATAGGTACGTCTCCTGAGGTTTCTACAAGCTCGCAGGTTGTTTACGCGAAGAATAACTTGAATGCACAAATATACGGAGTCAAACCTGACTATGCCGAATTGAAGGAAATGAATATACTATTTGGGAAATTTTTTACGGTTGAAAATAATTTGCAGCGGGATCGGGTGGCGGTGGTAGATGAAAATATTGTGGCTGAACTTTTTAATAATGCCAACCCATTGGGAAAAGATATCCGGGTGGGAAATTTGATAGTTACGGTGATTGGAATCGTAGAAGGTGATAATGGGCAAATATATATGCCATTATCTACTGTTCAGCTTAGAATAATGGGTAGTAAGACCTATTCTCAAATTAGTGTATTTGTCGCTTCGGAAGAGGATTTGGAACCGGTTCAAGAGGAAATTGAATCCAGAATAATGGAAAACCATAAAATTACCGATCCCGAAAATATGGATTTTTCAGTGGTTAATCAGGCAGAAGCGATTGAAACGCTTAATGAAATTACACAGATTTTTACATTGCTTCTGGGAAGTATTGCGGCCATTTCGCTTTTAGTTGGGGGGATTGGTGTAATGAACATTATGTTGGTGTCCGTGACAGAAAGAACCCGGGAAATAGGAATACGCAAAGCAATTGGCGCGCATAGAAAAGATATTCTATTTTATTTTCTTATTGAATCAGTGACCTTGAGTATTCTTGGGGGGTCTATTGGTCTATTTCTAAGCTTTGCGATTATGTATGTGCTTAATACCTATTTATCCATGAATGTTTTATTGACATTCGATTCTGTCGCAATGGCCTTTATGTTTTCGTTCTTTGTTGGAGTGGTGTTTGGAATTTTACCCTCTTATAAAGCAAGCAAACTCAATCCGATTGAGGCCTTAAGGTACGAATAAAAAATAAGATTATCTACTTTTTTTTGTTCTGCTTTGGTTTCTTTTTTTCTCTCTTTTGTTTATCATTTCCTTTGGCCATTTTAGTGTTGTTAAAGATAGATTTATTTTAGCAAAGCACAGGGATTAGTCAAATAGGCATATAGGATTTTTAATACTTTCATCGATTAAAATGACCAAGCAACAAAGAATTGAATCGTATGATGTTTATCGCGGGTTGCTGCTTACGGCAATGGTGGTTTTTCATGTGCTGGTTAATTTGACCTCCATCAGTTTTGATCAGCACTTTTTCTATTGGGTTCCGATGGGTTTTGTAATTTTTCTTGGTGTGATAGCGGCGCGTTTTTTACGAAACAGAACAAAAAAGAAATTGATTCTTGCCCTTAAAATTTTGATTTGTTTTCTGGTTTTCAATATCCCAAACTATTTTATTGCCAATTTTAGCCCGTCCTCATTGATTATTGGAGATCAGTCCGTCTTGAGTTTTGAAATTCTTATGCCAATGGCTCTGGTTCTGTTATTGAGTATCCCTCTTGATTATGCTGTTAATCGTTTCGCGGGGAAAGCCATTGGTATCGGTCTGGCGGCGATTTTATCTGCAATCGCCATCATGAATGTTTACGGTTTTTACAGTTATAACCTTGCATTTTTGCTCTACGGGCTGGTCGGTTATTCTGTGGCGGCCGGAAAAGATCTGCATCAGGCGGCTCAAAAGTTAAATCCCATGTTAAGCGCGCTTTCACTGTTAATCTGTTTTATTCCGTTTTTAATGCTTCTTTTTGGTATTTTTTATGATTTTTTATTTATTCCCACTGTATTTGCCGCTTATTTCTTAATGGCGCGGCATGTTCCCCGAAATTCCTATCTTGCATGGCTGGGCTATCATTCTTTTTTTATTTACGTCGCTCACATTTTTGTTATCAAAGCGTTTGTGATTTTAATATACTGAAAAAGCCGATGCTATTGAGAGCACCGGCTTTTATACGTTGAGTGGTTACACTTTACGCAGCTTCAGCAACGAACAATTGAACGTCGGTTGCTTTTGGTCCTTTGGGGGACTCACCCATTTCAAACGTAACAACGTCGCCTTCGTTCAGGTCTTTAAAGCCCTGATCGACCACGTCGTTAGCGTGAAAAAATACGTCTTTGCCGCCTTCTTCAGGGGCAATAAAACCAAAGCCGTTTTCATTCAGCTTTTTTATGGTACCTTTCATAAATAAAAGGTTAAGAAATAAATTCCTTTAAGTGTTGTAAAAAGGAAATTATTAGATAACCCCTATAAAACTCTACCTATTGGTAAGTTAATAGTACAGGAATATTTATAAATGTCAACCACGAAATCGCTTGTGTGATTTACATACTGTCATTTGTCATTTTATCTTGGCTTGGCGCGGCCATTTGCATCTTATGGAAAGATCCTGATTGTATTGTGAATATTGCCGTTTGTTTGAGCTATTTCCCGGGAAATGTCCCCGTAGTATGTTACGGCGGAGTTTCTTTGTGCTTTTGTCCTGCTCTCCACTTCACTTGCTTTCCATCTTCTTTGCCGAACATTTCTTTCCGCTCGGTTTATTTCTCTAAGCTCGTTTGAAACTTGGAAGAGAATCGCCACAATGGCATCGTTTGTGTGTTGTCTTGCATATTCAATACTGTGCAGTCCTTCCAAAATCAGGATACCTTTTTTTGGAGAAATTATGCGCTTTGTTACATTTCTTTTGTGTGTGACGGTGTCGTAACCCGTATATAACAAATTCGCTCCCGGGTGAATAATGGCCTCCTTGGAAATTGTGTCATTGTGCCAATCCATCAGGCTGGAATCTGTGGGCCGTTCATTCCATGGAAGGCAGTCCAAATCGGTTTCAACGATTCCGGCAGCAATGTTATCCGCATTAATTATTTTTTGAATTTTATCCGCCAGAATGCTTTTTCCAGTTCCGGGGGCGCCGTCAATTGCCACAATCAGCCTTTCCGGTTGGTCAGCGCGTACCTCTTTCCATATTTTTTTTATCTCATCATCGGAAAGAAATCCTTTTTCTTTTTGGATGGGAATTGATTTTTGAATCATCGATTATGCGCGAATAAAATCGGATAAGTAAAATTGCACAATCAAATAATTGCGTCAAGATTGATTTTTCCGTAAAGTTACGGGCTTTCAAAAATTGTGGATCATAAAATATTGATTCACAGTGATATCATTACTCAAAATTTTACCTATAAGCAGTTTTCAAACGGGATTTAGCAACTCCGGAAAGTCATTAACCGCATTATTTACTTTTCTGGAGACGATGATTTCTTCCATATCATCCTCGGGAAAGGGGGAGATATTTTTTATCAAATCATGTACGTCAGTTTTCGATGTAAGCCATTCACTCTCCATTTCGGGGTTCAATATGACAGGCATGCGGTTGTGGATTTTTTTTACGAGACCGTTCGGTTCCATTGTCAGAATGGTGAAGGTGGGGATCCGCAGAATGTCGTCTTCCTCCCAGATGCCGGCGAAGGAAAATATTTCTTTTGATTTGAGTCTGAAATAGTGGGGCTGTTTTCCGGATGACGTTTTCTCCCATTCAAAAAATCCGTCCGCGGGTATCAGGCAGCGCCTTTCGCTGAAATCTTTTTTAAAGGTGATTTTGTCGGCACTCTCAATGCGGGTGTTGATGAGCTGTATTTTTTTTGATTCCTTCTTTGCCCAAAAAGGCGTAATACCCCAATGGGCAAATTGAAAATGGTTCGGATCACTGTTCAGAATCACGGGCATGTTTTGTGCGGGGCGCGCGTTGTATCTGGGTGCAAAGTTCAGGGTGTCATCATTTATGCCCAACCTTACGGCCGTTTTCTTTAGATTTTTTGTGAGTGAGTAGCCTCCGCACATTTTGCCTGATATTAATAAATACTTTTTTCAGAATCAGATTTATCGGCAAATATAATTAATCGCTTTGAGTATTGATTTGTTTTTTTATCCCATGGGCCGTCGCAGGTAATAATATTCAAGTGAGCTTTGCCGTCGTTTGATATAAACACATCGGTTGCATCCGCTTTGGCATCGTAGAGGCGGCTTTCACGTACTGTAAAAGCAATAAGAGCACCTTTGTCATCCTGTACTGTGATTGGATCTCCGGGATTCAGCTTTGATAAATCGGCAAATACGGCGGCGGCGCCATTTATCCAGTCGGCATGTCCCGCAATTACTGCATTTCCCGTTTCACCGGGGCGGGGCCCCAATTTATACCAACCTGTATTCAGGTAATGTTTGGGGACATCCATATTTCCGTCACCCGCCAAAGCCACTTCTTCAACAGTCGCATTTACATCTATGGCAGGTATGATTATTTTTACCGGCAAACCAATGCTTTCACCGGTTTTAAGAGCATGTGTTTGTTCTTCCGATTGTGTGGCCGGGTTTTCTTCACTGATTATTGGTTTTTCCGTAATTATCGGTAAATTATTTACCGGAAAAAATACGTTTGAAATGTCCTGCCAAAAAAGAAGACCGAATACTGCGAGGGTGATTACAGACAAACCTGGCAGTATTCGGATCTTCATTTGATTAATTAATTTGCTACTCTTTGATCCTCCGATTTATGACTCTTTTTTTGTAACGAAAAGGAAGAAAGAAGCTGCAAATATACAACCGGCAATGAATGGTAACACGAAAATATTTTCCGTGGTACCATATCCGGTATTCGGTAAACCCGGGACGTTGGCGGCAACAACCGCAGTTGGAGTAGAAATTTCAGCGGCAATAGGAACCGTAACAGTTGCTATTGCGAAATCTCTAACTGTAAGACCGTTTGCTTCACCGCTTGCAACGGCGGTATTCAAAGTGGTTTCAGTAAGATTCATTGAACATGTATAAGTCCAAGTCTCCGTTACATCAAGTCTGGAATCGTCATTTGTATCTCCGGATTCAAATGCTATCGGATCGCACTTGTCATCATTTAATTGAACATTGCTCAATGCAACGATTCCGGGATTGGTCATGGTATAAGTGTAAGTAACACTTGCTCCCCCGGCCGGAAGAGTAAAAGGATATGGAATCTTCGTTACATGAATCAACGGAGGTACAACGTCCGCACCCACTACGACAGTGGCGCTTGCAATGTCTGTTGCGCTAATTCCGTTTGCCCAACCGGTGGCGGTTACAGTGTTTGTGTGAGTTTCCGAGAGAGTGGTTGAACAGGTGTAAATCCATGTTTCATCCACATCGAGTCTTTCGTCATCATCAGTGTCTCCCGAGATCAAAGTGATTGGACTGCAGGTATCACCGACCATAGTGATATCTGTAACAGCAACGGTTCCCGTATTTGTAAGTGTATATGTGTATGTGACATCTCCGGGACCGTCAGGTAGTGCAAGAGGATCCGGTACTTTTACAACAGCAATATGTGGTGGAACCGGAGCAGATCCGCCGCCACCTCCTCCTGAGGACGGAGCTATATCATTATTTGTAACAATACAGATTTGGTTATCTCCGGGAACAAGATTTATTATACCGCCGGCACTACAGTCTCCGGAAAAAGTCCGGGTGTAATTTGGGTCCACGGTTTCAGTTACCGTATATGCCGCAGGTGCGGCATATACATTTACAATACCGGAAATCACGGGAGCGGCATTAACAAACAGCGGAAAGTCTGCGATTACATTGGTTCTGCCGTTATCGTTAATTACAGTTTTAACAACGCTGATAGTTGCGGCGGGCGCTATATCGTTATTTGTGACGGTACAAATTAAATTAGCACCGGCGGTAAGAGCGACATTTCCCGCGGCATCGCAATCTCCGCCATAAGTTGTGGAATATCCCGCAAAAGCATTCTCACTGACAACATATGTTCCGGGATCAAGAAGTGTATAAGTGGTTCCGACGGGTCCAACAGCACCTGCCGCGGGACTTCCCGCCACATCAATACCCAGTTGTGTTACATGTAAAGTAAAGTCCGCAGCCACTGAGATTCCCGTGTTATCATTTACCACTGCTTTAACAACGTTAAGAGTACCGGTACAAACCGGCACGGTAATTGTGTCCGAATCGGCCGTAACCGTTCCGCCGTATGCTAACGCCGAACCTAATATGGTAACATTGTTTCCTATTGTAATACCTGCCGCATCAAGGATGTATCCAACGAAAGTGGAATCGGCACCAAGGGTTGTCGCGGCGGTGGGAGCCCAAAAGACATCACATTCCGATGCGCCGGCAGCCAGCTGGACAATTGAATTTGCCGTTGTATTAAGTGCACCAACCGGTCTGAAAATAAATGTTCCGGATCCGCTAAGTGTTACTGTCCCGCCTCCGCCAATACTCATCGCACCTGTGCTTGAATAACAACCGGGTGTATAAGTTCCGGGGGGAAGGGGTCCCGCACCATCCATATCAAATCCGGCCAAATCAACGGCGGCGCCGATTGATGTACAAACTTGAATATTGAGTCCATCAATTGCATTATTTAAAGCATTGTTCTGATCCAACCCCGCTTGAGTTCTTGCAGCATTGTTCACCTGGGTGGTGCCGATAACCGACAGGGTGGCGCCTCCACCCGGAAAAGCTCCCACATATCCAAGAGCCGCCTGTCCGGCAGTTCCTATTATGGATGTCAGTCCTATATTATAGTTAAAAGTGTCGGCGAGAACACCGTATGTTTCCGCTGTTCAAAGAGACGGTGAGGTTGCCGCGAAAACCGGAGTAGCTCCGGCAAGACCTAACATAATCAGTACAGTCGGAAAGGCCAAAACAAGTTTTTTGTTAAGTCTTTTCATGTTTGATGCTTTTTAAAAAATATAGGAAAAACTACTTTTTACATTGTATATGTTTTTGCCAAAATTTCAAATATCGCGGTTATACACTTTGAGTATACAATCGTTCAATCATGGCAGAGAGAAAGCAAGGGATTGAAATGGCTGTGATAAAACGAACAAATGGTTTTTTCCGATAATTATGAGGGAAAATATTTACACTTTTCCTGTAAAATAAAAAAATATTTTGACTAAACGTCTATTCAATTATAATTAGATTTGATATGAAAATCTTTTTTAAAGAACTACTTTAAATAGGGAAGAACATACTATTTAACAAAATCATTTATGCTTTGGACAATTTTTGTAATCCTTGTTGTTTTATGGTTGCTGGGATTAGTCAGTTCTTATACGTTGGGCGGATATATTCATCTACTGTTGGTTATTGCCGTTGTCGTTCTTGCGATAAGATTAATTCAGGGTAAAAAGATTTAATTAAATTTTTTAAAATATCAGCATTATGCCCACTTCTTACAACTCTCCAACAACCAAACCGATATTTCGCTTCACCCAGGTGGTCTGGTATCTTCTGGGTCTTCTGGAAATTCTTTTGGCATTCAGATTTTTCTTTTTACTGTTTGGAGCCAATCCTACGGCCGGTTTCAGCAGTTTTATTTATACCGTCAGTTATCCGTTCGCCATGCCTTTTATCAGCGTTTTCGGAATTTCACAGGTTGAAGGCAGTGTTTTTGAATGGACCACTATTTTGGCAATGTTGGTTTATGCGCTGGTTGCCTGGGGTATTGTTAAGCTACTCACCATGAGTAAGACGGTATCCACGCCGGAGGCCGCCGCAAAACTGGATGAGCAGGAATAGATCCATCTTCCTGCGATTATTAAAATATTATGCGTAAAATTTCCGTTAATTTAGCATCGCTGTTTTTAAGTTTGTTTCTTGTTATGCCGGTTTTTGCACAGGATGTAGTTTTCCCCCAAGCGGATTTTTTTCTTTATCTGGGAGTCAGGAATATTGGGGTTGATCAAATGTCCGGTCCAAGAACGGAAAGGATTTTATTCAGTTCGGCCAATGTGGATGTGAAAAGCGGTAAAATAACGGCGGACCGCTCAATCCCGATTAGTTTTACCACCGGAAACCAGAGTTTTAATGGAACTGCCACAATAACAATGAATGGAGATTATGATAAAAGTGACGGACAACTGTCAGGTACTTTTAGAATTATTCTGGACATGACCGATGTCTGGCACGGCGCCGTTTCCGATATCAAATCCCATTGGGTTGCCGATACTCAAGGCAGCTTTACCGGTCAGGTCGTTGATGATCAGGTTGTGATAAGGTATACGGGAAATACAAATGAAGACAGTCAACTGGGAATGGCTGATGGTTCCGTTGAAAATAATTCAAGTTCCATTGCATATTCTTCAGTCGTTGTTTGGCGTCTGAGTGAGTACGGTGTTACTGAGACAACGGAAACACCTGATGATGACAAGGTTCAGGTTGATTCCGGAGCAAGGTTTTCGGGGATGACCGGGCAAGTGGAATGGCGAGCGGATGACGATCCGGATGGATGGAAACTCTGCAAACCGGGTACCATACTTCCTGTTTTCGCTCATATCCGGACACAGGAGAACAGTAGTGCAATTCTAAGTTTTTCCGACATGTCGACGTTTGTTTTGAAGCCGGATTCGGAAGTTGTTATCGATTCACCTCCGGAAAAAGAAAGTAAAATCAAACTCGTGGCCGGAAATATTTGGGTGAATTTAAAAAAAATGGTTAATGATGGTTCAATGTCAGTTGAAATGAATCAAGCGGTTGCAGGTATCAAAGGAACAACGTTTGTCGCCAGTGAAACAGACGGAGTTTCCGGGATTAAAGTGATTGAAGGCAAAATCGAGGTGCAGGCTTTAAATGGTGGTGAGTCTGTTGAAATTATTGGAGGAGAGATGGCAAATGTGGATATTTCCGGGAAAATCATTAAAGATAATTTTGACATTCTAGAAGAACAAAATACATGGGACAATGTGGATCAAATCGATTTTGCCGAACTTGAAAAATCTCTGTCGTCGGAACAAAAAGCAACTCCGGCATCCGACAGCACTGTTCCAATTCCATCTGATGATAAACAGCAACCGGCAATGCTTTACATTGTCCTGTTCGGCGGAGTAATTCTTATCGGTGGCATTATTGCATTTGTTTATCGAAAGAAAAAATAACCATACCCTTTTTTGGTATGGAAATTTTTTTGGCTAGCGCGACTATACGATATCCGCACGTTTTGGAATACGGCTACTTCTTTCTCTTTCCGATTAGGAACGTCGTGCCTGACACTCCTATGATCAGGATCGCAATGCCGGCGTATATTAAATTGTTGTCCAATTGGAAGCCCGGTTTTACCGCTGTTTCTTGCATGCTGTCCCAATAAGAATTTTCTGCGGATATATCAAATGTTGTTTTAGAAGCAAGTCCGTTTTGATCCGCCGAAATGATTTCTCCCGCATTGACCGTTTCTTCACTGCCGTCGGTTTTTGATTTGAAAGACACCGTGCCCTCAATAACTTTGAGTGTTGATTTTTCTTTTGTTTCCTCCAATACAAAAATCGTACCTTTTATTCCCACCACCGACTGACTCATTTCAATGTCCAGACTTTCCCCTTTGATCATTTTATTTACATTTGCTTTCAGGTTTCCCCAAATCAATTCAAAGGAACCCGGTTGTCCGGGCACGGGAGATATTATCAGTTCGGAGTCTGGTCCCAAATTTATCGTTAATTGGCCAAAGCGTAATGTTATACCGCTTTTATCAGACGTTTTAATATGGGTGCCGACGGGGAGTGTTTTTCCGTCGAGTTTGCCAAAGGTCCAATCTTCCTCATCATAAGTCCCGTCCGATTGGGGTATATTTACTTCCACCTGTCCGAACATATCTGAAAAGACGGCGTCACCAAGTGCCGCATTGATTAAGCCGGTTTCTATTTTACTGTTTCTCTCATTTTCCGCGGCGCCCGATTCTATGTCCCAATCGTCCATCTCTTCATCCAGCTTGCCGATTGATCCGCTGGTTGGTATGCTGGTATAAGTTACATTGAATAACTTATTGAAATCAATTGTGAGACTGTCTTCGTCGACTTTGCCGGTGAATGGTTTTTTGCTGTAATCGCTGGTTCTGCTTAACGGGTCCGAATCGCCGCTTGATCTTTGGACTATATAAGTGAGATTTGCTTTGTAGTCGAATTTGCCGGTAATAGTGCGGGTGTAGTAATCATAGGATCCCATGATATCGATGGAGGCGCTTCCGCTAAAGGACTCGCTGGTTCCTTCCCGACCCGCATGTTCAAAGGAAATAGGTTTTGTTAATTGTCCGGAGACTTCTCCGTTGTCGGCAATATTTACAACCAAGTCGGAGAATAGTTCCTGTTCGGGGATGCAGTAAGGCCGGTCGGCCGGATCGGCACATTGTACCTGGCCGTTTGAAAGGGTAATTAAATTGGAGGCAAAGACTTGTGATACTCTGGTGGGGCCGATTACACAAAAAACGATGATAAAAATGAAAAGCGACGGGCGGATGAGATTTAAAATTTTCATGGCTCAATTATAAAAAATACAAACTATTATAGGCATGTTTTTGAATAATACAAAAAACCGTTTGAAGCGGTTGCCGTTTGCGCCGAAAATAAAGAATGGCTTTCGCTGGTGGAAATGCTGCTAAATTTCAGATCACGTATTGACATAATTGATAATAGGTTTATGTTATGCGGGCTGAAAAGTTTTTTTATTTTTAAATGAGGAAAGTTTGTCTTGTTAATATCGGTGATAGCAGGGAATATGGCCAGATTGATGAAGGCTTGGGTCTGGCATCATCCGGTTTGGAATGGATAGCCGGTGTTTTAAAGGAAAATGGATGTGATGTGGATATATTGGATCAGTCTTTTGCCGGACTTAGTGACTATGAGGTTGTAAAAAGAATTCAGACTATGGCTCCCGATATTGTTGGATTTAATCCATTGAGCAGTCATAGAAAAAGGGTGCAGGATATTGCACTGCAGGTAAAACAGGTTTGTGAAAATATTGTCACTGTTATTGGCGGTTATGATGCGACATTTTTGCCCTTGGATAGTTATGCCGGTATTGATTATATTGTCAGAGGCCGGGGTGAGCTTGCAATGTTGGAGTTGGTAAATAGAATAAGTGCGGAGACGCGGACAAGGATAGCCGGTGTGGCGACAAGAATTTTAACGGGTACGGAAGAGAACCTTGATGAAAGAGCGCATTCTTTACCTTTGGATAAACTGCCAATTCCGTATAGGTCCGATGAATATTTGCAGGAAATTGTGGAGCGTAACGAACCTGTAAGTTTGGTTTCGAGTGTGGGTTGTGACTGGAATTGTGCCTTTTGCAGTACACCTCAGATGTATCCTTCGGGTAGGCAGGAACGGCCTTTGGAAGATGTATTGCGTGAAATAGATGAATTGGTGTCCAAGGGCGTAAAGAAGTTCAGCTTCTGGGATGAGGACTTTTTTGGCAAAAGGAAGCAAAATATTGAACGCGCCGATCGGATTGTACAACATGTTAAAGAGGCAAAATATCCCGATGGGTCGGTTGGGGGTGTTATCACTTTTTCTTTTATGACAACCCCGGGTATGGTTTTGGCTGAAAGGATGGGATTATTGCCCAAATGGGAAGGAACCGTTAACAGAATTTATATCGGTATAGAAGGGGGATGCAGGGAAGCGCTTTTAAATTTGGGAAATAAGTCTTGTCTGAATCCTGCCACCAATGCCAAAGCGGTTTCAATAATCAGGCAGTACCAGATTGGCTTTCAGTACGGTTTTATAATGTTTAATCCTTATTCCAGTTTTGAAGAACTGGAAAATTCGGCGAAATTTTTGTTGGATAATGAGTTGGCCGCGACCGGCATTAGTTTTTTACACAGAACGCGACCTTATCCCGGTACCGAAATGTACGCTCAATTACATAATGAAGGTTTGTTGATTGATCAGGTGGCGACAGGAGAAGTTGATGTATTCAAGGGTTTGCCTTATTATTTCAAGAATTATTTGGAAAAGGGGACCAATATAAGGGAATTTGCTTTGGCGATGGCCAGGGTTAATAGTGACAGAAGGTTGAATGATGTGGAGCAGTTGGTTAACGAAATTGATACGCGATTTGCCGCCAAAGGAATTTTGAAGCAGGTTTTTGATAATGGGAACGGGTGTTTTGACAATATGTTGCCGGATGAAAGGGTTGTGATGAGAAATTACAGGGAATTGCGGAAGGATGTGGGGAAGTTGAATTACGATTTTTTTATGCAGTGTCTTGAGGTTTTTAGGGATAATTACGGTAAAGGCATTGATGAAATTATAGACTCTTATTATGGTGAACTGGATTTGATGATTGCCGCTTTAAATGAAATTAAATGCCGCATTCCGGATGTTGCCGAATCGACAAAAAGCGAGCCATATCAATCTCGATTTGTGCTTTATTCCGCGAAGGGAAAAGATCGGACCGATTTTATGTGAGTTTGTTTTGGTGCTGAAGGGATGTAGCTTCCTTTTTTGAAGTTTGAAAAAATGAGATTTCTTTATAAACTTTAACCTATAGGTTAAAAGCTAAATGTGTTGCGAACGGGAGTTTTTTGTTATAATCAAAGTGAAATCTTTGATTTGATTATATGAATTATTTTGAATCCGTCTTCAAAGAACTAAATAAAGAGCATATTAAATATGTTGTTGTTGGGGGAGTTGCGGTAAATTTGCATGGGTATTTGCGTTTTACAGGGGATTTGGATTTATTGCTTTTGCTGGAAGATGAAAATTTAAAAAAAATGGGTAAATTAATGAAAAAGCTTGGTTATAGTGAGAGACTGCCCGTATCGGTATTATCTTTATCGGATAAAAAGCAGGTTAAGCAGTGGTTAGAGGAAAAGAATATGAAAGCTTATTCGTTTACTCCTCCCAAAAATAATCCTCTCCAAATTGATATAATTATGGAGGAATCACTTAAATATGATAAAATCTTTGCCAATAAAGTAAATAAAAGGATAGACGATACGGTTATACCTGTAATTTCTATTGAAGATTTAATAAAAATGAAAAGGAGAGCGAATAGGCAGCAGGATTTGGTGGATTTGGAGGCGTTAATTAATCTAAAAAAGATATGAAAAAGAATTCAGCAAAATTGGCCGGGAAGAAAATTGAATTTGATATGGAGCTGTTAAAGCATTGGAAAAAGGTTAGCACAAAAGCTAAGCTTGAGTGGCTGAACAGTGCACTTAAGTTTGGTAAAATGCGCAGTTTTTAATTTGGCTCCCCCGGTTGGGCTCGAACCAACGACCTACCGGTTAACAGCCGGTTGCTCTACCACTGAGCTACAGGGGAATGCCGGGTTGTCAATGTTGCCTGGCGGTTTGCTTTAAAAAGCCGACTTTAGCAGGCAACGGCTAATATACTTAAGATGGCGTTTTTTTTCAAATCTATTTTTTGATGAGTTTGAAGATTTCGCGCGCCACGGTCTGGTCGGGGCGGTCGTAGATGATGCTTTCGCGGTTGTGGATGGGCAGGTTGTACTTGGCCGCGATTTGATGCGGGATTGCGGGGTCGATGTGGAAGCCCATTTTGCGGGCGATTTCGGGAACGTTTTCTATGAAGTGATAGTTTTCACGGCCACGGTAGGCGGGGATGCTGATGATGAGAGGGGAACCGGCGTCTATCAGCCGATAAGCGGCGCGCAGAAATTTATAGACCATGTCTTCTATTCCGCCAAAGATTCTGTTTATTTCCTCTGTGGAGGGGAGCCGGCTTTGCGGTGGCCCCAGGTACGATTCGGTTACAATCAGGTCTATTTTCATGGGAACGTCTGATTTTTCCAGCAGGGTGGCGTCTTTTTCAAAAAGTCTGTGGGTTTGTTTGAAGACGTTTTTGTCCGAGATTATCCAATTGATGTTCTTGCGTGATTTTTCAATAACTTCGGGGTTGATGTCGGAGCCGATGACGGAATAGCCCATTAAAAGGCCTTCGGTAAGCAGTGTTCCGATGCCAACGAAGGGATCATAGAGGGTGAGGGGATGATGATTTTTTAGTTCTCCGGGTTGAATTTCCGGCGGGTTGATGTCCGTGAGTCCGCCGAGGTTGATCATAATCTGCGCCACTTTGGGAGGCAGCATACCAAGCCTTGGATCGCGGTGGGGGCGTTCAAAATCGCGGCGGCCATACGCTTCTATATCCTGTATGGCGATCGTTCTGCCCGCAAAAACTTTGTGTCCGCCATTGATCAAAACAATTTCCGCTCCTTTCTGGATAAGCTTTTCGCCTATGACGGCCGCGGTTTTAAGGTTGGTGAAGTTCTTGTTGATGAATCTGGAATTTACCCCTTTTTCTTTAAGAAATTTCTTAATTTTAGTTAACAATTTTTTTAATATTTCTTCATTCTTTTGTGTAAAACTGTGGACGCTAAGACCGTAGGGTAGTTTTGTATCCGAAAAAGCACAATTATCCGTAAGATATTCACCTATTATGGAAGACAGTTTCTCTTCATTGAAATTCGTTTCCGCAAAGATCTCAACAATCTTTACGGTTCCACCCAACAGGTTCAGGCTGTCCTGCGGTCGGCTCAAAGGTTTTTCAAAAGCGGCAATTACCGCTTCCGGAGTTATATCAATTATGTGGACGGTGTTTCCGATTTCCGTCTGTCGGTTGAAAACGCTTAACAGCTCGGCGGTGGAAAGTCGGTTTTTGCGTCCCAGAATGAAAGCGTAGGTATTCATATTTATTTGCTTAACGGCCGGTGCTATGCAGGGAGTGACCTTGTTAAAAAGAGATGTGACAATGCTTTTTGCGGCGGTTCTGGCGGTGATTGTTCTGGTTTTCGGGTTCGGCTATTTTTTCGGCCGTTATGAACAGATTGTCATCAATAAGTCTTTACTGCAAGAAGTTCCCGATGTCAATTGCGGTTCCAAAACTTAGACGTTATAGTGCCAGCGCATTTATAAATTTTAACTAAACAAAGTATGGCAATGTCATTGAACAGGGCGCAGATTATCGGTAATTTAACGCGCGATCCCGAACTTAGGCAGATTCCCGGTGGACAGAACGTGGCGACTTTTTCGGTTGCTACAAATTTTTCCTGGACGGATGGATCGGGGCAAAAGCAGGACAAAGCCGAGTTTCACAATGTGGTGGCCTGGAGGAAACTGGCTGATATTTGCGGACAATATTTAAAAAAGGGGGGTAAGGTTTATATCGAAGGCCGCATGCAGACCCGCGATTGGGAAGGGGAGGACGGCATTAAGAGATACAGAACCGAAATCATTGCCGACAACATGATTATGCTGGATAGAAAAGGCGAATTTTCCAATGAGCCCGGCGCGGCGATGATGGCCGGTGCCGGTGCGGGCGCTTTCGCGCAGTCCGCTCATGGCGGTATTAAGCCTGAAACTTCGGAAAATCAGGATTCTTCCAATATGGCTCCCGTTACAGAGGACGAAGTGACGATTGACGATCTGCCGTTCTAAATTCGGGCGGGGCAAAAATTTTTATATAAGAAAGAGGCGTCGCCGCATGTTTGTGGTGACGCCTCATATGTGACTCTCTGACCATGTCCTATCCGGAGCTTAATTTCTGAAGCCCGGAGAACAAAATGATCAATGAGCCGTGTGTAACAGGGTTTCGACTCTGTGCCCTGGTACCGCCTTCCGAATGGAAAGCTGTCTCCCTACTGTTCTTTGGTGAATTGTTTAAGGACGTTATTGCACCACCGTCCTTTTTGATTTTTGTTTTTTGTGTTTCCCTTCCGTCGATTAAGAAAGAAGAGGTAAACTTTTTGTTTCTTTGATTTTTGTTTTTGCGTCCGTCCGCCCGTGCCCTCAAAGAAAATAAGGGGATTGGCGGAGGCTGCTTTTGGTAAGGCGATAGTCGGTCGCCTGTATCGAAAAGCAGGGAGGCGGGAGATTTTGAAATTCGGGTTTAGGGTATTTCACAAGCTCCTGTTTCACTACTTTCCGACGTCTGATTTTCAAGGATCCGATTGATTAAATCTGATCATTATAGCAGATTTTTGATTCCCGATAAAGCATGTATGAGTTGACGTGGCGGGAATCAATGAATCATAAAATTATAAAACAAATGTACGTCAATGTCAATATACTTGACCGGAGATTGAGTATGTTTAATAATGGGCTCCTTTAATTTTATTAAAATGTCACGAAAAGAAATTTTTGCCTGTAGTAATGAATTGAAATCTTTAAATGGCGGAGGGAACGGAGCGGATCGGGAGGCGGGTGGTATTGAAATAGGAGGTGCGGCGGAGGGGATAAAGGAAAAGGCTTTGTATCAGCTGGATTTTGTGAATACTCTTGCGGACAGGGACTATGAAAAAAACCTTGGTGCTTTGCGGGCTTTCAAGTTTTATGATCCTGATTTTCATAGCGGGAGGGATGCAAAACATCCTTCTCCGGAAGAGGTGAAATCTCTGATCAAAGGGGAGATGACTCCGTCGCAGGCCGATTTTGTGCGGATGATGGGTAAACCGGTTTTTCAGCTTGTCCCCGTGACTAACTATGATCGCTATACGGATGTTTACACAAATTTCAGAAGTCTGGCGGAAACCGGCTGGGTAAGACAGGCCTGGGATAACTACGACGGCAACAAAGATAGAAATTCCTGGGCTTCAATCAAAGGCTGGGAGGTTGCGATTACCGATGATATGGATTTTCCCCTTGATGATGATGAACCGGAAGGTTCGTTGGAGGACAGGATTAAATGGTTTGATCAGAAATACGGCAAGGCCGGTCTGCAGGGGATGGATTTCCGCCGGTTTTTGATGCTGGCGATGATGAAAACAACACCCGGCACCGAATTGAAAGGCAATCGCGGTGGAACGCATACTTTATTAAACGGGGTGCCAATGTATAAGGGTCTGGTTGCGGCCGGAACGCTTGATGAGGGGGAGGGATTTGTTCACTTGAGGGAGGCGAACCCCGAGCTTGCCGTAGGGAATGTTGTTTTCAAGCCGTCACTGGTGTTTAAAACGGGACGTTAAACAAACATGTCTTTGTATCTTGGGATTTTCGGTTATAATGCTTTTTGCGTGAATCTCTTTTTGTGATTATGCCAAAAAAAATGACAGGTTTGCTGATAATCATTTCCGGACCTTCGGGCGTCGGGAAGGGGACAGTTATCCGTTCACTGCGGGAAAAGTATCCCGATTTTTATTATCCGATTTCCTGTACAACGCGGGCCATGCGTCCGGGTGAAAAGGAAGGGGTGATTTATCATTATATTAGTAAGAAGGATTTTATAAAGGGGATTGATAACGGGGATTTTCTGGAGTGGGCGCAGGTGCATCGCACCAATTATTACGGCACGCCCAATAAACCGATTGTGGAGGCGTTGGAAAAGGGCCGGGTGGTTTTGCGTGAGGTGGATGTGCAGGGGGCCCGTTCAATTCAGAAGATTGTGCCGGCCAAAAATCTGGTGACGATTTTTATCAAAGCGGAAAGTAAGGAAAAGCTGTTGGATAGGATCGCCAAAAGAGGGGAATTGCCGGAGGATGAAGTGAAAAGAAGAATGGAAAGCGCGAAAAGAGAGATAGATACGGCCGATGAGTTTGATTATCAGGTCTGGAATTATGAGGGGAAGGTGGATGAGTGTGTGGGGAACGTGGTTAAGATTATTGAGGATGAGATGAAAAAAGCCGGCTTGAAGAAATGATTTTGTTTAGGTAAAATCCGTTTGCTTTGTAAGCGTTGGGGAGTCGCCAAGTGGTAAGGCAGTGGGTTCTGGACCCACCATGCGGGGGTTCGAATCCCTCCTCCCCAGCCAATTCATGAAAAGCTTCGTCTTTCTGCGTCAACAGCCCTCCTCGCTCGCACGCTTATTGGTATAAGCTTAGCTCGTCTCGTCGGTTGTTTCCTTGAAATACTCGCTTTTGATGAATTGGGTGTTTTTGTTGTGGTCTGCGTCGCTTTTTTATTCTCGCTCGGACGCTTACTTGTGTAAGCTTACCTCGTCTCGAATAAAAGC
>JBGSPQ010000013.1:0-119101 GCA_041738505.1 Candidatus Altimarinota bacterium | reverse complement strand
TCATACGCGCAACCCGTATTCGGCAAAACCGCCGCACCCGCGCCAATGGATGTAATCACAGCCAAAGGAGCCGTGGCTCTAACAACGTTCTTCCTTACTTTTCCCACTTTTTTAGTCACATCCCGGTACATTCTACCCAACAATCCCTCATTCAAACCGGTCGTTTCATTTATATTTATTTGTGAAGAATCAACAGATCCGTTCATAATGAATTGATTATTGAATAGCGTAAAATTAGACACCGAATTATTACTAGAAAACAAAAATAAAAGCAAGCAAGAATGTACCAAGCCATTAACATGAAATCTACACATTAATCCCACCCCCGAGCTTTCATCCTTCCACGTCACCCCGACCTTCCGCGTCGTCCCAAACTTCCGCGTCGTCCCGCGTGGCATGTTGGCGATGAATGATTGTAACACTTTTTTCCGGCGGGACTCTGCTCCAACCTGCATTTTTGGCTTATTTAAGCGACGACCACACCGCAACTTGACACCCGCGCGCAAGCCGGAATAGTGGTTTTTTGACCTGTTTCGGCTATAATAAATTTATATTTAGCCGGCGCGCAATTACTTCAAGCGACTCGGGATGGCGCGCACCTTGTACTTAATTTTCGGTAGATTGTGTTTGGGCTTTTAGCGGTCAATATCCGTATTTTTTTAAATATAAATTTCATGAATAATCTAAATCAATTTTCGGACAGCGAACTTTATTCCATCTGCAAAAAATGGGGCCGCGAAGCTCTGGCCGCGCGTCGAAGGTTTGCGGGGCTTCTGCCCGAGGTTTACCGCAGGGAAATGGATTCGCGGGGAGTATTGCGTAAATCCTGGCTGGAAAGGCGCGGATACACTTGTATCTATGAATTCGCGGCACGTCTGGCTGGAATGAGCCGCGATCAGGTGAATAGAGTTTTACAATTGGATAAGCGCTTTTCTGCGTTACCAATTTTGCATGAGTCGCTGATAAACGGCGATGTGAGTGTGAATAAACTGGCGAGGATAGCCTCGGCGGCAACGCCTGAAAATCAACAGGAACTTTTGAACAAAGCCGAAAATCTTTCCAAGACGGCGCTGGAGGTTTATGTGAAAGAATATAACCTGCAAACCGAAGTAAACCTTTTTGAGCCCGATGTTTTAAACAAGCCATCTTTGGCTGTGCCCACCGCCAAAGCGGGAGCTGTGCCCGGGCACATATTTGGTGACGCTGAAACAAAAAACCACGGATTGCAATTGGATACGGATGTGGAAATCGAACTAAAAGAACTGCAGTCCAAAGGGATTGATGTTAGCGAGTTTTTGCGAAAATGCCTGGAACAACGAAGACTGGAAATCGCACGGGAAAAAGAAAAATTGGCGGAGGAAGCTAATCGCGACCGGGAAGATAAATTTCTGATCGGGAAGCCGGCTTCCAGGCACATTCCGGCGCGCATCCGCAAAATTGTCGTAGAGGAGCACGGAAAAATGTGCTCCGCACCAACCTGCGGGAAGCCGGCCGCGCACATTCATCACCAAAAGCCGTTCGCCTCATTCGGCAGTCATGATCCGCGCCACTTGCGACCGCTCTGCAAAGCACACCACGAACTGGCACACGAGGGGGAGATGGTATACGCGAGGTTTAGGAAAGGGGGGTAAATGGGTAAATAAGGAGGAATGGGATGAAAGTGGCTTGCTCACTCGTAGGTTGGAGTGTACGCACGGTTTAGGGTGGGTGGTAAAAGGAGAAGGAGAATGGAGTTGAAAGTGGGAAGACGGAGATTACAAAGTGAAGAATAAAAAGCAGGATGAGATTAAAAATGGCTCACACACAAGGGAATAAAAGTTGTATGCGTGATTCAAAAATGGGGGGCAAGAGAAAGAATGGAATAAAAATAGCGCACGCAAGAAAAGAAAAAGTGTAATATAGTACCCATCCCAAAAATCATTTGACAGGGGCGAAAAAATGAATAGAATCAACATAGCTATCAGCAAAATCGCTTTCATAAAGGCGCGACGAGTGTGTTGTGGAAGATAGCAGATACCGAAGCCGTTTTTGGCTTGATCTGTAGTCTATTTATTTTCACTTCATTTTTATTATGCCGAAGAAAAAACCTGCAAAAAAGACGGCTGGAGCTTTGAAGACCAAAGCAAAAAAACCGGCCGCCAAAATCGCCGTACAGAAAAAGAAGCCCGTTGCAAAGCCGGTAAAAAAAGCTCCGGCCAAACCAATCAAAAAAGCCGCGAAACCCGTTAAAAAAACTCCGGCAAAACCGGTCAAGAAAGCAGCGAAGCCCGTGAAAAAAGCTCCGGCCAAACCGGTCAAAAAAGAAGCGAAGCCCGTGAAAAAAGCTCCGACCAAACCGGTCAAAAAAGAAGCGGCCAAACCAAAAACAGCCGCCCTAAAACCGACTTCAAAGCCCGCCAAAAACGCTCCCGAATTCAAAGCTCCGGCCAAAAAAGCCGTGACCCCCGTTAGAAAATCAACCAAAACCGCGCTCAAATTCAAACCCAGCAGTTCAATCACCGAAGAAATAGAAAAACTTTTGCCGAAAGAAGATACATTTATGAAAGAGGCGTCACAGCGCAAATACTATTCCGAAAGACTGGATAAAGACGTGGTACTACCCAATCTGATTGAAGTTCAGATTGATTCATACAGATGGTTTTTGCAGGAAGGCATCCGTGAACTGCTTGATGAAGTTTCCCCCATCGTTGATTTTTCCGGCAAAAAACTGGAACTGCACTTTCTTGATCATTCAATCGGTGATCCCAAATACGACGCTGAAACATGCAAAGTCAAAAACCTCAACTATGAAGCCCCCCTTAAAGTACATGTTCAGTTGATTAACAAGGAATCCGGAGAAATTAAGGAACAAGACGTATTTTTGGGAGGAGTTCCGCTGATGACCACCAGAGGAACATTTATTATTAACGGAATTGAAAGAGTGGTGGTGAGTCAGCTGGTTAGATCACCCGGCGTATTCTTTTCCAAAAACGCACTCGCTCCCGGACTTCACAATGCCAAAATCATTCCCAAACGCGGCGCCTGGCTGGAAATAGAAACGGACAAGAAAGGAATCATCACCGTAAAAATTGACCGCAAACGAAAAATTCACATTACGGCGCTGATGCGCATATTCGGCTATAAATCCGACAAAGAAATTCTGGAAGTTTTCAAAGACATTATCAAAGACCCCGAACACGATTACATATTTAACACTCTGGAAAAAGACCCCGCCAAAACCGAGGACGAAGCTTATCAGAGCATCTACAAAAAAATCAGGCCCGGCGATCTGGCCACGCCCGAAAACGCCAAGAGCCTTATTCATTCCATGTTTTTTGATTACAGAAAATACGACATGGGACCGGTGGCGAGATACAAACTCAACAAGAGATTCAAACTGGACACACCCAACAGAAAAGAATTCCACACTTTCCAGATTAAGGATTTGATTGAAATTATCGCGTATCTTATCAAATTAAATAACAAGGAGCTTCAGCCCGACGACATTGATCACCTTTCCAACAGACGCGTACGCGCCGTGGGAGAACTGGTGCAAAACAAGTTCAGAGTGGGACTTCTGCGCACCGACCGCATTGCCAAAGACCGCATGACCGTGATGGATTTGGAAACGGTTACGCCCACCCAGCTGATCAACTCCAGGCCGATTACCGCGGCTTTAAGAGAATTTTTTGCCAGCTCCCAACTTTCCCAGTTTATGGATCAGACCAACCCTCTGGCCGAACTGGCTCACAAACGAAGGCTTTCCGCCATGGGACCGGGAGGACTTTCCAGAGAGCGCGCGTCATTTGATGTCCGCGACGTGCATCCTTCCCACTACGGAAGAATCTGCCCCATCTCCACTCCCGAAGGTCCGAATATCGGACTGGTGGTGCACCTTGGAACTTATGCCAAGGTCAACAAGTATGGATTTATTGAAACACCTTTCCGCGAAGTGACTCATTTCTGCAAGAACAGCGCAAAGGAACTAACAAACAGAACGATTTCTGAATCCATAACCAATCCCAAAACCAAGAAACTGATTGCCAAAGCGCATACCAAAATAGACGAAAAAACGGCTAAAGAGATTGAAAAACTTCCGTTGGAAAATATCGCTGTGCATGCCTACGTCACAGACAACTTCCGTTATTTTGACGCCGACGAAGAAAAAGAACTGGTAATCGCTCAGGCCAACACCGATCTGGATGAAAAAGGACAGATTATAGACACCCGCGTATCGGCCCGCGTAAACGGAGAACCTTCAATCATTCCGACATATGACATCACGCACATAGACGTTTCGCCGAAACAGATTATTTCCGAAACAACCGCTTTAATCCCCTTTCTTGAACACGACGACAACACCCGTGCTTCCATGGGATCAAACATGCAACGCCAGGCCGTTTCACTCATCTCTCCCAAAGCTCCGCTTGTGGGAACGGGAATGGAGGAACTTGCCGCGAAAAGTTCGGGCCAGGTGATCATCGCCGAAGAAAAAGGAAGCGTCTCTTTCGTGGACGCGGAACAGATTGTTGTGCTTTACGATAACGGTAAACGCGTAACCTACAAGCTTCGCGTTTATGAAAGAAGCAACCAGGGAACATGTCAGCACCAGCGCGCAAAAGTGGTGAAAGGACAAAAACTTAGCAAAGGAGACATCCTGGCCGACGGAGCCGCCACCGATAACGGTGAACTCGCTCTCGGCCAAAACCTGCTGGTGGCATACATGTCATGGCAGGGCTACAACTTTGAAGATGCCGTAATTGTTTCCGACAGAGTTGTAAAAGAGGGTGTATTTGATTCCGTTCATATTGAAACATTCACAGTTGATGTAAGAGACACCAAACTGGGACCGGAAATCATCACCAGAGACATCCCCAACGTAGGTGAAAACAGATTAAAAGATCTGGATGAAAACGGCATTATCCGAATCGGCGCCACCGTGCACGAGGGGGACATTCTTGTTGGAAAAATCACCCCCAAGGGCGAAACCGAACTGACTGCGGAAGAAAGACTTCTTCGCGCCATCTTCGGCGACAAGGCCAGAGACGTGAAAGACACCTCACTGCGTCTGCCCGGAGGAGAAGGCGGAAAAATTGTGGGCGTACAGATTTTCTCACGAAAAAACGGAGACGAACTCCCCACCGGAGTAAATCAACAAATTAAAGTTAACGTGGCCCAGACCAGAAAAATTTCCATCGGAGACAAAGTCGCGGGACGCCACGGAAACAAAGGTGTAATTTCCATCATCGTACCCCAGGAGGACATGCCTTTCCTTCCGGACGGCACACCCGTTGACATTGTATTAAATCCGCTCGGCGTATCCAGTCGTATGAATATCGGACAGATTCTGGAAACACACGCCGGATGGGCCGCCCGTGAAATGGGCATCACTGTTGCCACACCGGCGCTAAATGGAATAACTACCGAACAAATCACTAAATTATTACAAGAAGCAAAACTTCCCGAACACGGAAAAATCCAACTATACGACGGACTGAGCGGAGAAGCGTTTGACAGAACAACCACGGTTGGAATCACCTACATCATGAAACTGAGCCATCTGATTGAAGATAAAATTCATGCCAGGTCCGTTGGTCCTTACTCTCTGGTAACCCAACAACCGCTCGGAGGAAAAGCCCAGCACGGAGGACAGAGGTTTGGGGAAATGGAAGTATGGGCGCTGGAAGCCTATGGCGCCGCCCACACCCTGCAGGAAATGCTAACCATTAAATCCGATGACGTTTACGGAAGAGCCAAGGCCTACGAATCCATCGTTAAAGGTGAGGCGATCAGAAAACCCCGCACTCCCGAATCATTCAACGTACTTGTAAAAGAACTTCAGAGTCTGGGTTTAAGCGTCAAACTTCTTGCCACCGAAAGATCACCTCTTCTGCATGAAGAGGATCAATACACGATAGAACAGAGTCAGGAGGAAGAGGCCGCCGCTGTGCTTTCGGAGGACCCGGAAAAAAAGACCGAAATCGATCCCGAAATAGAAAAAACACTGGAAAAAGAAGCAACAATCACCGAACCCGACCTTAAAGAGGCCGGCATGAGCGAAATAGACGAAACACTGGATCCGGAGGAAGTGGCTGTAATAGAGAAAGAGATTACCGAACTGGACGAACCCACAGAAGAAGAGCTTATGGCCGAAGAAAAGATGCTGGAAACGGAGGAGCTTTAATTAAGCAATCCCGTCGGCATATAAATCAATAACACTTTTATCAACATGAGAAGCATCAATAAAGTAATAATAATCGGTAATCTGACCAGAGACCCCGAACTAAGACAAACACCCAACGGACAAAACGTTGTCACTTTCGGTCTGGCCACCAACCGCGAATGGGTGACCCGCGACGGCAGGAAACAGACCTCCGCGGAATTCCACGACCTGGTTGCCTGGGCCAAGCTGGCCGAAATCTGCCATCAATATTTAAGAAAAGGAAAACTGGTTTATGTTGAAGGTTATTTAAAAACCAGAAGCTGGGACACGCCCGAAGGCACCCGCAAATTCCGCACGGAAATTGTGGTTCAGGATATGATCATGCTGGATAAGAGAGAGGATGACATGGAGCAGTACATTCCCGAAAACGATCATGAATCCGGCGAACACGAACCGGCGCATACGGAACACTCCCACGCCCCCGCCAAAAAAGAGCAACCGGTGATGGAAACCAAACCGGTAGAGGAAAAACCCCAAGAAGCAAAAACACCAGAGCCGGCCCCCGTTCCCGTCGCCAAGACGGAAACGACCGCCCCCGCAGAGGAAAAGGAAGAAAAGAAACAGGAAAAATTGGATATAGATTCCGATCTTGGACTCTAATTTCAAAAACATCCCGACAACACAATCATCAAACAACTAATCACCTAAAACCATATGGCAATTAACACACAGGAGAAAAAAATGAACAACATCGACAACTTCGATGCCATCTCCATCTCCGTCGCCAGCCCGGAAGAAATTCTGTCCTGGTCGCACGGCGAAGTTAAAAAACCCGAGACAATCAATTACCGCACACAGAAGCCGGAAAGAGACGGTCTTTTCTGCGAAAGGATTTTCGGTCCCACCAAAAACTGGGAATGTTACTGCGGAAAATATAAAAGAATCAGATACAAGGGAGTAATCTGCGAAAAATGCGGAGTGGAAGTCACCCGCTCCAACGTCCGACGCGACCGCATGGCCCATATCAAACTGGCGGTGCCGGTAAGCCATATCTGGTTTTTAAGATCCACCCCAAGCCGCATAGGCCTGTTGATAGATCTTCCCATCAAAGCCATTGAGCAGGTTATTTATTTTGCGGCCTACATCATCACCGATGTTGATGAAAAGAGTAAAAACGACGCCAAAGAACAACTCACCGCGGAATACAAAAGCATCAGAAAAAAAATTCAGGATGAATACAAGGAAAAAGACAAAGAAGGCAAGGATGAAAAAATCGCCAAAGAATACGCCGGAAAAATAGAGGAGGTTGACGAACAGCACCGCACCGCCAAAAGCGATCTGGACACGCTCAAAATCGGCAAAATCCTTTCCGAACTGGAATACCGCGACCTTTCCACAAAATTCGGCCAGATTTTTAAAGCCGGAATCGGCGCGGAGGCGATCAAACATATTATAGAAAAAATCGATCTTGAAAAACTCATAGAGGATCTTCAGAAAGATCTTAAAAAAGCGTCCGGACAAAAACAGAAAAAAATCATCAAGAGAATCAAACTTGCCGGAAGTTTAAAAAAAGCCGGCATCAAAGCCGAATGGATGATTCAAACCGTACTGCCCGTAATCCCTCCCGATTTAAGGCCGATGGTACAGCTGGACGGAGGAAGATTCGCGGCGTCCGACCTTAACGATTTATACAGAAGAGTAATCAACAGAAACAACCGTCTAAAAAGATTGATGGCGATCGGAGCTCCGGAAGTTATCTGCAGAAACGAAAAACGTATGCTGCAGGAAGCCGTTGACACTTTGCTCAACAACAGCGCGCGCCAGGGTAAAACCGTATTCAACAGTGGAGACAAACGCAAACTGCGCTCCCTTTCCGACATGCTTAAAGGTAAACAAGGACGCTTCCGCCAGAACCTGCTTGGAAAACGTGTTGACTACTCCGGACGTTCGGTAATCGTAATCGGACCGAAATTGAAACTGCACCAGTGCGGAATCCCCAAGACCATGGCACTGGAACTGTTTAAACCTTTCGTAATCGGAAAATTAATCAGAGACGGATACGCGCACAACATTAAAAACGCCGAAAAGCTGATCCAGGGCGGCAAAAAAGAGGTCTGGGATATTCTGGAGGAAGTCACCCGTGACAGATACGTGCTGTTAAACCGCGCGCCCACCCTGCATCGCCTTGGAATTCAGGCCTTTCAACCGGTATTGGTTGAAGGAAAAGCCATTCAGATTCATCCCCTGGTTTGTGTTGCCTTCAACGCCGACTTTGATGGAGATCAGATGGCCGTGCACGTACCGCTTTCGCAACCGGCTCAGCAGGAAGCTCACGAAATCATGGTTTCCGCCAACAACCTGCTCAAACCTTCCGCCGGCGAACCAATCATCACCCCCACACAGGACATGGTGCTGGGCTGCTACTACCTGACCAAGTTGACCAAAGGCAAAAAAGGAGAAGGCAGTGTTTACGCCAGCGTTAACGAAGCAATGATCGCTTATCAGCTGGGACACGTTGATTTGCAAAGCCCGGTCATCGCCCGCACAAACGGCGAACTTAAGGAAACAACCGTCGGCCGATTGATTTTCAACAGTCTCCTCCCTGAACAACTTGGCTTTATCAATGAAACCATCGGCAAAAAACAGTTGACCGCCATTATCGCGGAAAGCTTTATCAAATGCGGGGAAAAAATCACCTCCATTCTGGCCGACAAACTCAAAAAAACGGGATTCATGTTCGCGACCAAATCCGGACTTTCCATTGGCCAGGCGGACATGGTGATTCCCGAAAGCAAAGATGGAATAGTTACGGAAGCTTCCGAATCGGTTAAAAAAATCGCCGATTTTTACAACAAAGGACTCATCACCGACGATGAAAGATACAACCACACCATCAAAATCTGGTCCAAAGCCAAATCCGAAATCACCACGACAATGATCCAGAGCATAGAAGAGGAAAACGATCTTCACTACATGATTGATTCCGGAGCCCGCGGCAACTGGGGGCAAATAACCCAGCTATGCGGAATCAAAGGACTGGTCGCCAATCCCGCAGGTAAAACAATTGAACTTCCCATCATCTCCAACCTAAAGGAAGGATTTACCATTCTGGAATACTTCATCGCCACGCACGGAGGACGCAAAGGTAAATCAGACACGGCTCTTAAAACCGCCGAAGCCGGTTACCTTACCAGACGTCTCGTGGATGCGGTGCAAGACGTGGTTATTAAAGAATATGACTGCGGCTCGCCCTTTGCCCACATGGTCACGCGCGAAGAAAGCAAACAGATTGGCGAATCGTTTGAACACAGAATCTACGGACGTGTATTGGTCGACCCGGTGGCTGATCCCAAAACCGGAGAAATTCTGGTTGATGCCGACGCCGAAATAGACAAGGACATTATTCAAATAATGGAGGATAAGAAAGTGGAAAGCGTAAGATTAAGATCCGTTATGACCTGCCAGACCAAAGGAGGTATCTGCGTTAAATGCTATGGAAAAGATTTGGGAACCAACCGCACGGTGGAAATCGGAACAGCCGTGGGAATCATCGCCGCGCAGAGTATCGGAGAACCCGGAACCCAGCTCACCATGCGTACCTTCCACATGGGAGGTGTGGCCGGTGAAGGAGATATCACACAGGGTTTGACCCGCGTGGAAGAACTCTTTGAAGCAAGAACTCCCAAAAATCCCGCAATCCTTTCCGAAATTCACGGTAAAGTAAAAATCTCCCACAAAGGAAATCTTACCGAAATCACCGTCAGATCACTGGAACCCGTGGAGATTGAGTTCAGCTACACGGCCGAATTCAAACCTGTCGTCAAAGCCGGCGACAAAGTAAAAGAAAAAGATGTTCTGGCCAAAAACGAACATAACAAAACCGTAATCCGCACCAAAGAAGCCGGAACCGTTCAAACGGTGGACGAAGAAAAAGTCATCATCATCACCGAGAGCAATGTGGAAAAAGTCTACAAATCGCTACACGGCAGAACACTTAAAGTTAAAAACGGTGACGTTGTAAGAAAAGGTGAACCCCTGACCGCCGGCCATCTCAATCTTAGGGAACTTATGAAACTGACCGACCTTTATAGCGTTCAGAAATACATCATGACCGAAGTGCAGAGTATTTACGCATCACAAGGTCAGACCATCAACGACAAACACATTGAAATCATCGCCAGACAAATGCTTTCCAAAGTCAGAATTCTGGAATCCGGAGACACGCCGTTCCTGCCCGGAGAACTTGTTGACGTGATGAAATTTGAGCAAATGAACCGTGAAATGGCCAAGAAAAAACAACATTCGGCCAAGGGAGATCGTCTTCTTTTGGGACTTACAAGAGTCTCGCTCTGCACCGAAAGCTGGCTTTCCGCCGCATCCTTCCAGGAAACAATCAGAGTGCTGGTTGAAGCCGCCACCACAAACAAACTGGATTCACTTGAAGGTCTCAAGGAAAATGTAATTATCGGTAAACTTATTCCGACCGGCGAAACCTATAGAAAGAGAAACCCCGAAATCATGAATCAGTTAAGCAGACAAATGACCAAAGAGGGCAAAAAGCCTCATGAAGAGGTATCACAGGAGACCGAAGATTTATACAGCTCAATACTCTCAATCATTTAGCCAAGTTTCTCTTGCATTCTTAATTGTATTTCTGTAAATTTAGCCAGCAGACTTAAGCAAAAACAATGCCAACAATCAATCAGTTAATCAGGAAACCCCGCAAAAACAAGACCAAAAAGAGCAAAGCGCCCGCGTTGCAGACAGCGTTCAATACGCTAAAAAACAGATCCGTGGGATTGCCCAGTCCGCAGAAACGCGGAGTGTGTCTGAAGGTAACAACCATGACACCCAAAAAGCCCAATTCGGCTTTAAGAAAATACGCAAGAGTAAGACTTACCAATCATGTTGAAGTAAATGCCTACATTCCGGGAGAAGGACACAACCTGCAGGAACACTCGGTTGTGGTAATCAGAGGGGGAAGAGTTAAGGACCTTCCGGGTGTGAGATATCACATCGTCAGAGGCAAACTGGACACTCAGGGAGTACAAAACCGCAAGCAGGGAAGATCCCGCTACGGAGCCAAAAAACCTAAAGCTTAAAGATATATGGGACAAAAAAGATGCACATTCATACCGGAAAATTCCAACCTTTTGCAGGAGAGGTTTATTAATTACGTCATGAACGACGGAAAGAAAAACACCGCCCGCAAAATCATGCGCGACACTTTAAAACAGATCGCCGCGAAAGACTCCACACCCGAAAAGGTTTTTGACAAAGCCATTGATAACGTAAGGCCTAACCTTGAGGTACGGGCCAAGAGAATCGGGGGCGCAGTTTATCAAATTCCCGTTGAGGTTAAACCGGACAGACAAATCGCTCTGGCATTCCGCTGGATCATCACCGCGGCCCGTTCCAAAAAGGGCTCGCCGATGTACAAAAGACTTGCCGACGAACTTCTTGCCGCCGCCAACAACGAAGGCGCCGCCATCAAAAAGAAAGAGGATATGACAAAGATGGCCATGGCCAACAAGGCTTTTGCCCACTTCGCCAAATACTAAACCGGTAATAGCGGTCTTAAACGGATCAACAGCTAACAGATTTATCATTGCTTCTTAAAGCCATTCTTGTTGATGTAATCCCCCCTTCCGTTACAAAAAGGGAAGCGGATTACCGTATGGAAGAAGCCGAAAACCTGATTAAAACTTTCGGCGGCGTGGTTTTGGTTAAAAAAATCCAGAAAAAAATGGTGCCCAACTATTCCACCTACATAGGCGGAGGCAAAATCGAAGAAATCCTGGAAGAAAACAAAGAGTTGAAAGCCAACATCATCATAATCAACAACGAACTCAAACCCCGCCAGACCTACAACGTCAGCGAACTAATCCGCAAACACGACCTTGAAGTCTGGGACAGGATAGATCTTATCCTCAAAATATTCGCCAAGCACGCCATCACCAAGGAGGCAAAACTGGAAATCCAGCTGGCCGGCATCAAACACATGGGGCCGCGCATTTTCGGCATGGGAATGGAGCTTTCGCAACAGGCCGGCGGAATCGGAACAAGAGGAGTGGGCGAAACCAACGTGGAATTCATGAAGCGCCACTTAAGAAAAATAGAGGACAGAATACTAAGACAATTGGAAGACTGCCGCCGCGCCAGAAAACTCCACCGCGACTCGCGACACCGCAAAAACATGAAAACTATCGGCATCATAGGCTACACCAACGCCGGAAAATCCAGCCTGTTAAACGCGCTCACAAAAAAAGGCGCCTATGAAGCCAACAAACTTTTCGCCACACTGGACACCCGCGTGGGTAAAATGTATCTGCCGATCACCAACTATGACCCGGAAAAACTACCGCCGGGAACAACCATCCCCCGCCCGCGTGAAGTGCTGGTATCCGACACCATCGGCTTCATCCGCGACCTTCCCCCCGCGCTGATAAAATCATTTCAATCCACACTGGAAGAAACAATAGAATCAGACCTGCTCCTGCACGTTATAGACATCAGCGACCCCGACATTGAACGTAAAATACAAATCGTCAACGAAATCCTCGCCCAGATAGAAGTTCTGCACAAACCCACCATCTTCGTCTTCAACAAAACCGACCTCGTTGCCTCCCCAAAACTACCTTCACTCAAAAAAACCTACGCGAGCCTTAACCCCCAATTCGTTTCCGCCGCCAAACTTGCGGGAATCCCCGAATTAAAGTCGATAATTGCGGAACAACTGGACTGATACACTCCCAAATTTTTCACCATTGACTTTTTGGAAGATGGTCTTTAAACTCTCTCCGACCATGATTATTGAATCATGATTTTTCGCCTATAAATAGCTTAATTTTGCTACCACATGACCACACAATCCGATCAAATTGAGGAAATATTAAAAGCGGAACAAAAAGCAAACAAACACTTGGAATTAACACAGCAGAAAATAACCGAAGAAGAATTCCAGCTTAAAACAAAAATGGGGAACGACATTGAAGAAAAAAAGAAAATGCTTTTGGAAAGAAAAAAGCAGAAACTTGAAATAACCGAACAAGAGGCGGCACATATCATCAATACCAAGAAAGCCGAATCGGAGGGCGGCAGAAACTCCTTGATTTCAAATGCGCAGTCAAAACAGGGTGAGGCGGTGGATCTGATCATTACCAGATTTGTTGAACATATAAAAGAATAAAAATGGCCATAATTAACGTAAAAAAAATCCAACTCGCAGCCGTTTCTTCTCACAAAGACAAGATTTTGGAAATTCTGCAGGATTTTGGATCAATGCACATTGAAAACATTGAAACCGAAAACACCAAAGCTGGTGCGAATTTAAACAAAGAATCAAAAAAAGATCTTCTGGATATTCAAAAAATAGAACTGGATTACGCAAATATTGAATACGCCATTAAGATGCTTGCGCCATACGGGGAAAAACGCGGACTGCTGGCCGGCCCCATCTCCCTTTCCGATGAGGAAATCGCGAAAAAAGCCACAAGTTTTGACTTTAATCATATTGTAAAACAATGCGTGGAAATTGAAGACGAAATGGCTAAAGCCAAAAACGAACTGAATTTCCTGAAAAACGAAAAAATCCAATACACCCCCTGGAAAAACCTGAAAGTGGAACTTCAAAATCTTAAAGGATCAAGACGGGCGGAAATTATAACCGGCTGTTTTAAGACCGTAACATATCCTCAGGCCAAAGAGGAATTGGCAGGTTTAAACAACCTAATCAGCCTGGAAAAAGTGCACGCAGACGAGAAACTGACTTACGTTACGATAGTATTCAGCCGCGAAATTGAAAAAGAACTCAAGCAGTTTCTGGTGGAACACAAGTTTCTGGAAACGGAAATGCCGGCTGGCGACGGATTGATTCAGGATTATCTGAAAACCGTTGACGGCAAAATTTCCAACAACGAAAAAATCCTGCACGAAAAAGAAAATGAACTGAAAAAGCTGGCCAAAAATCTGGACGACCTGAAGATCACCTACGATTATCTAAACTGGCAGAAAGACAAAGCCGAAACGAAAAGAAAGGTGGGCAACACCGAATACAGTTTCATTGTAAACGCCTGGGTTCCCGGGAACAAAATGGGCAAGCTTGAAGGCGCCATAAGGGAACATACCGGGGAATTCAACATCACCGAACTGCCTCTTGCGGAAGGTGAGAATCCGCCCGTTATTATTGAAAACAAAGGTGTCGTTTGGCCTTTTGAAACCCTGACCCGCATGTACGGACTCCCCCGCCACGACGAAATGGACCCGACGCCATTCCTTTCCGTTTTCTTTATTATTTACTTCGCACTCTGTCTCACGGACGCCGCTTACGGTCTGATCATGTTCATTGTGATGGCGCTGGCTTTAAAATACATGAAATTCGGCGAAGGAATTAAGAGACTGGTAAAACTATTAATGTACTGCGGACTTGCCACTTTTGTAATCGGTGCGCTGTTTGGAGGATGGTTCGGACTGGAGGCCGATAAAATGCCCGAATTCCTTACGTATACCAACGCGGCCGGCGAAAAAATGTTCCTGTTCCAGCTGGTCAATTCCGTAACAAATCCGCTGACCGTACTGATTCTCGCTCTTGCGCTGGGATTCGCGCAAATCCTCTTTGGCACATACATCAAGCTTTATCATTCATTCATGCACGGCAACAAAAAAGATGCCCTCATGGACACCGGCTCATGGGCTTTCATGCTCACGGGTATCGGATTTTTTGTCCTGGCGGCCGCCAAAGTCCTGCCCTCCCCCGCCGACACAATCGGCCAGTGGTGGGTGATTATGGGCGCCGTGATCCTTATTCTCACTCAGGGAAGAGACAAAAAGAATCCTATTCTAAAACTCCTTGCCGGAATTTTAAGCCTGTACGGACTGGTTAACTACATGAGTGATGTTCTTTCTTATTCACGTCTGCTCGCTCTCGGACTGGCAACCGCCATCATCGCTCTGGCTGTAAACGTAATTGTGAACCTTGCCATGGGAATACCGTACATCGGATGGCTCTTTGCCATCGTCATCTTTGTAGGTGGACACGTCTTCAACCTTGTACTGAATGCGCTCGGATCATTCATCCACGCAGGACGTCTTCAGTTCGTTGAGTTCTTTAGCAAATTTCTGGAAGGAGGCGGCAAAGAGTTCCAGGCCTTCTCCAAAAAGAACAAATACGTTTACGTTAAACAGCCTGCGACCAATCAAAATATCAACTAATTAATAACCTTTAACTTTTCACACATGCCAGAATTTTTTACACAGGTAGGAGGTCTTGCACTCGCAATCGCGGGCGCGGGAATAGCAGTTATCTTTGGAGGTATCGGCTCTTCAGTGGGAGTCGGTCTCGCCGGACAAGCGGGTGCCGGAGTGGTTACTGAACAACCCGAAAAATTTGGTAAAGTTCTTGTTCTTGAAGCTCTGCCCGGTACACAAGGTATTTACGGCTTTTTGGTTGGATTCATTATTCTTCTTGTTACCGGTATTCTTACCGGCGAACCAAAAGATCTCACCCTTGCACAGGGCTGGCAGCTTTTCTTTGCCTGCATCCCATGCGGTATCGCTTGTCTGTTCTCCGGAATACACCAGGGTAAAGTGGTTGCGGGAGGCATGAACATGGTTGCCAAAGACGACAGCCAGATGGGTAAAGCTATGGTGCTTGCCGCCATGGTTGAAACATACGCAGTACTTGGATTTCTTGTTAGCGCCCTTCTTGTATTCTTTATCAAATTATAAGCCATGGCTTTATCAGACATATTGGAAAAAATACAGTCCGAAGCCGAAGCCAAAGCCGATGAACTAAAGGCGGAATTTGACGCAAAAAAGAAAACCATGCAGAGCCAAAATCTTGATACTGTCAGACAGATGGAAGAGGAAAACGAACGTCTCACTCTGGCGGAATCAACAAAGATGAAAGAAAAAGCTCAAATGGAAGCGGAGATGGAAGCAAAAAACGCACTTCTGAGGGCAAAACGCGAACTGATGGAAGACACTCTGCATAAGGCTATCGAAGCGCTCTCCTCGGCTGAAAGATATGAAGACCTTTTGGTTGAGATGATGAACAGATCCGATCTGGAATCTGGAGTCGTAATTTCCGCAAAAGGCAAAGAGGAAGCTACAAAAAAAGCTATCGGCAAATCCGGCAAGAAATACCAACTTGCCGACGAAGCGGCAAATATCAAAGGCGGATTCATTCTAAAATCGGAAAAAATAGAAATTGATAATTCCTTTGAAACCGTAATCGCCGGACAGTTGAGACAACCTCTGGAGATAGAACTCAATAAATTGTTATTTGCATGAGCAAAATAGCCAACAAATATGATTTCGCCTACGCCGTCGGAGTAATCCGCGTCCTGGAAACTTTTCTGCTGAGCGAAAACGAAGTTGAACGCATGGTACTTGCCATGAACGCTCCGGACGCTTTCAGGATCCTGAACGAATCGGATTACGCGGACAACAAAGCGGGCATAGAAAACCCCGCCAACTTCCAGAAAGTTCTGGATGAAGGACTGATGGACATCAAGGAAAATCTGGATAAAATCACCCCCAACAGAAGAGTGCTTCGCATCCTCTGGTACTGGCACGATTTCCATAACATCAAAGTTATGGTTAAAGGCAAACTCGGGGGAAAATCTTATGATCAGATTGAACCGCTGTTAAATCCCATGGGGGCGATACCTATTGAATCGCTCAAATCATTTATTTATCTTGATACCGACGCGCCTTTTCACGTCCGCGAGCAATCGGAAAAATACATCAAGAATAAGATTAAAAAAATCTACGTTTTATTTGAAAAGGAAAAGAGAAATCCTCTGGTCATAGATTTGTATTTCGACCAGAAGATGATGAAGATGATTTACAACATCGCGCACGACAGCAAAAACGAGTTCCTGATCAAATACGTGCAGAAACTGATAGACATGAGCAACATCAAACTGTTCTTCCGCATGAAAGCGCAGGGCAAAGACCTTGAGCTTTATGATCTTGCCTTTTTGTGGAACGGAACAATCCCTTTCGCGAAATTCAAGGATGCATATAAGCACGATCTCGCAGATTTTCCCGACCTGATGAAATCCACGCCTTATTCCAAAATCATCGCCGAAGGATACAAACACTTTGATGCGGAAAAAACACTCATATTTTTGGAAAAACTGGTGGAGGACCACCTTACCGCATTCATCAGAGAGGCAAAACTAACCCCTTTCGGCCCCGAACCGCTGATCGCATACTTCCTGGCCAAAAGAAACAATGCTCTGGTCATGCGCATGATTCTAATCAACAAACTGAACAACATAGAACCCGAAGAAATCAGAGCCAGACTAAGAAAACTTTATTCATAATAAAGACTGAATAACATGGCGGAAAAATACAAAATCGCAATCGTGGGCAACAAAGACGCCATCCTGGGATTCAAAGCTCTGGGACTGGAAACCCATGATGCCAATTCCACGGAGGAGGCCGTGCAGACATTATACAAACTAAAAACTTCCACGACCGGAAACGAAGAAGGCCCGGACAGGCATTCCGCCTACGCTATCATTTTTATCACAGAGGATCTGGCCATGGGAATTTCCAAAGAAGATTATAAAAAACTCAGCCGCGAGGCTTTACCCGCCATCATCCCGGTTCCCGGCACAAAAGGCACAACGGGATACGGAATCAAGAGAATCGGCAAGATGGTTGAACAGGCCGTTGGAAGCGACATCTTCAAGGAATAGGCGCGAAACAATAACAACAACTATAACAACGTAACTATAATAACCATGGAAAAAGGAACAATAGTAAAAGTATCGGGACCGCTCGTCATTGCCGAAGGTGTAAAAAACGCCAAGATGTTTGAGGTTGTGCGCGTCTCCGAAGAAAAGCTGATGGGTGAAATCATCGAGCTTAAAAACGACCGCGCCTCCATTCAGGTGTACGAAGACACCACCGGAATCGGGCCGGGAGAACCCGTTTATCTTACGGGTGAAACCATGTCGGTGGAACTCGGACCGGGACTTTTGGAATCCATTTACGACGGAATCCAGCGCCCTCTCGCTCTTATCGAAAAAGAGGCCGGCGCTTACATTACAAGAGGAATAGATGTTCCAAAGCTTGATCATGAAAGAAAGTGGGACTTCAAACCGATCGCCTCCAAAGGTGACAGCGTTATTGCAGGTGACATTCTTGGAGAGGTTCAGGAAACCACTCTTATCAACCACAAAATAATGGTACCCCCAAGCATCGCCAAAGGTACCATTGAATCACTGGAAACGGGATCATTCAACATCACAGAAACCATCGCCGTAATTAAAGACGAAGAGGGAAAATCACACAAAGTCACCATGCTTCAGAAATGGTCCATCAGAATCCCCAGGCCATTCAGCAAAAAACTTGTACCAAAAGAACCGATGATTACCGGATCCAGAACAATTGACACGCTGTTCCCGGTGGTAAGAGGTGGAGCCGCCTGTATTCCGGGACCTTTCGGCGCGGGCAAAACCGTAACACAGCAATCGCTCGCCAAATTCAGTAACGCCGAAGTGGTGGTTTACATTGGATGCGGAGAACGCGGAAACGAAATGACCGATGTACTTCTGGAATTCCCCCACCTGGAGGATCCGAACACCGGAGAACCTTTGATGAAACGAACAATCATGATCGCGAACACATCCAACATGCCGGTGGCCGCCCGCGAAGCTTCCGTTTACACGGGAATCACCATCGCCGAATATTACAGAGACATGGGATACAACGTGGCCCTGATGGCCGACTCCACATCCCGCTGGGCCGAAGCCATGCGTGAAATGTCCGGACGTCTGGAGGAAATGCCGGGTGAAGAAGGTTATCCCGCTTACCTGGGTTCCAGAACAGCCGGATTTTATGAAAGAGCCGGTTATGTAACAACACTTGGCAAAGATGAAAGAAAAGGATCAGTAACGGTTATCGGAGCGGTATCGCCTCCCGGTGGAGATCTTTCCGAACCCGTAACCCAAAACACGCTCCGCGTTACCAAAGTATTCTGGGGACTCGACGCCAAACTGGCATACAAGAGACACTTCCCGGCCATCAACTGGCTTACAAGTTACTCACTTTATCTGGACAACATCGCCGCATACTGGAAAGAACACGTGGCCGAGGACTACGGCACAATCAGAACACAAGCCACTTCCCTCCTCCAACAGGAAGCCAAACTGGAGGAAATCGTTAGACTGGTTGGTACCGACGCGCTTTCACCCAGAGAAAGATTGATTCTTGAAACGACCAAATCCATCCGCGAAGACTTTTTGTTCCAAAACGCCTTTGACTACGTGGACGCATACACTCCCCCCAAAAAACAATACTGGATGCTTAGAAATATTCTTGCCGTATACAACGAAGCTGTAAAATACGTGGACAAGGAAGGTTTTGACTTTAATGAATTTTTGAAACTGCCCGTACTGCAGGAAGTTGTAAAATGTAAAGAATACTCAGCCGATGAAATGGTCAAATACGAACACCTGGAGAAAAAAGTTATCGCCGAAATAAGCAAGCTCGGTGAAAAAACCGGAAAAGACCAGTCGGAAACCGCCGAAAATGAAGAGGCGGTGGTAGCGGCCTCATAAATAATTTAAAAACTTAATCGATCTTTACTATGCAAAAAGAATATAAGACACTAACCGAGATTGCCGGTCCGCTGATTCTCGTGGAAGGAGTTGAAGGCGTTAAATACGAAGAGCTGGTTGAAATGACAACTCCCGAAGGCCTTAAGAAAATGGGCCGCGTGCTGGAAGTTAACGAAGACAAAGCTCTCGTGCAGATGTTTGAATCTCCTCAGGGTATCACCACCGCCGGCACCAAGGCCAAGTTTTTGGGCAAACCGCTTGAAATCGGTGTATCCGAGGACATGCTCGGTCGCGTATTTAATGGCTCCGGCAAACCGATTGACGACGGTCCGGAAATCATTCCCGAAAAAAGACTGAACATTAACGGCGCCCCCATCAACCCCTATTCCAGAGACTTCCCGAATGACTTTATCCAGACCGGTATTTCCACAATCGACGCCCTGAACACGCTGGTGCGCGGACAAAAACTTCCGGTGTTCTCCGGAGCCGGTCTGCCTCACTCGCAGGTGGCCGCGCAAATCGCCCGTCAGGCAAAAGTGGGCGGCGACGCCGGTGCGGAATTTTCCGTTGTATTCGGAGCCATGGGTGTGACCTTTGAAGAAGCCGAATACTTTATCAACGAGTTTAAAAAGACGGGAGCCATCAACCGATCAATTCTGTTTATAAACACGGCGGCTGACCCGGTGGTTGAACGTATAGCCACCCCTCGTCTGGCTCTGACCACAGCCGAATATCTGGCCTTTGAAAAAGGTATGCACGTACTTGTTATTTTAACCGACCTTACCAACTACTGCGAAGCCCTGCGTGAAGTATCGGCCGCCCGCAAAGAGGTTCCCGGACGCCGCGGCTATCCCGGTTATCTTTACACCGACCTTGCCACCATTTACGAAAGAGCCGGCCGTATCAAAGGAAAGAAAGGTTCAATCACGCAGATACCGATTCTGACCATGCCGGAAGACGACATCACCCACCCGATCCCCGACCTTACCGGATACATTACCGAAGGCCAGATCGTACTTGGTCGTGATTTACACCAACAGGGTCTTTACCCGCCGGTAAACGTACTGCCCTCATTGTCGCGTCTTTCTCCGACAGCCCGAAAAGTAACCCGTGAAGACCACGAAGGTTTGTTTGCACAATTGTATGCGTCTTTCGCCAGAGGTCTGGAAGTCCGCGATTTGGCAATCATTCTTGGAGAATCCGCCCTTTCCGACATTGACCTTAAATATCTGAAATTCGCCAACGACTTTGAAAGCAGATTTATCACCCAATCCGAAAGCGAAGACCGAACCATTGAAGAGACACTCAACCTGGGATGGGACCTTCTGACAGTACTCCCCCGCACCGAGCTGAAACGTGTTAAAGACGTATTCATCGATAAATACTTACCAAAAAAATAGATATTCCAGTTCTTTGAATTGGTTTGGTTGCAGGCAACCACGAGCCCGAGCGGGCACGGATCGAGCGAAGCGAGAGAGCGAGGGCGAGTGCTTAGCGCGGGCCGCCTCGCAGGGGCGGACAAGCGGGCCTGCAAACAAATTAATTCAAAGAACAAACAACTAATTCAAATCTCATGGCACGACTAAACGTCAAACCGACCCGCATGGAGCTCCTCAACCTCAAAAAGAGGGTAAAAAGCGCCGTCCGCGGACACAAACTGCTCAAAGACAAACAGGACGGATTGATGAAGACCTTCATGGATATCATCCGCGAAGCCAAGACCACCCGCAAAGAAATAGAATCCAGACTGGGAGGGGCTTTCAAAAACTTTATGCAGGCGTCATCCATGATGCAGCCCGAAATGTTGGAAGCCGCCCTGCTCTATCCATCCGCCAAAGTGGAACTGGAAGTCAAAACCAGAAACGTCATGAGCGTTTACATCCCCTACTTCAAAATCAAACAGGAAGGAGACATTCTTAACTATGGCTACGTGCAGACCTCCGGAGAATTGGATATCGCGCTGGCCGCCTTCCAGGACGTATTCCCGCTCTTAATCAAACTGGCCGAAATAGAAAAACAGGCTGAAAGACTCGCCGCCGAACTGGAAACCACCAGACGCCGCGTAAACGCGCTTGAATACAAACTGATTCCCGAACTAAAAGAAACCGTCAAATTCATTCAGATGAAACTGGCCGAAAGCGAACGTTCCACCATCGTCGGAGTGATGAGAATCAAAGCCATGATAGAAGCGCAAGCGGCATGATGAAAGAATCAATATCACCGCCGGAAATTCAGGAAACGGAAGACACCACTCAAACAAACCCCACCGACACCGCGGCCATGGAGGCGTATCATTTTTTCCTGGAAAAAATCGGTGAGGTAAACGAAGATACTCTGGAAAACTTCCGGAAAAACCTTCCCGCCTGCGAAAGACTTATATTCGACGGCTTTTCCACCGACACCCGCATCAAAATTGTGGCTTTTTATCTGATGCCAAACTTCATGGCCCAAAGAATGGCCACACTCCCCTCCCACCTGCCGATTGTCCACCACGTCCGCAACATGCTGTCCGCCATTCAGATTTTCGACAGCTACTGGAGTTAAAACGGATTTCAATACTGTTCGTCAGGATGCTTCACCCAACCGGTATCCCCCAACCTGCAGATCCCAAAGTTTGCCGTACAGGCTTCCCTTCTTGTTAACCAAATCCGCGTGCGATCCCGACTCCACAATTTGCCCGCCCTGAAGCACAAAAATCCGGTCGGCTTTCATAATGGTTGAAAGCCGGTGCGCAACAATAAAAGTCGTCTTCTGTTTCATTAAATTTTCCAGTGCCTTTTGAATCAGCATTTCCGATTCGCTGTCCAGACTGCTCGTCGCTTCATCCAGAATCAGAATCTTCGCATTACTTAAAATGGCACGGGCGATCGCCACCCTTTGCCTCTGTCCGCCCGAAAGCTTGATTCCCCGTTCACCAACAAAAGTATTATATCCCTTGGACAACTGCGAAATAAACTCATCACAATGAGCCATTTTGGCGGCCGCGACAACTTCCTCCATAGTCGCCTCTCTCCTGCCGTAACGGATATTTTCCAATAAAGACCTGTGAAACAAAATCGGATCCTGCGGCACCAGCGCGATATTTTCATGCAAACTTTTAAGCATGAATTTTGAAATATCCCGGCCGTCAATTTCAATCTTCCCTCCCTTCAAATCATACTGGCGCAATAGCAGTTTCATAAGCGTTGTTTTGCCTCCACCCGAAGGCCCGATCAAAGCAACCTTTTCGCCCGCACGCACGCGCAGGGACAAATTTTTCATTACCGACTCCCCGCTTTTCGCGTATGAAAAAGTAACTTTCTTAAAATCAACATTCCCATTGGGTATCATCAAATCCCCGGCCCCTTTTCTGTCCCTCACTTTATGGGGAGTATGCAGGATTTGAGTCATTTCTTCGGCCTCCGCAAGCCGTTCGTACATATCACGGATATTGCGGCCGAAATTCCATAATTGATGAAAAGTCTCAAACATATAAGCCTGAATCAAAAAGAAATCCGCCAGTACCAGCTTATCAACCTCCCATAACTTTATTGCCAGATACAAAACCACGAATTCAAGAACAATCATCAGCAAAGCCTGAAACCCGTCAAACAAAGAGTGCAGCCTGAAAGACCGAGAAATCGCCTCCGCCCAGAAATCGGTAACCTCTTTAAACCTGTGCCCCTCAAATTCATTGGCGGCAAACAGTTTAACGTTGTCGCTGTTGGTAATAGTATCGGCAAGCACCGCCGTCACCCTGGTATCCGCTTTTGACCGTGCCAGGTCATACTTCAGCTTCACCATGGAAAGTTTCCATGTGATCAGTAAAAAAAGCACAGTCCAGACAATCATCACCAGACCGAACAACAAATTCAGATAAGCAAGCACCGCGATAATAATCAAAAGTCTAACCGTCAGCGGAATCATGTCAAAAATCAGCCGGTCGTGCATCGTTTCAAAACTGCGCACAAAGCGGTTAACCCTCTTCACCAGCGCCCCCGAAAAATTATCACTGAAAAAAGCATGCGAATGACCATGCAGATAATTGAAACACTTGTTGGCAAGATTGGCCATCATTCGCGGCTGAATATGAGCCATCGTAAAACCGACAGCCCTCCAACCAGTCCATTCCACAGCCTCCACAAGCATCAGCCACAAAAGCATCCCGATCAAAGCCGCAACGGCAACCTCTTTATTCCACCCCTGCGAAAGAATGCTGAAAAACTCGCGTACCACAATCGGCCACGCCATACTGGCGAAAACCGACATCAACAGCGCCGCCAAAATCAATAGCGACCACCATTTATAGAGCAGTATCTGATCAAAATAAAGCCTGATTGTGCGTCTGGAGTTGAATTTCATATACACAACATCAACATAATGCTCAAGTTACAACGCAAACACAAATATATCGTTACAAAATGATTTTAAAAATATGCAAATCCACTTTCATAATGAATAGCCCTATTGACACCCCCTAGGGGTGTATGCTAGACTTGAATCATGCTTAAAAAAACATATGAAAACCGACCAACAACTCATCAACAACATCATCGGCCAGATGAACGGGCTAAAGGAAATGATGGAAAACGACCGCGACTGCTTTGAAGTGATCATCCAGATGAAAGCCGCCAAATCCGCATTCAACTCACTCATGAACAAATACATGGAAACCCAATTCATGTCCTGTATCGGCAAATGCAAGGACAAACAGTCCAAAGAGGATCTCTGCAAAAAGTTCTTTAAAGAGGTCACTTGTATCAATTGAAACAAATAATATTTAACATTTAATACCCATATCATGACCAAACACTTCACGGATACCAACTTTCAGACCGAAGTTATAGAAGCCTCAAAAGAAAAACCCGTTCTTGTGGATTTCTTTGCCGGATGGTGCGGCCCCTGCATGATGCAGGCCCCCATAATCGACAAACTCTCGGATTCAATCGGTGAAAGCGCCCGCATTGGCAAACTGGACACCGAAGAATCGGGAATGACCGCCTACAAATACGGCGTAATGAGCATCCCCACGTTAATGATTTTCCGCAACGGCGCACCGGTGCACAAAATGGTCGGCGTACAGTCCCAACCGGTTTTGGAGCAGGCCTTGGCCGCCCACGCATGATCAAACACCGCCGCACTTAACAACTAAATCTAGTATACTTCGGGGAAGACATCTTTCAGCATACTTGGTAAAGTCGCATATGGTGCTTTTTCCGAACCTATACACTTTGTTCTGATTCTAAAAACAGCTACCGTGGAAACTGTAAATTTATCAAACAAGTATTTTAACTCCTGCCATCTTTGAGCTTCATACAATTCCTTTAAAAGAGGCCATCCGCCGAACATCCTTGTTTTTATTTCCTTTTGAATCTCTTCCGCGGTTTTATTATCAGAACTCCATCTAAACCTGGGCGCACTTTTTCCGGTCATTTGAGTTGATGGGTACACGGCTTCCAAACCGGACATTTCCGGAAAACACCTTTCAATCAACTCCTCTTTGGACTGAAACAAGGCCTTTGCGGATCCAATACAACTGCTCGACAAACCAAGTTTTTGAAAATCCCGCAGTGTCATCAACTCCAATACCAGCCTAAAATCCAGCCATCGACCGTTGTCCGCCAAATCACTTAATAAAGAATTGGTACACAAACGCCTTCTCACTTCGGCGGCCGCATAATCGGACTCCACATTATTCCATCGGAAAAGCTTTCTGGCGCTTCCTGCCACCTCAACCTTGTCATCCTCCTCATCCTTTTCCTTATCATCATCAACCTCACCCTCATCCTCACCCGGTTCGCGATTATCAAATTCAACAATAACTCCGGTTTCGGACTGATCTATAAAATTACGTACGGAACCTTGAGCAACGTCAACCTTCGGCTCCACAGCCCGACCCCTCGCACCAACCTCCGCCGGAACACTTCCTCCGTTTTCAAAAAGATCCAATAAATGAGAATCATCTTCGGGAAAAATATCCAACGATTTCTTAATCGCGTTTCTAAGAGCATTTATCTGAAAAACCACATCCGCTTTCACAAGAATATCTTCCGCCCTGCGGCCCGTATCTTTAATAATAAGATCGACTTCTTCCAGATCATCCTTCATCCCCGTTAATTCTCTCTCAACATCACTTAAGTCTACTCTGCCTCTATAATGCACCAACCCGCTAAAATACCCTATTCCCGCTCTCAACCTGTCAATTGTTTTGTCATATGTTTCAAAATCCTTTTTCATCTTTCTTGCCGCAAAAACATGCTCCTTAAACCGCGTCAGTTGTGATAACAGCTTTTCAATCTCATCAATCACCGCCACTTGCACTCCCCCGGGCAATTTGTTTATTTCATCGGGTGAAGAAAATTTTTCCAATAAATAAAGTATTGCCTCAAAATTTGCCAGAATATATTTAATAGATTCACTAAAATCGCTTTCCCCTTTATTAGCTTTGGTCAAATCAGCCGACAATCCATCCTTCAGGAGCAACAATTCCCCGATATCCGCCAGCAAATTTTCGGCTTCTTTATGTTCTTCGCTTTTCGGCTTCTTGGCAGCCTCCAGTTTCACCAATGCCTTTATCACTTTGCGCTCCTCCTCAACAAACATCTGCAAAATACGCTGACTGCCGTGAACCGTACCTTCATGTTCACTTTTATAAGCATCAACCGCGGAGTCCACAACCCCGCAAAATTCACCCAGACTTTCTTGATTCTTTATTTCACCCTGATTCAGCCCGGCAATCGCATCAAAAATTTTGCCTCTGATTTCCTCAACTTTTCTAAGAGCCGGCTTTCTGTAAGTGGAAAGATGCTTCGCCGTCGTCATCATCACCCTTTGTTGAAGGCGTGAAATCAAATAATCCAGCCGTTTTTCAAGATACTCACCGGATATGGAATTAAAACGCCCTTTCACACCCTTAATATCGGGCACTTCATAAAACAAATCATCCTGAGGTAATTTAACCCTACTCAAAGGAACATCCTGCAAATTTTTTGGAGTGGTCATAAATTATTTAAAAATGGAGCAAATCATACATTATTAATAACGTACGTCAATACCCCATTACAAAAACCCTCTCGAACTTCTACACTTGACTCAGTAAGGGTTACGGTACATAATACTATTCGTATTTATAAAAACCACAAACCCATCCATGATCAAAAGCAAGAATCTAAGCTTAAGAGCGCTGGAAAACACCGACCTTCCCTTTTTACATAAACTGTATAACGACAGCCGTAGCATGAGCTACTTCTTTGAAGAACCTTATGAAACCCTGCGAGAACTGGATGACCTTTTTGAAAAACACATTCACAACTTGAGTGAAAGACGATTTGTTCTTGAAAACACGAACCATGAAAGTATCGGAGTTCTTGAATTGGTGGAAATAGATGAAATCAACCGCAACTGCGAAATAGACATAATCATTGACGAAAAACAACAAGGAAAAGGATTCGGCAAAGAAGGATTTATCCTGGGGATCAAATATGCATTTGATATTCTTAACATTTTTAAAGTATATTTGCTGGTGGATCCTGAAAATCTTGCCGGAAGAAAAATATATGACTATGCGGGTTTCAAAAAAGAAGCTCTACTCAAAAAACAATATTATGTAAACGGTGAATACGTTGACGTTTTAAGAATGTACCTGTTCAAAACAACATGGAAGAAACACCGCAGCAAATTTATCAAAGAATTCGGATTAGCATAAAAGAACAAAAGAAAATAAATGGATAACCCGGCCCAAATAGTTCTTACAATCACCTTTATTTCATCCCTGATATTTATATCGGGCTGGTTTTCGGGAGCCGAAACCGCTTTAACCCACCTGAATCTCGTCCAGATCGCGAACATGAAAAAACGTGATGTTAAAAACATCAAGTTTATTTTGAAACTGCGCAAAAAAATGAACCGGACAATTATCGCCATTCTGATAGGAAACAATCTGGTAAATATTACCCTGTCCGCGGTTGTGGCAATTCAGGCGGATGCTCTGTTTAATACCATCGGCGTTTCCATAGCAATGGGAACAATCACTTTTCTGATAATCATGTTCGGCGAAATCACGCCCAAGTCCCGCGCCATCAAAGACAGCGAAAACATCGCTATAAAAAGATCAAAAATCCTTTACTACTTTATAAAAATAATCAGCCCGATAATTACACTGTTCATTGTACTGACCCGCACCGTCCTGAGATTTCAGGGAATCAAACATAGACGTAAAGAAATTCTGGTATCGGAAGAAAGCATCGCGGAAATGGCTTCACTCGGACACAGCGAAGGAATATTGAAAGTGATAGAAAAAGATATCATTCATAAAGTATTCCAATTCGGAGAGAAAAAAACCCGGGATATAATGGTACCGCTAAAAAGCGTACTCACCATCCCGGAAGACACCACTTTTCTGAAAGCCAAAGCCATTGTTGTTCACAGCGGATTTACACGCATCCCCATAATCAATAAGCAAAATCGGATCATCGGAGTAATCTACTCCAAAGATTTACATGACAAAGAACGCGGATCCATAATAAAACTGATGAGAAAACCCATAATCTTTAACGTTGCCACGCATATCACCAACGCTTTTTCCGAAATGCAGAAGAATCACATCCATATTGCCGTCATAGAAGACAACCGCGACCGGCACGTGGGTATAATCACACTTGAGGACATCATAGAAGAACTTGTCGGAGAAATTGAAGACGAATACTTTAAGGTAAAATATAAAGTGGGATTTCCCAAAATTTAATCTCCCTTGACTTTCAATGTTGAGCAAATATAATACCAAAGCCCTCAAGCGCTGATTAACTCATGCGTGCCGAGGGCTTTATTAAGGCATTATTTATTAGTTTCACCCTCAATCCAATGTCAGACGACCTAAGAAAATTACGGAACTTCGGAATCATCGCGCATATAGACGCGGGAAAAACCACAACCACCGAACGCGTTCTTTTTTATACGGGAATCAACTATAAAATCGGAGAGGTACACGAGGGAGCCGCAACCATGGACTGGATGGAACAGGAGCGCGAACGCGGAATCACAATTACTTCCGCCGCCACAACCTGCACCTGGAAAGATTGTACCTATAATATTATTGATACTCCCGGACACGTGGACTTTACCGCCGAAGTGGAACGATCATTGAGGGTTCTTGACGGAGGCGTGGTGGTTTTTGACGGATCACAGGGCGTGGAACCGCAGTCAGAAACGGTATGGAGACAGGCCGACAAATACAGCGTTCCCAGAATGGCCTTTATTAATAAGATGGACAAAATCGGTGCCGACTTTTTTATGAGTCTCAAATCCATTCATGACAGACTTTCCCCCGACGCCGTCGCATACCAGTTACCAATCGGCCTTGAAAACGAATTCAAAGGAGTTGTGGATCTGATGGAACAAAAAGCCTTCACCTTTGAAGGGGTACACGGTGAAAACATTGTTGAAATACCCATTCCGGAAGATCTTAAGGCTCAAACGGAGGAATACAGAGCAAAACTGGTGGAAAAAATTTCCGAACACAACGACAACCTGCTGGAAAAATACCTGAACGGAGAAGAAATTTCCGTGGAGGAACTTAAAGCCGGTCTAAGGAAAGCGGTCATCAAGGTTGAACTATATCCCGTTTTTTGCGGAAGCTCGCTTGCCAACAAGGGCGTGCAAAAAATGCTTGATGCCGTAAACGACTATCTTCCCTCCCCTCTGGACGTACCGGCTATCAAAGGAATCAACCCCGACAACGACCAGGAAGAAGAAAGGCCTGCCGACGAAAACGCCCCTTTCTCCGCTCTTATATTTAAAATCATGACCGATCCGTTTGTGGGTAAACTGGCGTTTTTCCGTGTTTATTCGGGAAAACTGGATTCCGGAAGTTACGTTCTTAACACTTCCACCGGCAACAAAGAACGCATCAGCCGCCTTTTGCAGATGCATGCCAACGACAGAAAAGAAATCAAATCATTAATAGCCGGAGGCATCGCGGCGGTTGTAGGTCTTAAAGAGGCCCGCACCGGACAAACGCTCTGCGACGAAAAACACCCCATCATTCTTGAATCAATCACCTTCCCTGAACCGGTTATCCAGATTGCCATAGAGCCCAAAACCAAAGCCGACCAGGAGAAAATGGGACTCGCTCTCCAGAAACTTGCGGAGGAAGATCCCACTTTCCGCGTTCAGACCGATCAGGAAACCAGCCAAACCCTTATTTCCGGAATGGGAGAACTTCATCTTGATATCATTGTTGACCGCATGAGACGTGAATTCAAAGTGGAGGCCAATATCGGCCGACCGCAGGTGGCATACAGAGAAACCATCCAGAATGAAGTCAAAGCCGAGGAAAAATACGCAAAACAATCCGGAGGCCGCGGACAATACGGACACGTACTTATCAGACTCATACCAAACGAACCGGGCAAAGGCTACCAGTTTATTGATAAAGTTGTCGGTGGAAAAATTCCCCGCGAATATATTCCCGCCGTTGACAAAGGTATTCAGGAAGCAATGACCCGCGGAATCGTGGCCGGCTACCCCATGGTTGATCTGTCGGTGGAATTATACGACGGATCATATCATGACGTTGACTCGTCCGAGCTTGCGTTTAAAGTCGCGGGATCAATGGCTTTCCAAAAAGGCGCTCGTGCGGCAAGCCCCGTACTACTTGAACCTATCATGAAAGTGGAAGTGACTTCCCCCGAGGAATACTTCGGTGACGTCATGGGCAACCTCAATTCCAAACGCGGCCAGATTTACGAAACCGCAAACCGCGGTATGGCCAAAGTTATTCACGCCTATGTTCCTCTGGCCGAAATGTTCGGCTACGCCACAGACTTAAGGTCTATGACACAAGGGCGCGCCAATTATTCCATGGAATTTGACCGCTACGAAAAAGTACCGAACAACGTCGCCGAAAAAGTGATGGCGGAACGTGGCAAATCTTCGTAAAAAATGAATAAAAAATCACTTGTGCTTAAAAAAAAAATACTATAGTATCACTTAGCATTTCTCCTAATAACCATTAAACAAATCTTTAACCTTTAGTAATTATGGCAGACGTATTTCAAAGAACGAAACCACACGTCAACGTGGGTACAATCGGACACGTGGACCATGGCAAAACAACATTAACAGCGGCAATCACACAATATTGCGCGAGCAAAGGAATGGGCACCGCGAAAAAATTTGATGAAATCGATAACGCTCCCGAAGAAAAGGCAAGAGGTATTACCATCGCCACATCTCACCAGGAATACGAAACCGAAAAACGACACTACGCGCACGTTGACTGTCCCGGGCATGCCGACTATGTAAAGAACATGATTACGGGTGCCGCCCAAATGGACGGAGCGATTCTTGTGGTATCCGCCGCAGACGGCCCGATGCCCCAGACCCGCGAACACATTTTGTTGGCCAAACAGGTTAACGTTCCCCACATTGTGGTTTTCATGAACAAGATGGACATGGCCGACCCAGAAATCGCCGAACTTTCCGAAATGGAAATCCGCGAACTTCTTAAGAAATACGAATTCCCCGGAGACGACACTCCCATTATTAAAGGTTCCGCGTTGAAAGCCCTGGAAAACCCCACGGATCCGGAAGCCACAAAATGCATCCAGGAGCTTTTGGACGCTCTGGACAGCTTTATTCCCGAACCGACTCGCGAATTGGACAAACCTTTCCTGATGCCGGTTGAAGATGTGTTCTCCATTAAAGGAAGAGGCACGGTTGCCACCGGACGTATTGACAGAGGTATTGTAAAAATTAACGAAGAAGTTGAAATCGTTGGTATCATGCCGACAAGAAAAGTTATTGTTACGGGTGTTGAAATGTTTAAGAAATTATTGGATCAGGGTCAGGCCGGAGACAACGTCGGTCTGCTTCTCCGCGGTATTGAAAGAGAAGACATTATCCGCGGACAGGTTGTGTGCAAACCGGGATCAATCAAGCCTCATACCAAATTTGAATGTGAAGTGTACGTATTGACCAAAGAGGAAGGTGGTCGACACACTCCTTTCTTTAAAGGTTACAAACCTCAGTTCTATATCCGAACCACCGACGTTACCGGAGGAATCGAGCTCCCTGCCGGTGTTGAAATGGTTATGCCCGGAGACAACATTGTAATGACTGTTACACTGGGTTCCCCTATCGCTCTTGATCAGGGAACAAGAATCGCCATCCGCGAAGGTGGTCGCACGGTGGGTGCGGGAGTGGTAACAAAGATTTTGGAGTAACAGACAGTAAACTTATTATAATCAAGAAATGTCAGCAAAGCAGAAAATCAGAATCAAGATTCAGGCATATGATCACAAGGTTGTGGATGACTCGGCCAGACTGATTATTGATACGGCGGAAAGAACCGGTGCCATTGTGGCCGGCCCGATCCCCCTTCCCAGTCGCATAGAGAAATTCACGGTTAACAGATCAACATTTGTACACAAACCTTCCCGTGATCAGTATGAAATAAGAACGCATGTAAGACTTATAGACATTACCGAATCAACCGCCAAAACGGTAGACTCGCTAACCAATCTCAGCCTGCCCGCCGGAGTGGACATTGAAATCAAGATGCTCGCTCAGCAGGTGGCAAAAACCGCGGCGGCCTAGCAAAGAAGCCGGGCCGTAACACCTCCGAAAGGAGGCGCGAACAATAAGTTATCATGGAATTGAGGGCGGAGAAGCAATTCTCCCTCTAAAAAGGGTCAAAGATCTTCAATTCCGATCCCCTCCACTGGGAGCAGGGATATAACCTCTAAACACTATGACCGGTATTATCGGTAAAAAACTAGGCATGACGAGAGTCATTCAAGACGATGGCCGCGTGATCCCAATCACCGTTCTACACTGCGAACCAAATGAAATAACGCAGGTAAAGACGGTTGAAAAAGATGGATATCCGGCGATAGTCCTGGGACTTTCCGTATTGAAAAAACCCAGGAAGACCAAGAAATTTCACTACCTGAAAGAATTCCGGGTGGATGAAAAAGCCGAAGTTAAAAAGGGAGACAAGGTAAGTCTTGAAATATTCAGCGAAGGAGATACGGTAAGTGTTTCAGGCAAAGCCAAGGGTAAGGGATTCCAGGGTGTCATCAAAAGACACAAAATGAGCAGAGGTCCCATGTCCCACGGATCACATCACAAGAGACAACCCGGATCGGTGGGCGCCTGCGCTTCACCGGCACGCATTCACAGAGGGAAAAAACTTCCCGGAAGAATGGGTGGACAAACCACCACGCTGAACAGCGCGCGCGTGATGTATATAGATGTAAAAAACAACCTGCTGGGAATCAAAGGCGCTATACCCGGAGGTAACAAATCCGTAATAACAATAACGAAAGTATCCTAACTACAATGGCTAAAATCGCACTATACAACCAGAACGGTGAAAAGAAAGGTGACGTTACCGCTTCCGATAAAATCTTCGGAGTTAAATTCCATAAAGATCTTATCCATCAGGCGCTTGTAAGACAACTTTCCAACGCACGAACGGGAACCGTAGCCCACACCAAGACCAAAGCGGAAGTCCGCGGTGGCGGCCGAAAACCTTTCAGACAAAAGGGAACGGGCCGCGCCAGACAGGGTTCCACCAGAAATCCCCATTTCATCGGGGGAGGAGTGGCTTTCGGGCCCAGAAACAACAAAAACTACGTCAAGGACATGCCCAAAAAGCAGAGACGCCTGGCTCTTTTCTCCGCTCTATCCGCCAAACTTGCCGACGATCAGATTTTTGCTCTTGAAGAATATAAAGCTGAACAAGTCAAAACAAAGTCTTTTGTTGATATGCTTCATAAACTCCCGGTGGACAACGACGTTCTGGTCGTACTGGCGGGTAAAGATGAATTAATCGGCAAATCAAGCAAAAACATTCCTTTCGTTAAAACCATTGGCGTTAATTACCTTAATATCGCCGATCTGCAAAAATATAAACATGTCATGTTCCTTAAAGACGCATTGGAGAAGTTGGAACAGGTATTTTTATCCGAAGCAAAATAACTATCATAAATGAAAGCACTATACACGGTAAAAAAATCGCTGGTTACGGAAAAGGCGCTCAAGATGAGCGAAAATATGACATACACCTTTTACGTTGACAGAAAAGCGACAAAAATTGATATTAAGACCTCCATGAAGGAACTCTACGGACACGACGTGGACAACGTAAGAATCATCAACCTGCCCGACAAAAAAAGATCATTCGGCAGAAAATTCGTGACCAAAAGACCGGAAATGAAAAAAGCCCTCGTGACTTTCAAAGGCAAAAAGAAAGTTGACGTTACCAAAATAGCCAAGGAAAAAACCAAGAAATAAGTAATCAATTAAAATGGCAATTAAGACTTACAACCCGACAACACCCAGCAGAAGGCAAATGACCGGTTACTCGTTCAAAGAGTTAACCAAAAATGCCAAACCGGAAAAAAGATTGCTGGTTAAAACCACCAGTAAAGCCGGTAGAAACAATCAGGGAAAAATCACCATTCGCCATCAGGGCGGAGGTCACAAAACAAGAATCCGCATCGTGGATTTCAGCCAGAGAGACAAGATGGGTATCAGGGGCAAAGTGGATTCAGTCCAATACGATCCCACCAGAACCGCATACCTGATGCTGGTAAATTACACGGATGGAGAAAAAAGATATCATCTCGCTCCCGAAGGAATCAAAGTGGGTGACAAAATAGTCAGCCGTGAAAAAGCAAAAGTGAAACTGGGAAACAGGATGGCTCTCAAGCACATCCCCGTCGGATACGACATTCATAATGTTGAATTGAATTTGGGAAAAGGCGGACAAATAATCAGATCCGCCGGATCAAAAGGCAAAGTGGTTGCCATTGAAAAAGTATACGCGCAGGTTGAAATGCCTTCCGGAGAAGTAAGACTTATTAACAAAGAATGTTTCGCCACGGTCGGTATTGTAAGCAACTCAGATCACAGCAATGTCACCATCGGCAAGGCGGGAAGATCCAGATGGCTGGGAAAACGTCCGTCTGTAAGAGGAAAAGCCATGAACCCGATTGACCACCCGCACGGTGGAGGTGAGGGAAACCAGTCCATTGGTTTGAAATCGCCAAAAACCCCCTGGGGTATGCCGGCTCTCGGATTCAAGACCAGAAAAAGAAAATACAGCGACAACCTGATTGTTAAAGACAGAAGACTTAAGAAAAAAAAGTAAATTAATCACCAATTAATATGGCAAGAAGTGCAAAAAAAGGACCGTACATTGACCCGAAAATGACAAAAAAGGTCAACGCGCTGAACGCGTCCGGACAAAAAAAGATTATCAAGACCTGGTCGCGAGCCTGCGTAATCTCTCCCGACTTTGTCGGACACACTTTTGCCGTCCACAACGGAAAACAGCACATTCCCGTATTTGTAACGGAAAACATGGTCGGACACAGACTGGGTGAGTTCTCCCCCACCAGAAAATTCAAAGGACACGGGGGCAAACTTGCAAGAGACACAGGAACGGCCAAACCTGCAGCAGAATCAAAATAACGACAATAAAATCTAATTATGAAAGCAGTAGTTAAATCAATCAGAATCAGTCCAAAAAAGCTAAACCTGCTGGCGCAGTTGGTTAGGGGTCACGATGCCGGCAAAGCTCTTAGAACGCTGGAGCTTACCCCAAAGAAAGGCGCAAAGATTTTGCACAAAGCCGTAAAAAGCGCTGTTGCAAACGCCACGAACAACTTTAAACAGGATGCGGAAAATCTTATCATTCAGGAAATCCTCGTTTCCAAAGCCCCGACATTCAAGAGATGGCTCCCCGCTTCCAAAGGAAGAATGAGCCCGATCCTGAAAAGAAATTCTCATCTTACAATAAAGATAGGTGTAAAAGAGGAACAAGAAGCTAAAAAGAAAACCGTGACAAAAGAAACGAAAGCAACTACCGAAAAAGCCGCCGATAAGAAAGAAAAAACAGCCACCCCTGCAAAGAAGACGGCTTCGAAATCAACTAAAAAAGTTAAAGCTTAATCCTTACATTAACCATGGGACAAAAAGTAAATCCAAACATCTTAAGAATAGGAATTATCCGGACCTGGGATAATAAATGGTTCGCCAATAAAAGACAGTACGGCAAACTTTTGATACAGGATGTACAGATGGAAAAAATCATCAGGGAAAAACTGGCTGACGCTTCCGTTTCAAAGATTGAAATACACAGAACGGCCAATAAAGTGCTGGTGCATATTCACAGCGCCAAACCGGGACTGATCATCGGCCGGCAGGGCGCGGGCATCGAATCCCTTAAGGACGAACTTGAAAAAAAGTTTCACGAAGAATTCTCACTGAGCATCAAAGAAATCAGCAAGCCCGCGCTGGACGCTTATCTGCTTGCCGACTCAATAGTGAAACAGGTTGAAAAAAGAATTTCCTACAGAAGAGCCGCCAAAATGGCCATTGAAAAAGCCTTGGAAACCGGTGCACTCGGAGCCAAAGTGTTCCTTGCCGGACGATTGAACGGCGTTGAAATCGCCCGATCGGAATTTTTTTCCAAAGGAAAAATCCCTCTACACACTTTCAGAGCGGATATTGATTACGCCATGCTGCACGCAAAAACAAACTACGGAACCATCGGCGTCAAAGTATGGATTTACAAAGGTGATGTCTATAAGAAAAAAAGTGGCGTTAAGGTTACCGAAGCCGCAATTTAATAGCTTGCCAATTAATTTTTCACAAGTATAATCAGACAGCTTAAAATCTATTATGTTACAGCCTAAAAAAACAAAGTTCAGAAAAAGCCAGAGGATCCGCGGAGCGCATACCGGAATTGCGACCAAAGGAAACAGTGTCGCTTTCGGATCGTTCGGACTCAAAGCCATGATCGGCGGGGAAATAAGCTCCCGTCAATTGGAGGCATCACGTCGCGCCATGACCAGACACGTTAAGAGAGGTGGAAAAATCTGGATCAGAATCTTCCCTCACAAACCCGTCACGCAGAAAGCCGCCGAAGTACCGATGGGAAGTGGAAAAGGCGCACTGGAAAAATACGTAGCCACAGTCAGAGCCGGTACAATCATCTTTGAAATGGACGGCGTGGACACAGCCACCGCAAAACAGGCCATGTACCTGGCCGCCCAGAAACTCCCGCTCAAATGCAAGTTCATAGATTCAAACATTATTGCCTAAATTATGCTTACTTTACAGGAAATCAGACAATTAACAGACGTGGATCTGAATGAAGAGCTTTCAAAGGCCTCCAGAGAACTGGTCAAACTGAAAATGGATCTTGGAAACGGCTATACGAAAGAAATCCACAGCGTAAAAAATCATAAACAGTACATCGCTCAATTAAAGACCGTCTCCCGAGAAAACCTGACCGTAAAAAAACACCTAACCAATTAACCTAAACAAGTCATTATGCGAAGCAAAAAAGGAACAGTAACAAGCGCAAAAATGGACAAGACCGTAGTGGTTACGGTGCATACCTATAAAACTCACCCCAAATATAAGAAAAAATATCGAGTTTCAAAGAAGTTTTATGCGCACGACGAAGCCAATAAATACAATGAGGGGGATGAAGTGACAATTTTTGAAACCACTCCTCTGTCCAAACTTAAAAGATGGACCGTGGAGACCCCAAACAAAGTAACAACTAAAGAAACCGAATCATGATTCAGTTAAGATCAATGGTCAACATAGCGGATAACAGCGGCGCCAAACTCGCCCAGGTGATCAAAGTGCTCGGCGGCACACGCAGAAGATACGCCGGCCTTGGAGACATCGTTGTCCTTACTATAAAATCGGCCGCTCCCCGCGGAGCCGTAAAAACGCACGCTGTGGAAAGAGGCGTCGTGGTCAGGATCAGAAAAGAAACAGGCAGAAAAGACGGCAGTTATATTCGATTTGATGAAAACGCCGTTGTGATAATCAACAAAGACGGCATGCCCAAGGGCACTCGTGTGTTCGGCCCCATCGCCAGGGAACTGCGTGAAAAAGGCTATCAAAAGATTATCAGTCTGGCTCCCGAAGTTTTATAACAAGATTAATTTACAAAAATGAAAGTAAAAGTTAACGACAAAGTGATTGTAATCGCCGGCAAAGACAGAGGCAAAACCGGCAAGATCATCAAAGTTGAAGTCAAACACAACAGAGTTGTGGTTGAAAAACTCAATATGAGAACCAAGCACATCAGAAAAACCGCGAACAAACCGGGCGAAAAAATAAGATTCGAAGCACCCATTCACGCATCCAACGTCATGATTCTGGATCCCAAGGAAAACAAGCCGACCAGAGTCGCCTACAAGATGCTGGATAAAGGGAAAAAAGAAAGAATTTCAAAACTATCCGGGCTTTCGCTTGATAACGTGGTAAACGAAGCGGAAACCAAAAAGAAAGCTCCCGCGGCGACAAAGGAGACAAAGGAAAAGAAAACAGCCGGCGCATCCAAGAAAAAGACAATTAAAGCTTAATTAACACTATGGCTAAAGCATTACTCACATTAAGAGAAAACTACAATAAGAACATTCTGCCCAAACTGCAGAAAGATCTGGGAATCAAAAATCCCATGGCTGTGCCAAAGCTGGAAAAAGTTAAACTGAACGTCGGGCTTGGTCCGTTTCTGGCCGCCAAAAAAGATTATTCGGACATCCTGGATAACATTGCCGCAGTAACGGGACAAAGACCGGTTGTAAACAATGCCAGAAAATCCATTTCCAACTTTAAAGTAAGAGAAGGACACCCCGTGGGCATTTCCGTAACACTGCGCGGTGATAAGATGTATGATTTTGTAAGCAAGCTGGTAAACATTACATTCCCACGCGTCAGGGACTTTAGGGGAATTTCGGGACGATCCTTTGACGGCAAAGGAAACTACTCCGTGGGTATCACAGAAAATATTGTGTTCCCGGAAATCAATCCCGACAACGTGGACAAAATCCACGGACTGCAGGTTACAATCTGCACCACCGCCAAAAACAACGAAGAGGGATATCAACTGCTAAAAGCTCTCGGCTTCCCTTTCCGTGAATCCAAAGAAAAGAAATCTTAAACTCTTATCAGCAATGGCCAAAAAATCATTAATAGTCAAAACGGAGAGAAGGAAAGAAAACCTTTTAAAATCGCTGGCTGCGGGCAAAAAACCCCATCATCCCACCAAGGTTTACAATCGCTGTAAGCTGTGCGGACGAAACAGAGGCTACATGAGAAAATTTGAAATGTGCAGAATATGTTTTAGAGAACTGGCCAGATCGGGAAAAATCATGGGAGTAAAGAAATCCTCGTGGTAAACCCATCATCCCTCAAAAAACAATAAAATCACTTAGATAAATAAACCATTATGTACACAGATCCTATCGCAGACTTGTTAACCAGAATAAGGAACGGATATATGAGCCGCAAAGATACGGTAACCATTCCCTACTCCGGAACCAAAATGGACGTGCTGGAAGTCATGAAACAACGCAACTTCATTGAGGATTTTAAGAAAGTCACCAACAACAAATTTCAGGAAATTGAGGTAAGCCTGAATCCCTCCCTGGGCAGAGTCAACCTTAAGAGAGTAAGCAAACCCGGCCAGAGAATTTACTTAAAAGCCATGGCTATGAAGAAAATCAACGGCGGAATGGGAGTCGCGATTGTATCAACACCTAAAGGCATCATGAGCGGGGAAAAAGCCAAGGAACAAAATCTTGGAGGAGAACTTATCTGCGAAATATCCTAATTATCAATAACTAATTATACCGTGTCACGAATCGGAAAACTACCAATCACAGTACCAAACGGCGTCACAGTTGAAAAACGCGACGGCAACCTTATTCAGGTCAAAGGACCCAAGGGTGAAATCAGCTTTCCCATACATAAAGACATTATTGTTGAGATTGCCGACGGAACAGTGGTCTGCAAAAGACCTACCGAACAGCGCCAGCACAAAAGCCTGCACGGACTGAGTAGAACCATCATCGCCAACATGATAGAAGGCGTTACCAAAGGTTTCGAAAAACGTCTGGAAATACAGGGAGTAGGTTACCGCGTCAATATCCAGGGAAGAAAAGCCGTGCTGAATCTGGGATTTTCCCATCCCGTTGAATTTGAACCGCCGGAAGGAATTACAGTCGCTGTGGATTCGGAAAAAAAGAACATCATTGTAATATCCGGAGTCAACAAACAGATGGTTGGCGAAGTCGCCGCAAAAATCAGATCCTACAGAAAACCGGAGCCGTATAAGGGAAAAGGAATCCGCTATGAAAACGAGGTTGTAACACGCAAAGCCGGAAAAGCGGCGGCCAAAGATAAAGGTTAATAATTAAATTCAATCATGAAAACTCTAAAAAAATTAGTGGACCGACAAAGACGCCATGTGCGAATCAGAGCCATAGTAAAGGGCACCGCCGAACGACCGCGTCTTGCTGTCTCCCGAAGCATTAAAAACCATTTCGTCCAACTTATTGATGACGATAAAGGTTTAACTCTTGTCAGCGTCTCCGATATTAAAGACAACGGCAAAGAGAAAAAAAGCGAAAGCGCAAAAAAGCTGGGACTCAAGCTTGCCGAACTTGCCAAAGAAAAAAAGATCACCAAGGTGGTTTTTGACAGGAACGGTCACAAGTATCACGGACGCGTCAAAGCCATTGCCGACGGCGCTCGTGAAGGCGGACTTCAATTTTAATCATAAATAAAATCACTAATAATAAGTCTAAGCATGAAAAAAGGAAAAGCCCCAATGAGAGAAGCCAAAGAATTTGAAGAAGAGGTAATACAGATTGACCGTGTAACCCGCGTGGTTAAAGGAGGACGAAGACTCCGATTCAGAGCCACCGTCGCCATCGGCAACAAGAAAGGCAAAGTGGGCGTGGGCATCGGCAAATCAACCGAAGTTACCGGAGCAATCCAGAAAGCGATTTCCCAGGCTAAAAAAACGATGGTCAAAGTTCCAATGGTGGAACAGACAATCCCCCACCGCGTTCAGGTTAAATTCAAGAGCGCGAAAATGCTTATCATGCCGGCCTGTCCCGGAACGGGAATCATCGCCGGAGGACCGCTTAGAAAAATCTGTGAACTTGCAGGAATTAAAGACATACTGGCAAAATGTCTGGGAAACAACAATCGCGTAACCAACAGCCAGGCGGCCATGATCGCACTGGGACAGCTAAAAGAGATTCCTTGGATTGCAAAAAAACAGGAAGCCGCTGCCGCAAAAAAGAAAGCCGACGATGAAAAAGCAAGAGCCGCCAGACAGGCGGAACAGGAGGCAAAAGCAGTAAAAGCACCCGAAAAAACCGCCGCTCCGGCACAAAACAAAGAAATCAAAAAAGAGGTGTCCGCGGAAAAAACCGCTCCCGCCAAACAGGACAAGAAAGCCGAATAATTTCCATCATAACTATCTGAAACAATGTCTAAACTTCTGGATTTAAAAAGCAACAAAGGAGCCCGCTATAAATCAAAAAGAGTGGGACGCGGCAACGCTTCCGGCAAAGGAACATACGCGGGAAGAGGAATGAACGGGCAAAACTCAAGAACCGGCGGCGGGGTTAAACCCGGATTTGAAGGAGGACAGACCCCTCTTATCAGAAAAATGCCGAAACTTAAAGGATTCAAAAACGTCAATCGCATCAGCTATCAGGTTGTAAACGTTGGCAGTCTTTCCATTTTTGAAGAAAACGAGGAAATAGATATTGTGAAACTTTTCGAAAAGAAACTTATCTCCAGCAAGATCCGTCCGGTCAAACTTCTGGGTGACGGTGAAATTACCAAAAAGCTGATTGTGAAGGTAGACCTTAGTTCCGCTTCGGCAAAAGAAAAAATCGAAAAAGCCAAAGGACAGGTCACCACTCTTCATGTTTCCAAGCCGGAATAACAATTAAAATAAAAGTAAATGAAATACCTTATTCAAATCTGGAATTCCAAAGATCTAAGGAACAAAATTCTTTTCACGATATTCGTAGTACTTTTTTTCAGAGTTCTGGCGCAGATTTCAATTCCCGGCGCCAACACCGAATCCCTTAAACTGATATTTTCACAGAACCAGTTATTGGGAATGTTTTCCATGCTCACCGGAGGCAGCGCCGAAAACTTCTCAATCATCCTGATGGGCCTTTCTCCGTACATCAACGCGTCCATCATCATGCAGCTGCTCACCGTAATCGTACCCAGTCTGGAAAATCTTTCCAAAGAGGGCGAATCGGGACGCAAAAAAATCAACCAATATACAAGATGGCTCACTGTGCCAATCGCTTTTCTGCAATCCTATGGAATGATCGCCATTTTAAACTCGCAGTCCCCCGTTCCGATTGTCGAAAATATCGGCATCCCTTCGGTAATCATCCCGATAATGATCACCATCACCACCGGTTCCATACTCCTTATGTATATGGGTGAACTTATCACCGAAAAAGGACTTGGCAACGGTGTCTCCGTATTAATCTTCGCGGGAATCATCGCCGGAATCCCCGGCGTAATCGGACAATCCCTGGCGCTGACACAGCAACAATCCGAAAGAGTCATTCCTCTTGTTATCATGATACTCGTTACACTTGTACTGACGGTCCTTGTAATACTTGTGGCCGAAGGAAGCAGAAACATACCCATCACATATGCGGGCCGCGGCGTACGCGGTCGGGGCGTTCAATCCTCCCTGCCCATCAGAGTAAATCAGGCCGGAATGATCCCGATCATCTTCGCGGTATCCGTAATCAGCTTTCCCGGACTTTTAAGTTCTTTCTTTCAGAATTCCGCCAACGAAACACTGCAGGCCATAGGTTCTTTCTTTGCCACTCAGCTTAATCAGGACGGCTGGCTTTACCTGGTACTTTACTTTCTGCTTGTTATCGCTTTCACCTTCTTCTACGTTTCAATCACTTTCAATCCGGAACAGGTTGCCGAAAACATTCAGAAAAGAGGCGGCTACATACCCGGAATCAGACCCGGAAAAGAAACCGCCGATTATCTGCAAAAAGTTTCAAACAGACTCAACCTTTTTGGTGGTTTGTTTATCGCCTTCATTGCCATTTCCCCGATGCTGCTTTCAATCTTGTTCGCCGTCATGGCGATGGGAAGCGTCCCATCTCTTATTACCGGAGCCGGACTGATTATCGTTGTGGGAGTCGTATTGGAACTATTCCGCCAGATCAACGCCCAGCTGGTCATGCACGACTACAACAAGCTGTACTAAAAGCGCGGGTGCAATAAATTAACAACCTATTACTATGGATATCATACTTTTTGGGATACAGGGATCCGGAAAAGGTACTTTGGGTAAAGCCGCCGCAGAGAAGTACAACATGAGCTACTTTGAAACCGGAGGGGAGCTTCGCAAACTTTCGAACGAGGATTCCGAACTGGGCAAAAAAATCAAAACCATTATAGAGGCCGGCCACCTTGTTCCAAACGAAGTGGTAATGGAAATTGTGGAAAACTTTTTAAAAAATATTGATGAAGATAAGCCGATAATAATTGACGGCGTCCCCCGCTTTATGGAACAGTCGCTTTCATTGGAAGATCTGTTTAAAAAACATAACCGCGAATACGTTGGAGTCCTGGTGGACATTCCGGAAGAAATGGCTCTAAAGAGACTTACAACCAGAAGAGTCTGTTCAAAATGCAAACATGTTTATCCGGCGGATTACAAAGCTGACACCTGCGAAAAATGCGACGGTGAACTTATCACCAGATCCGACGATACACCCGACAGCATCACCACCAGAATCAACGCCTTCAAAACGGAAACCGTTCCCGTAATTGACCATTTTAAAAAAACCGGAAACCTTATAGTCATGGACGGAACTCCACCCATTTTGGAAGCAAGGGAAATTCTTTTCAAAATAATGGAAGAAAAAATAATCAACAACAAATGAAATTCTGGGAGGAGGACGGACTTAAAATCGGCATCAAGGATTCTGATGAAATGGCCGCCATGCGTGAAAGTGGGAAAATACTTGGAGAGATTCTTTTTGAACTGGGAAAATTCTCGCGCGAGGGAGTCCGATGCGACGAAATCAACGATAAAGCGGAAGATTTAATGAGACAATATAAAGTAATCCCCTCCTTTAAAGGATACCAGGGATTCCCTGCGGCCATCTGCGCCTGTACCAACGAACAGGTGGTACACGGAATACCAAGCCCCTACCAATTAAAAAACGGGGATATTCTTAGTATAGATTGCGGTGTATATCACAGGGGCTTCCACTCCGACAGCGCCATCACCGTCGGCATAGGAAAAATATCCGAGGACGCGCAAAAATTGATCAACACCGCGGAAAAAGCATTGCAGAGAGCAATTGAAACGGCAAGACCGGGCGTAAGGATTCGCACCATCAGTTCCGTTATCCAGGACATTGTGGAAAAAAAAGGCTATTCCATAATCCATGACTTAACCGGACACGGAATAGGCAAAAATATCCACGAGGATCCGATTGTTCCAAACTTCCGCGACAGCGAACCCGGCCCCATCCTGCAACCCGGCATGACCATAGCAATAGAACCTATCATAAGCATGGGAAGTCCGCGTATTAAATTACTCCGCGACGGATGGACATACGTGACAGTGGATCGCTCATTATCGGTACAGGTGGAGCACACTATTGCCATAACCGAAAAAGGTACTGAAATACTGACAAAACGCCCTCATTAACGGGCGCAAAAAAAGTGTTGCAATGAGGTATAATGTAATGTAGAATCCATACGCTATTTGTAAAAAAAATCCCTAAAACAGGGCAGAAAAAAGCTTAAAAACCCATATGGGAAAAGAGGTCATTGAAGTACAAGGTGTTGTCATGGAATCGCTTCCAAACACAATGTTCCGTGTTAAGCTCCTGGACGAGAACTATCAGAACCATGAAATCATGGCTCACATATCGGGACGAATGAGAATTCACCATATACGCATTCTCCCCGGCGACAAAGTCACCATAGAACTCACTCCGTACGACCTCTCAAAAGGAAGAATCATATTCCGACATAAAGATAACAATTCTTTCAGACAGGCCACCAAGCCGGAAGAAGTCACGGCAACTGTGGAGACTCCCCCTGAGCAGGCGCCCGCTGAAGAAAAAAATACCGACTAAAAATCATTGATATGAAAGTCAGATCATCAGTAAAAAAAATGTGCGAAAAATGTCAGATTATACGCCGCAAAGGAGTTGTGCGAGTAATCTGCAAAACCAAAAAACACAAGCAAAGACAAGGATAATTTATATTTTTAATTTACCCGGAAAATGGCACGTATTGCAGGAGTCAATCTCCCCAAAGAAAAAAGAATAGAAGTCGGATTAACCAGCATATACGGAATCGGCAGAAGTCAGAGCATAAAATTGCTTAAAGAGGCCGGCATAGACGTCAACATCAAAGTGGATAAACTTACCGAACAACAGCTCACAATCTTAAGAGAAAAAATTGAAAAAATGACCGTGGAGGGTGATGCCAGAAGAAGAGTACAGATGGATATCAAGAGACTTCAGGAGACCGGCACTTATCGCGGGTTCAGACACAGAAAAGGATTGCCCGTACGAGGACAGAAAACCAAGAAAAACGCCCGCACCAGAAAGGGAAAGAAAAAGACGGTGGCAAATAAGAAGATCGCCACCAAGTAACACTCTATTAAATATATCCATAGTTCAACTTAAACATGGCTGAAGATAACACCCCGGAAATCAAAAAAGAAGACGCCACCGCTCCCGCCAAAGAAGAAAAAAAAGCGGAAAAAAGCGCAGAGGCGGCCGCTCCCAAGAAAAACAAGAAAAAACCGAAGCGCAGAATAGTTCCGGAAGGTCGCGCCTATATTCAGGCGGGATTTAATAACACTCTTATTTCTATCACGGATCCGAACGGCGAAGTACTCTGCCAGAGCAGCGCCGGCGCCAACGGATTCAAGGGTCCCAAAAAAGCCACTCCTTACGCCGCCCAGACGTCCGCGGAAAAAGTCGCGGAAAAAGCCAAGATGTACGGCGTGGAAAAAGTTAAGGTGTTTATAAAAGGAGCCGGTAACGGAAGAGAACAGTCCATGAGAGGCCTTTTAAGCGGCGGAATCACGATTGAATCCATCACCGACTTAACCGCGGTACCACACAACGGCTGTCGCCGTAAAAAAGCACGACGAGTTTAATAACCATTAATATGTCAAAGTACACAGGTCCCAAATACAAGCAATGCAGAAGAGAAGGAATTAATCTTTTCGGTAACGAAAAGTTTAATCTTAAAAAGAAAAACTACGCCCCGGGCATTCACGGCCCCAAAGGCAGTTTTGCAAAACCTTCCGAATACTCAAAACAGCTTCGTGAAAAACAGAAGCTAAAAAGAATGTTCGGCATCACCGAAAGGCAGATGGTAAACTATTATAAAAAAGCATCCGCCAAAAAGGAAATCACGGGTAACGCTTTGCTTGGTCTGCTGGAAACAAGACTGGACAATGTCGTTTTTAAGGCCGGTTTTTCCAAATCAAGACCACAGGCCAGACAAATGGTCGGCCACGGTCTTTTTAAGGTTAACGGCCACAGAGTGACTGTCCCGTCTCATCAGATTAAAACAGGAGATAAACTGGAAGTATTGGAAAGAAGAAAATCATCGGCGCTTTTTGCCGAACTGGCAAAGCAAAAATTCGGCCCCGCCAAATGGATCAAGGCCGACTTTGCAAAACTGAACGCCGAAATCACAAGAGAACCTGAAATGGAAGAACTGGAAAAAGCAGTACAAACGAACTTGGTTGTAGAGTTCTACTCCAAGTAAAAAAACAAAGCCCGCCCAGCGGGTCATTCAAACAAAGCTAACCCCTAACCCATTCCACGAATGCACCAGATTCAAGCCGAAATCGGCATTCCGAAGATTAAGACCGAAAGAATCACCGATAATCACGCGATTTTTACCGTCAGCCCACTGCCCCCGGGCTACGGAACCACTCTGGGCAACAGTTTCAGAAGAATCCTTTTGTCCTCATTGCCGGGCGCCTGCGTTTCGGGCGTAAAAATTGAAGGTGTGAATCATGAATATTCCACAATCAAAGGCATAAAAGACAGCATTCTGGATATATCACTGAACCTGAAACTTTTAAGCATCAAGAAAACGACAAGCGAACCTTCCGTATGCACCTTAAGCTCATCCAAAGAAGGAATCGTTTTGGCAAAAGACATCAAATGTCCGAGCGACGTGGAAGTTCTGAACCCGGAACAATACATCACAACGCTGGAAAAAGGCGCGAAACTGAACATTGAATTCAGAATTGAAAAAGGTGTCGGCTATGTGCCCGCCACCATCCGCCAGAAAGAAGACACCGACCCCGGCATGATTAGCCTGGATTCCGTTTTCTCACCCGTTAAAAAAGTACGCTACGAAGTGGAATCAACTCGTGTGGCTCAAATGACAAACCTGGACAAGCTCGCTCTGGAAATCCAGACCGACGGATCCATCACCCCGGAAAACGCGCTTAAATTCGCATCCAACATTCTTCAGTCCTACTTCGGGCTGTTCAATCAGGAAAACGCGATTGTTGAAGAAGATTTCATGAGCGATTTCAAGAAAATCCAGGAAAAAGAAATGGAAGAGGAAAAAACCAAGCCCGCACAGGAATCCTACACTCCCATAGAAATCCTCGGCTTTTCGCCCCGCACACTCAACGCACTTATCAACGGAGGCATCGGATCGGTTGAACAACTTTCAAAATGTACGGAAAGCAAGTTGACTAATCTGCGCGGTTTTGGTAAAAAAGCTCTCGCGGAGGTAAAAGAAGCCCTTGAAAAGAGGGACATGAAATTATCCGAAGAATAATCACCAAAAACCATGAGACACAAAGTCAAAAAAACATTACTGAACATACCGCGGGGTCAGCGCAGACTGCTGATGAAGAACCTTGCGACATCTTTGGTAATCCACGAAAAAATCAAGACAACCGAAGCAAGAGCAAAAGCTCTTCGACCCATTTTTGACAAACTGATCACCACCACCAAGAAAAAAGAAAGGGTTACCGCGATCCGCGAAGTCAACGCCATACTGCAGAACGAACTCAGTTCCAAAAAACTGATAGACCAGATTGCAAAGAAATATGATAACAAAACCAGCGGATTCACCAGAATCACCAAGCTCGGAATAAGAGCCGGTGACGCCGCGCCTTTAGTACAAATTGAACTGACCTAACAACCATGAAAACATTTTCCCCGAAACAGCAGGAAATCATAAGAGAGTGGCACCTGATAGACGTTAAAGGTAAAACCCTCGGCAAAGCCGCCACAAAAATCGCCGATATTCTTAGAGGCAAAAACAAACCCGTTTTTGCGCCGCACGTGGACTGTGGGGATTTCGTTGTGGTAATCAACGCCGCCCATATCAAACTTACCGGTAACAAATACCTGAAAAAGGAATATCACAGCCACAGCCGATATCCGGGTGGTTTAAAAACCGCCCGCGTGGAAGAGGTTTTGGAGAAAAATCCCACCAGAGTGCTAGAAAGAGCCATCACCGGCATGATCCCCAGAAACAAAATCCGCGACGACGTCATTAAGAAAATGAAAATCTATCCCGAAGCCGAACATAAGAATCAGGCTCAGAATCCTCAACCCTTAGAAATTTAGTAATCATTAATATTCATGCCAAAAAAGGAAACCACAACATCAACAGCCGTGTCCTCCGCAAAGAAAAAGAGTCTTCAATATTTTTTCGCAGCCGGTAAAAGAAAAACATCCGTGGCAAGAGTAAGGCTTTATATTAACGGCAAAGGCGACATCACGGTAAACGACCAACCCGCCGAGAAATATTTCACCATGTTCACCAACATGGGGGTTATCAAGCACCCTCTTAAACTGACGGGACTTACAAACAAATTTGATATCAGCGTTAAGGTGTTGGGAGGCGGTGTAAACTCGCAGGCCGAAGCCGTACGACATGGCATTTCCCGCGCACTTTTGGATTTTGACAGCTCACTCCGCGCCACTCTTAAAAAAGCCGGACTCCTTACCCGCGACGCCCGCATCAAGGAAAGAAAGAAACCGGGTTTAAAGAGAGCAAGAAGAGCTCCGCAGTTCAGCAAACGTTAAACTGCCGGATCCTTTTTTTACAGCAATGCTTACACCGCGAACTTTAGCATCCGGCGGTTTTATTCATGCTTCACCACAATCACGGTTGTGTTATCAATCGCCGAGCGCACGTATGCCGGCGGTTTTCCATCATGAAAATCCCGAAGATAATGACCCATTTCATTTTTTGCCCTGATTATTTCCTTTATATTAAAGACAATATCATTCGGATTGCCGGCTTCCAGCGCCCCAATGATATCCTCATCCGTAAGAACTTTGGCTCCATCACTTATCAGTAAAACATAATCCCCTTTTTTAAGACTTAGATTGCCATAGTCCACTTGATCCACTTCGGCACCCCCCAATAATTGATGCCTGACCCTGGCACTGATCAATGTGGAAGTTACATATACACCCTGAAGCGCATAGTTTGGATTTGTATAACCTTCGCGTTCAGTAACGTCTTTATCATCAATCATTGATTGCAGAACCGTGTGGGACCGGGTTTCCGATAAAACGTATTTACTTTTACCCTCTTTCTCCACCGTGGTCACATGAATGATCGCACAATCACCCGTATGGGCGATTTTCACAAAATCACCCTGAAATTCGGCCACTGCAAAAACCGTATCGGGAGGATTTTTTTTGTTTGCCGCCCCCAGAACCTGCAGAGCCCTTTGAGCATTATAAATAGCCTCATTTAAAGGAAAATTACTGTTGGCAATCCACCGCGTGGCCAAAGCCGAAGCATGCTGACCGTGCATCTGCCCGCCAATACCATCCGCAACCACCACCCGCCCATTTACATAATTCACACCATAATTATCTTCATTCAGCCTTGCATATTTGCTCAATTCCGGCCCTCCCACGGATTTAACGGTAAAACCGGCTATCGGCCGTCCGCCGTTTATTTTTCCGCTAAAATGGCCATCCTCGCCCGCACTAACATATTCAATACTCTTTCCCGCCATCTTATCGGAAAAAAGCATTCCGTCAGCCCTGATTTCCAAAATACCGTCATACTGGCGAACCTGCAGAGTCAATCCGCCGTTATATGAAAAAGTGTAAAAGTCATTATCATGACCAAGTCCGTCCAGCGGATACAACTCACCCGAACTCATCTCCCTCATCATATATCCGTACCACAAATTGGGTATCTTATAAATAATCGCTTTCGGCGCGCAAAAATCCCCGGTATGCAGATACATGGCCTGATCCTCCCGGAGTGAAATCGGGCTCCATTCCTTTGAAACCAGTTGGGATCTTTCAACCTTTGTAATCACCCCGCTATCATCGTCGGGCTCAAGAATCGTCACCAGTTCCGCTTCCGTTTTTTGAGGAGAATCCATATCCCTTATATTTAGACTGCCATCATTTTCCACCATCAAACGACATTGTTTTTCGGCAAAATCAGGTTCACCGCCATCGGTGCCGATATAAAAACCGGCAAGTTCGTTCTTTCCCACCGTAAAAAGCAAAGGTGGGTCATTTACCTGCGGAACGGTCAACAAAACCTCGTATCCGCTGGGCAGAGTATAGGTGTAAGTCTGATCCACCACGTGCAAAAATTCACTTTCATGATGTTTATTACCGGGTTTATTGATTTCAATCGTCCCCAGAAAAAAACCTGTTCCGGTATATAGATATACCACTTTCCCCTCCATCTCCTCACGATAGATTTTCAAAGGAATATCGGATGGCACTACAACTCTTTTGCCGTTGATTAATTCCTCAACTTCAAAATTTTCATAATCATCACCGTCTATATAATCCACCATCATAATTGTTTAAGGCGTGAAATTATACATTACAACATAAAAAAAGCAAGCTGACTATATTCGAATAGGGTGTTCCGACAACCCGCTATACTAATTGCAGATACTTTTTAATGATTATGATAGTATTGAACGGACTGAAAATAATAAAATCACCCATGAGATTTGATATCCTGACCATATTTCCCTCCATTTTTGACAGTTATTTCAGCGAAAGCATCATCAAAAGGGCGATCGCGGGCGGCAAAATTGAAATCCATGTTCACGACATCCGCAAATTCAGTAAGGACAAGCATAAAAAAGTGGACGACATTCCTTATGGAGGCGGTCCCGGCATGGTCATGACCCCCCAGCCGATTTACGACTGCATAAAACATGTAAAAAAATCCAACAAAGGACCGGTCATCTACATGAGCCCGCGCGGCGATACACTCACCCAGAACAGGGCGCGCAGACTGCTCAAACAATCCCAAAGCGGCGCGAACGGCATGATTCTGTTGTGCGGCCGTTACGAGGGAATAGACCAACGGGCGATTGATTTATGCGTGGACAGCGAGCTATCCGTCGGCAAATACGTGCTTACCGGCGGCGAACTGCCGGCCATGGTGGTTGTTGACGTTTTAAGCAGACTGTTACCGGGGGTTTTGGGCAAAGACGAGTCATCCGAGGAAGAAAGTTTTTCCAAATCGCTGGGCGGCAAAAAGGAATATCCCCACTACACAAGGCCTCCCCTGTTTAAAGGAAAAAAAGTACCGGACGTTTTAATCAGCGGACACCACAAAAACATCGGCAAATGGCGCAAGGATAACTTGGTATAATAGCCAAAATATGGTATTATATTAAGATTATTTTTTGTACCTTACCAATGTTATCCACAAAAGAAAAAAAAGCTCTTTTAAAGGAGCATGACACTTCTGAAAAAGGCCTTGGCGCCAGCGAAGCGGAAATTCGGCTTAAACAATACGGCTTTAACGAAATCAAAGCCAAAAAAAAGAAGCCTTTAATAATAATGTTTCTGGAGGAATTCACCGATCTGATGGTGATAATCCTTATTCTGGCGGCCGGTCTGGCTTACATCGGAGGGGAAATGACTGACGCCACAGTAATAATGTTTATCGTGGTGCTCAACGCGCTAATCGGATTCATTCAGAAATTCAAAGCCGAAAAAGCCATAGAAGCACTTAAAAAGATGGTGGCTCCCCATGCCCGCGTAATAAGGGATGGAGAAGAAGTGCAAATAGAGGCCAAATTTGTCGTACCCGGCGACATACTTGTATTAAACGAAGGCGACAGCATAACCGCCGACGCCGTCCTGCTTGAAGCCAACGAGCTGGAGGCCATGGAAGCCGCCCTGACAGGTGAATCCACTCCCGCAAGGAAACTTACGCATGATTTGGAAGAAACAAGAGGCACTGAAGCCCAACGTGAAAACATCATCTTTATGGGGACAAACATCACGCACGGAACATGCAAAGCCATCGTGATTGCAACCGGCATGAACACCCAGATGGGCAACATCGCCACCCTGACCACCGAAACCAAAAAAGAAAAAAGCCCTCTGGAAAAAGAACTCTTTAGAATAGGAGTGTTTGTCGGAAAGATTTCCCTGGTCATTTCAGCCCTCCTTCTATTGGTGGGAACTTTTATTCAGGGGAAACCGTTTGTGGAGACACTACTGTTTGCCACAGCCGTGGCCGTGGCCGCCGTACCGGAAGGACTGCCCGCCACAATCACCATCGCCCTGGCTATAGGCGTTCAAAAACTTGCGCGCAATAACGCCATCATGAAACAGCTTGCCTCCGTTGAAACGTTGGGTTCCACCACCGTTATCTGCAGTGACAAAACCGGCACACTCACTAAAAACGAAATGACCGTAAAAGAACTTTATTTTGACAGCCACATAGCATCGGTCCACGGAGTGGGCTACGCTCCGACCGGATATATAAACATACAAAAAGACGGGAAAAATCTTATCTCGCTCGGAAAAGAGCAATCCCCTTACGAAGACTATGAATTGGCGGGCAAAGTAATTAAAACAGTAAAAGAACAGAATCCCGAACTCTATATATCGTTGCAACTGTTTATGGCCGGTGCCTCCATGTGCAACAACGCCTCCCTTGCCGAAAAAGAAGGTGCATGGCGCATTCTTGGCGATCCCACCGAAGGGGCGCTGATAACCATGGTGGAAAAAAGCGGTTTCAGTAGGGCAGGATTTGAAAAAGAATACCAAAAAGTGCATGAATTAAGTTTTGATTCCACGCGCAAAAGAATGACGGTAATTGTAAAAACCGGCGAAGGGAAATACCTTGCTTTCACCAAAGGCGCCCCAGACAGCATAGTGGAAATCTGCACCCGCTATATGCACGAAGGCACACCCCATTCATTCACCAAAGAAGTAAAAGACCGCTATGCGGAAAACAACATGGGAATGGCCAAAAAAGCACTCCGCGTGCTTGCCCTGTCTTACCGCGAGCTGACCGCCGAAGAATTCAAATCGGCGCAAAAAAACGACTCATTTAAACAGGAGAATATTGAAAAAGAGATGATTTTTCTTGGATTAGCCGGAATGATTGATCCACCCCGTCCCGAAGTCAAAGCCGCCGTCACCATGGCACACAAAGCCAATATCAGAATATATGTCATTACGGGTGATTTCGGCCTCACCGCCGAAGCGATTGCCGGACAACTGGGCATCATTGGCGGGAAAAGAAAGCACCGCATCATCACCGGTGAAGAACTAAACGACATCAAAGACGACGAACTAAAAAAACTGCTCGGCGACAAAAAAAGCGACATTATCTTCGCGCGGGTAAGCCCACAGCATAAATTAAGAATTGTCACCCAATTAAAAAAACTTAACGAAGTGGTGGCGGTTACGGGCGACGGCGTAAACGACGCTCCGGCATTAAAGAAAGCCGACATCGGCATCGCCATGGGCATCACCGGCACCGACGTAAGTAAAGAAGCCTCTAACATGGTACTGGCCGACGACAGTTTTTCCACAATCGTCATGGCCATCAAAGAGGGCCGCACCATTTATGACAATCTCAAAAAATTCGTCTTTTACGTATTTTCCTGCAACATCGGGGAACTTCTCACCGTTTTTGCCGCCATTCTGCTGTCCATGCCCGCCCCACTGACCGCTATTTTGATTCTGGCGGTGGATCTTGGAACCGACGTATTACCGGCGGTCGCACTTGGTATAGATCCTTCGGAACCGGGCATCATGGATAAAAAACCGCGCGACCCCAAAGAACGCATCATGAACAAACCTTTCGTGCTCCGCTATCTTTATCTTGGATTGGTTATCGGGTCAATCGTCATGGGCGTATATATCTGGACACTTTACCGTTACGGCTGGACCTGGGGCGAACCTCTAACCGATGAAAGTCTGACATATTTAAAAGGCGCTACCATGGCTTTTGCCACCATGGTTATCATCCAGATGGTAAACGTCTTCAATGCACGCAGTGAAACAAATTCCATTTTCCAGCTGAAATTCTTTTCCAACCTCTGGCTGATTGGAGCGATATTAATTTCCATCATCCTGACCATCATGATGACCGAAGTGCCTTTCTTACAGCACTACCTTGGCACCACCGGACTAAATCCCGAAGATTGGGCGATAATCGTTAGTTCGTCCCTGCTGGTGCTTGTTGTGGAGGAATTTAGAAAGCTGGTGGTGCGCAAACGAATAGCTCGCGCCGTAAAGGTATAAAACCCCGGTATTGTCTTAAAACTCCATTAAGCTTAGACTTAGGAAAACAATTTTAAGTATGCCCGAAAAATTAATCCAGGATTTTAAAAACGCGGGGAAAATCACTTTTTCCATAAAAGTGATTACCAAAAGCGAAGCCACCCGAATTGTTGGAAAAATGGACGACGGCACCGTTAAAATACGTGTGGCGGCAGTACCCGAAAAAAACAAAGCCAATGCGGAATTGATTAAATTCCTGGCCAAAACTTTTAAAGTGGACAAATCGCGCATAAAAATCCTGGCGGGCGAAACCTCACACAAAAAAATAATAGAAATCAAATGACATATTCGTCGCTATCCGAACTGACGGCAATCCTGAAAAAAGAACACCTGTGGGCGGATAAAAATCTGGGACAGAATTTTTTGATCAATACGGGGGTGGTTGAGAAGATCATAGACGCGGCCGGCGTTACCAAAACCGACCACATTGTGGAAGTGGGCCCCGGCCTGGGAATCCTAACGCAGGCCTTGCTCCACCGCGCCGGCCGCGTGCACGCCATAGAACTGGATCGCGGCATAATCCCCTATCTGGAAAAAACCTTTGGCAACAACCCCAAATTTTACCTGGAAAAAGGCACCGCCCTAAAAGCCACCCTGCCCGTCGAGCCCTACAAACTGGTCGCCAACATACCCTACTACATCACCTCCCCACTCCTAACGCACTACCTGAACCCGCCCGAACCCCTTCCCGGCCAACCCGCCCCCCTCCGCCCGCAAACAATCGTCATCCTTGTCCAACTGGAAGTCGCCCAAAAAATCTGCGCCGGCCCCGGCAACCACTCCATCTTAAGCCTGATGACACAAATATTCGGCAAACCCGAAATCATCACCAAAGTATCCAAAAACAATTTTTACCCCGCACCCAAAGTGGACTCGGCCGTTCTTAGAATAACCACCTACGACCAACCTCTCATCAAAGACCTGAAACTGTTCAAACAATTAATTTCAATCTGCTTCCACCAGAAAAGAAAAACTCTCCTGAACACCCTGCAAAATTTCACCCCCGGAGGCAGCGGCAAAAGCCGCGGCGCAAACAAGGCAGACACCCGCGCCCTGGCTGCCGGTACGCTCCAAACAGCCGGACTGGACGGCTCCGCCCGCCCGCAGGATCTCTCCCTGGAAGACTGGCAAAGACTGATGTCGGCTGTTTTGGAACATAACCGGCCCGACACAAACTAAATCCCCAGTTTTTCCGCCACAAAATCTATATCCTTGTCTCCCCTCCCCGAAAGATTCACCAGAATGGTTTCACCCGGCTTCACCTGACCGGCCAGTTTCATGGCATAGGCAACGGCATGCGCGCTTTCCAGCGCCGGAATAATGCCCTCCAGCCGCGACAATTCCATAAACGCATCCAGACACTCTTTATCATCGGCCGTAACATAATTCACCCTTTTAATATCCTTCAGATAACTGTGCTGAGGCCCGATTCCGGGATAATCCAGCCCCGAAGCGATTGAATAAACAGGCAGAGGCTCGCCCTCCCCGTCCTGCAACAAATAAGTGTGCATCCCATGAAGATTTCCCGGCGATCCCAAAGTTAAAGTTGCGGCATGCTCGCCCGGATTAAAACTCTTCCCGCCAGGCTCCACCCCGTGAATTTTGATTTGCTCATCCTCCAGAAAAGCGGAAAAAAGGCCGATGGCATTGCTCCCTCCTCCAACACAAGCCACCAGATTATCGGGATCCTTACCCGTCAGCTCTCTAAACTGATATTTGGCCTCCTCCCCAACCACCCTTTGCATATCCCGCACAATCATCGGAAAAGGATGCGGTCCCACCACCGAACCGATGCCGAAAAAGGTGTTTTCCGGATCTTTCAGGAACTCCCCGAAAGCGCTATCCACAGCGTCTTTTAGTGTTCGCGTGCCGGTTTTAACCTCCACCACTTTCGCCCCCAGCATTTTCATGCGGGTCACGTTGGGCTTCTGCTTGGCCACGTCAATTTCACCCATGTGGATTTCACAGGGCATTCCGGTTAAAGCCGCCGCCGTTGCCAGGGCCACCCCATGCTGGCCGGCGCCCGTCTCCGCCAAAAGCTTTTTCTTCCCCATCCGCTTGGCGATCAAGGCCTCCGCTATGGTGTGATTTATTTTGTGGGCGCCGGTATGGTTCAAATCCTCACGCTTAAGATAAATCTTCCCGCCGGCTTCCCGTTTCCCGCCTCCGTACTTCGCACTCAGCTTCTCCGCGAAATAAACCGGACTGGGCCTGCCCACAAAATGCTTCCGGTAATACATAAGTTCCTCCAAAAACTCCGCGTCATCCCTCAAAGACAAATAAAATTCCGTAATCCTGTCAAAAACCGGCTTCAACGAAGGAGGCAGAATCTGCCCTCCATAAGAGCCAAAGTAACCTTCCACCGTCGGATTGATATCAAATTTTTTCATGGTAATAGTCAATTAAAATAAATAAAAAAAGTCCGCCCTTAAATCCGGCGGACCGCTAAGCAAAAAAACTTACGAGGTTCGCCAGCTTTTAAAATCGCGCCACACCGCCGTATCAAATTTCCCAGCCTTAAGTTCCCGCGCCCCTCTGGTTACCGTGGCAATCCCCACCCCCGTCTCCTTGGCGATTTTCCTCTGCGGAAGCCCCTCTTTAAGCATCTCCACAATCCGCAATCGTTTGGCAATATCCTCCCTTTCGGCATCCGTCAGAATCCCGTCCAGAAAAATTTTCATTTCCCTTTTGTCCTCAATGCGGACCAAATAGCCGCCAATCAAATCCAAATCCGAAACCATCATTTATGTAATTATGTACTAGTACGCAAATACTACCCCCTCTCACCAAAAATGTCAACCCAAACAAGACGCCCCACTTCAATCAAGCCAAAACCTAAGTATTGACAAAACAAATATATTATATTATTATACTTATCCTGATAATAATCATACCTAAAAAATGAACAAATTATCAACCGACAAAGACCTGCCAAACTGGGAAGACTTCCCGGAACCGCAAATCGTGGAAATAACACCGGAACCCTCACAGCCCGAACTGCCCCCGGCATTGGAAAATGACCTTATTGACAGCATCTTAAACGGCGATCCGACCATTTTTGAACTGCCCGTACCAAAACAGCCCTCCAGTTCCGTATACGGAAACAACTAAACGCCGGACGGAAAGCTCTATCCGGCCAAATCCTTGATCATATTTTCCGTCGCCCTCCTGGCGGCTTCGGCATATTCTTTTTCCGTATAGACATCCGAATTTTCCCAGGCAAAGATAATCCCGCGCGACGAATTCACCACCGCGCCCAGACCGTCTTCGTTGAAACAGCATTTCACGTCCGCCGCCGTACCGCCCTGCGCGCCGTAACCCGGCACCAGAAAAATGTTTTGCGGCATCAGCTTGCGCATCTCTTTGGCCTGATCCGGAAAAGTGGCGCCCACCACGGCCCCCACAAAACTGTATCCGTCTTCACCAAGCTCATCCGCTCCCCACGAATCCACATAACCCGACATGATTTCGTAAACCGTGGCTTCATCTTTTTTCATGATCAGATCCTGCAAATCACCCGAGGAGGGATTGGAGGTTTTCACCAGAATAAACAGCCCTTTGCCGTACTTACGCGCCTCTGTGATAAAAGGCTTAATCCCGTCCCAGCCCAGATAAGGCGCGATCGTAACCGCGTCCGCGTCAAAAGAAAACACATCCTTGCCATGCAGATTCACCTTGCCAAGAAAAGCTTTGGCATAAGCCTCCGCCGTGGAACCAATATCCCCTCTCTTAATGTCCGCGATTGTAAGTAACCCCTTGTCGCGCGCGTACCACAACGTCTCTTCAAAAGCGCGCACCCCTTCGTGGCCGTACTGCTCATAAAAAGCTATCTGCGGCTTAACCACGGGAACCAGATCGGCAACCGCGTCAATAATCCCCTTGTTGAATTCAATGATGGATTCGGCCGCCGCAGTTAAACCGTTCTTGTGCGCGGCAAAATGCTTTTCCTTAATAAACTCCGGTACCTGCTCCAACCGCGGATCCAACCCCACGCACACAACCGATTTCTTTTTTTTGATTTCCGCGTTCAGTCTGTCCGCAAAATGAAAAGGCGTCTGCAGTTTCTCGTCCCTCCCCTGCCTGCGTTCCTGTTCCTCTCTCACGGATTTTTCTTTTTTGCTTTCGCTGATTTTTTTGGTTTCGCTCATTTGATTGTTATGATTTTTTATTCGGACAAAAAGTACCCTCTGAGAGGATAAAAGTCAAAACCGCCGTGAACACCAAAACACCGTTCGCACTGCCGGCAAACAATCAATAAATCACCGTAAATTTATGACCCACATTGCGCGCCACTTTTTCCTCCTCTTTTGAACAATCTACATTAACATCAATAAAACAGGCGGAAACACACACCTCACAGCCCAGCGCCTTCAGGTCCGCGGCTTTTCCTTCGGCTCCGTTTTGATTTATAAACCTAATGGTCACACCGCTTTGACCATTACGGAAACGGGAAAACACCATATATTTACGATCAATCGGCAGTATGATATCAAGAACTTTTGTAAGCCTGGATAGGTCAGCGTTTTCCTTTTGTTCGGGGGGCGCCGGCCGCCCTTTCCCGCCAACAATCGCCTTAACCGCCTCAAAAACCTCGTTGTTAAAACCGCAGACTTCGGGGTTTCTTGCGGCCGGCGCCTGCACCACCGGTTTTTGCTCCCTCTCCTCATTTTCAAACGCAATCATTTTTTCCACGCTCTCACCCTCCAGATAGAAATCACCGCAACTCCTGTCCAGCAAACGCAAATTCCTGCCGTCCAAAAAACAGATGTCCCCCGTGCTGTTAAGCTTCAACTCAAACCTATGCGATCCTTCACGATCGCAAACAAAAAACTGTTCCCCCTTTTTTGAGCGCAAACATTTCCCAATGTCAAAAAGCACCCCCTGATCCACAAGTTTTTTGGGAGTCACCGACTTCTCCGAAACATCCTTTTTATCCATAGTATTTGGCATATCAATTTCAAAAAACAAGGTTAGAAACTACTTAAAAACCAAAAAATAATCAACATAAAAAATTCCCTTTTCCCAAAACATTGCCAAAACCCCATCCCCGCGCTAACATTTCCCCCTTATTCGTTCAAACAATAACCATGCCAAACACACCCTCCAGCATCCCGCCCGAAAACGACAAACGCCCCCTTACCGCCCCACCTCAATCGGGCCCACAATCAACCCCGCCCGAATACCGTTACTTAACTTACAAAGAAATTCTGGAACTGTTGGAAAAACAGGGGAAATAAAGTTACAGCAATACGGCATGTTGCCGATATTACAAAAAGGCAATTCCACAGCACAGGCTGACTTGGTCTTTGCGAAGCAAAGCAGCCTGTGCGAGGACCATAGGCGACACTTTTCGCAGGAAAAAGTGGCGCCGGTGCCTTTTTGGAATATCAGCAACATGCCGCCAACTTCACATAACTCAATTCCGCAAACCCACCCACAATCAATTTCGCCGCGCTTAAATCCTGCCGGCCGGGAATGGCGTTAAAGCCCACGCTCAACATTCCCGCCGAATTTGCCGCGTCCACTCCCAGTTTGGCGTCTTCAATCACGGCACAATCCGCCGGCGCGATCCCCAGTTTCTCCGCCGCTTTCAAAAACACCTCGGGATCGGGCTTGCCGTGCACCACATCATCAGCAGTCACACGAACGCTAAAAACCTCATCCAGTCCAAGACGTTTCATTATCAAACCAATCCTTCTCGGCTCACCGGAGGAAGCCAGCGCCACTTTCACCTCGTGCCCCCGCAAATTCTCAAGAAAAGCCAACAACCCCTCCATCGGCTCAATTTCACACGTTTCAAAATAATCATAGGTATTTTTTACAAAATACTCCAACAACTCCTCCACAGACTGCTTAATCCCGTACTTTTCCTTCACCGCCGCCCAGAATTTCTGGGCCGTCATGCCCACAAAAGACAAATGATCCTCCGCGCTCACCTCAATCCCCAACTCATCAAACATCTTCCTTTCCAATTCATAAATCATGCGGTCGCTGTCCACAATCACCCCGTCCATATCAAAAATTACAGCTTTTAGCATTTGTATTGGTTAGAAATTATACTCCGTACTGTTCGCGGTAAGCCTTGATGGCCGCCATTTTTTCGTCGTCTATGTAAACCGTACCCTCCACCTCTTTGTTGTAGAGGAATTCAACAATGTCGTTCAGGTTGACGATTGAATAGACGTTGATGCCAAAGTTGTCTTTGATTTCCTGCACGGCGCTTTTTTCGCCCTGACCTTTTTCCATTCTGTCCGCGGCAATCAAAATACCTTTGATTTCCGGCTTACCCAGTTTATCCATCAAATCCAGAGTCTCGCGCACGGCCGTTCCCGCCGTCATCACATCGTCCACAATCACCACTTTGGTTTCGGAGGTGATCGGCGCGCCGATAATATTCCCACCCTCTCCGTGATCCTTGGCTTCTTTTCTGTTGTAGCTGTAAGCGACATCCTTGCCATGATCTTTGTACATCATAGCCGCCGCCGCAACGCACAGCGGAATACCCTTGTAAGCCGGCCCAAAAACGACATCAAACTCCTTAACGTTCATCTCAAGGGCGGCGGCGTAGTACTTGCCCAACTCCACAATCTGACTACCCTTGTAAAACGACCCCATATTCAAAAAATAAGGACACTGCCTCCCGCTTTTAAGCGTAAAATCTCCAAACTTCAGCGCCCCCGACTTAACCAAAAAAGTAATAAACTCCTCCTGATATTTCTGCATAAAAGATAAATGTTAGTGTTATTGTTTGAAAAAGATTTTTCCTGAAGGCCCGCTTGTCCGCCCCTGCGAGGCGTCCTGCGCTAAGCACTCACCCTCGCTCTCTCGCTTCGCTCGATCCATGCCCGCTCGGGCTCGTGATTGCCTTCAGGCCAAATCTTTTTCAAACACCGCAAACAATATCTAGAATTCATGAACCTTCCCTTGTGCATCGCGGTGGTATTTACCAAACTCCTCAATCTTAAGCGCGTCCGCGCCGCTCATACAAGGCCCCTCACTACACATGCGCTTGCCACTGCCATCCACCGAGCACTGCCCGCAAACACCAAATCCGCACTTCATATACCTCTCCACCGAAACCTCGGATTCAATCCCTCCGGCCAGACACATCTCCGCCACCGACTTCATCATCAGCTCCGGCCCGCAGGCGTACACGCGATTTAAAGATGCGAAATCCACCTCCTCCCTTTCACATGTATCATCCCCGCAATGCTCGCGGAAAGATTTCCCCCTGCCCGCATCCTTAATGAGCTGTTCCAGAATCAAAGTGTTATACCCCTTCACCCCCAATGAACCGTCACTCGTCGCCACGTGCAGAAACACGTTCTTAAGAGCCTCAATCCTCTCCGTATAAAGAACATGACTCTTGCTCCTGGCCCCAATCACAAACTCAACCGTGCAACCGTCCTCCACCGCTTTCCTCGTAAGATAATATAGTGGAGCCGCCCCGTACCCGCCGGCCATCATCACAAGATGTTCACCCTTCTTCCAGGTGAATCCCCTGCCGTACGGCCCCCGAACACCAACTTTATCCCCCTCCTTAAGTTCATGCATCGCGCTGCTGAAAGGCCCCACCGCGAAGATGGAAACCCAAAACTCGTTTTCATCACAATAAGCCACACTCATCGGTTTTTCATCCACCCCCGGTAGCCACATATTCACAAACTGACCCGGCTCCGCGCCCAAATCATATTCAAACACAAAAGTCTTAACATTATCGGTCTCTTGGATGATTTTTTTAATCGGCAGAGCTTTCGGAAACGCCTTGGGCAATGATGACAAATCTCTCATATTTTTGGATAAATTTTTTATACAGTTATTTGATTTCTCCGCTCTGGTAAACACTATTACCTGACCACCGCAACCCCCCGGATTTCCGCCAAATTTTTGACACCGTTGGCGTCACACCACCTGCTCATCTCCTCCGCGATCAACCTGAAACATTCAACATCACGATAGTAAACGGCCGTTCCCACCCCCACCAGAGTCGCCCCCGCCATGATAATTTCCAACGCGTCCTCACCTGTGGTAATTCCACCCGTCCCAATAATCGGTATATTCGGCAAAGCCCTGTGCACATCGTAAACGCACTTCACCGCAATCGGCTTGATCGCCGGCCCGGAAACCCCGCCCACCTTGTTGGCCAGAATCGGCCTTCTCATATCCAAATCTATAGCCATACCCGGCCCCACCGTGTTAATCAAAGTCAGCCCGTCGGCCCCCGCATCCACCACCGCTTTGGCAATTTCCACCAGATTTTCCACATTCGGGCTCAACTTAACCGTAATCGGAATTTTTGTCCGCGCTCTAACAATTTTTGTCACTTTCGCAACATCACCCGCCACACAGGCAAACGGCTTTCCCAGCTCACTTTCCACATTCGGACATGAACTGTTCACCTCAATGATATCCGGATTCAGCTCACTTATCCTTTCCGCAATCTCCCCAAAATCATCAATTGTACCCGCCGTAATACTCGCAATCATCGGCGCCGGTTTGTTTTCCATGTACTTTCCCATCTCCAACTGCGCTTTTTCTATCCCCGCGTCGGGCAGACCCACCGCGTTAAGCATATAATGTTCATTCGCGATCATCACCGGATTTTTGTGACCCTTATGTTCCTTAAGCCAGATTGATTTGGATGTCACACCCCCCGCCCCGTTCGCCACAACAAACTTCAGACTGGCCCCGGTCACCCCCAAAATGCCCGAAGCCACCACCAGCGGGTTTGAAAATTTCACTCCCAGGAACTCCGTCTCAAGATTCATATTTTTGGTGTTACCGGCTAAATTCCGCACCCATTAAATCACGCCCCGCCAAAAGTGACAACCGCTAAAAAAGCGGTTCTATCCAAAGTTCACTTCCCTCCCCTTGGCCTCACCAAAACGATCCCGCCATTCATACATTTTTTCCCCGTTCACAAAAGTCAAAACCGGCCAGCCTTTAAGCTCTCTTCCTTCAAACGGCGACCATCCGCACTTGCTGAACAGATAATTCTTATTCACTTTTGATTCTTTTTCCATATCCACAACCGTCAAATCCGCATCCATCCCCTTTTCAATCAATCCCTTGTTTTTAATACCGAAAATTTTCGCGGGATTGTACGAAGTCAGCTCAACCACTTTCTCCAGCGACAATTTCCCCTCATTCACGGCGTTCAGAAGCAAGGGCAGCATGGTCTGAACCCCCGGCACACCCGAAGGAACGTCCTTATAATCCTTCTTTTTTTCATCAAGAGTATGAGGAGCATGATCGGTCGCAACAATATTTACCGTTCCATCTTTTATCCCCTCCCACAGCGCCACCTGGTCGGCGGGCTCGCGCACGGGCGGATTAACCTTTATCAGATTTCCCAATTTTTCATAATCCAGAGTCGTCAGAAAAAGATGGTGCGGGGTAACCTCCACGCTCACATTTTCATCCTTAAACTTACGCACGGCATCCAGCTCTTTTTCCGTGGAGACATGGCACAGATGGATTTTTTTACCGTGTTTTTTGGCCAGATGTAAAGTATCTTTCACGGCTTCATAGGCGCAATCCGGGCTCCTTATCAGCGAATGAACGCACGGATCGTTTTTCCCGTCGTACTCGGATGCCAGCTCCAGCATACAAAGCTCGCTTTCAGCATGTACGGCCACAATTTTCTCCGTATTTTCCAAAAGTTTTTCAAAGTAAATCTTGGCGTCCAGAAGCAGATTGCCGGTGGAACTTCCAAGATATGCTTTCACCCCGGCCGTTCCTTTTATCTTCCCGACCGTTTCCGCGTTTTCATCCGTCGCCCCCACAAAAAGCCCGTAATTAACCAACGTTTCCACATCAACCATTTTTCTTTTTTCGTTCAAAGTCTCTTCATCAATCGTCGGCGGATCGTTATTCGGCATATCCAAAACGGTAGTCACCCCTCCGGCCAGCGCAGCCTTGGAACCCGTAGTCCAATCCTCCTTGGCATCATGCCCCGGCGTTCTAAAATGCACATGCGCGTCCACAAGCCCCGGCAACAAATATTTACCTTCCAGATCAATCACTTCATCAAATTTGGATTTATCGGGCGCGTCCGCACCCATCAACTTATCAAAAAAAGACTTCTTATCGGCTGTACCATCCACATACCAAACATCAACAATTTTACCCTCCTTCACCGCCACCGCTCCTTCTTTAACACCGTCATGTCGCACAATCCGCGCGTTAACAAAAAGTTTTGACGCCATAAAAATTGGAGTTAAGGTACACTTCAACTTTACCTGCTCCCAATCGGTATGTCTAGAATACGACATCCGACATCTAGAAGTCGGATGTCGTATAATACTATTTCTTCCTTGTAACAAAAATCATATCCGTTGCCCCCTCATCATACTTTCGTTTTTTCCAGTTGCCATAAACCGCCACAACAACAAACCCGCAAAGTTCCAGCAAATATTTCATCTCCAACTCAAAAATAACCCGCATTTGCATATCCGTGCCCACTCTTTTATTCTCTTCGCGAAACTCATTTCTAAAAGTCCAGGTTTGGTTTATGGAATCCGGAATCCAGTTTTCCCAAAACTCCACTTTGTTTCCCGTAACGGAATTTTTAAAAGTTTCCGTTTTCTTGAGTGATTTCTGCGTTTTTGCAAAATCATTCGGACGCGCCGGCATCAGGTTAATTACCAATACCGCGTTCTTCTTCAAAATCTTCGCAATATTTTCCAGCGCCTTTCTCTGCCCCGCCGGCGCAGTTATAAAATTCAAAGTACGCTGAGACAAAACGCCTCCGTCAAATTTCACCGGCAACGCAAATTTTGTCAGGTCTTTATTATAAATATCCGTCTCCAACCCTTCTGCCTTCAATTTTCTCTTGAGATGATTAAGCATCCCTTTGGATAAATCCAATCCCGAAATTTTATATCCGGATTTCAATAACGGAACAAGCGTTCGCCCCGTTCCGCAGCCAAATTCAATTATTTTCCGATCTTTACGAAAAACACTTTGCAGAAAACGCAATTCATCCGCGGTTTTCAGAGATGACGCAAAATCATCATAAAGATGAATGTAAATATCGGCCTTTTTGCTCTGCCAGAAGCTCATATTTGATTTTAATCCGCCTTAACAACATTACCCGTTAATCATTATAAGCGCGCGGTACATCAATTCGGCCATCTCACCGCGCTTCAGCAAGTAAGACTCGCTCATCCATTCATCAAGCCAGAAATCCTGCTTATGTGCATAATCCACATATTTTTGATACCACTCCCCGTCCACCGGAGTCACATTGCCAAAATAAGTCTCAAGCACTATTTTCAGCGCTTCCGCCACGTTCACATTTTGCGCCGGCTTAAAAGTACCGTCCGGATACCCGCCGATAATCCCCTTGTCCTTGGCAAAACAAACATACTTGGCATACCAGTCCGAAGCGGCGACATCCTTAAAACAATTACCCGGCTTATAATCCTGCAAATATTCCTGAAATTTTCCCTCAACCAGAATTTTCACAAACTCCGCCCTGTTAATCTCATTATACGGCTTATAGGTGCCATCCGCGTACCCCTGCACCAGCCCCAGTTCCTTAACATAAACAATCGCCGATACATATTTGTATTTATCCCCGACATCCGTAAACATCACCCAGAATTCACCGTCCTCGGAAACCTGCACATCCTCCAATTCAAAAGGAACCTCTGCAAAATCGTTTTGAGCCATATATTCATCGCCCAAAAACTCATTCAAAAAAAGATTAATCACCGGAAGCGAAATCACATAAGCCATATCGCCCATTTCATAAGTCCCGATGCTGGGAATCCCCACAAAATAATTATTTACATCAAAAGCGCCCCCGCCCGAATTCCCCGGATTGATACTGGCGTCGGTTTTAATCAGCCAGGGATAATAACCATCATCGGTCAACAATCGTTCAAAACCGCTCACAGTTCCCCTTGTATAAGTTATGGTCGTCCCCCCCACTCCCGGATAACCCAAAATCTGCAGTTCATCACCCAGCTCCACGTTTTCATCATCCCAAATCTGTTTATCAAAATTCACATGATTAAAAGTAACATCGTACTTCATTAAAAACTCATCCTTTTCTATCATTTCTTCGGTTTCCGGATCATATACCAATATTATCTCCAGCAAAGCCAGATCCGCCGTCTCCCAAACACCCACCACATCCACAACCACCATACAGACCGGCTCTTCGGTCACGCTTAAAGTCATGCACACCAGCATATAACTGTCATCATATGCATAATAATCCTCCAGCACATGATAGTTGGTCAAAATTCTGCCCGTCCCGTCAATCACAACGCCCGAGCCCGTGGACAACGGCTCATCATTCACATCGTAATTTATAATCTGCACAATGGACAAAATTTCGTTTTCCGTAACCTTGGCACTCGCCGTAAATCCGCCGACAAACAATAAAACCATCAAGAACGGAATAATTCTTTTCATGGATGATTTGTTACTTATATGCAAAGCAAACATACCCTACCAAAACACCCGCTGTCTACAGTCGGGTGTTTGATAGAATTGATAGAATCGTATTATTTACATGTGTGCCCCCAGCCACTCATAAGCCCTGAACATATATTCGCTGACCTCCCCTCTGGAAGAAAACTCGCCGGGAACAAACAAACATTCGGTTGTACATGTATCCAACAACCCGGTTTGATAAGCCTTATTAACATAAACCGTGTACCATTCGTCTCCGCTCATAATTTCTTCCACGGGCTGACCCTCCACGGGACTCACTCCAATGTTAGTAACTTCAAGCACCATCTTTAAAGCTTCAACATTATTCACACTGTTTCCCGGTTTAAACGACCCGTCCGGATATCCCGAAATCCATCCAAGACCCTTGGCCCTGCAAACATACTTTGCATACCACTCCGTACCCACGTCGGAAAAACAATTATTATACAAATCCGCATCCGGTACACCCATAACCGCTTCCACCAGAATCTTTAAAAGTTCCGCGCGATTGATATTCATTTCCGGTTGATATGTGCCGTTCCCATATCCTTCAACATAACCCGCATCAAACAAAAACTTGATAGCTTCAAAGTTCGGATGAGTTTCATCCACATCACTGAAATTCATCTCCTCTACAACCACAAGCTCCGCAGGCACAAACTCATCAGTGCCGGCGACAACCTCCGTAGCCATAATATCAATCACGGAACAATCCGTAACCGTCCCCGGAAGATAACTATAATAAGTGGAGGTATCACCATAGAGAATAAAATTACGACCGGCCCCAAGACCTGTAATCTGGTTTAAGTCGGCAAAAACAGCTCTCTTTGACTGTGTATAATCGGGAGCATTTGTATACTCGCTATTTTGCAAAGAGGTGGTATTGAAAACCAACGGATCACCACCATCAGTCCCGGAAACCTCCAGCCTCATATCTGTGATAATTCCGGCAGTTGAACAATAAAGAAACATATCCTGCAAATTAATATCTTCGGAAGCATTAACCGCAAATTTCATCAGAACATTATCCTTTGAACCCAAGCCAAGATCCATCGGCGTTACGTCTTCATAAAAAACATTAAAATTCTCCATGCGATTTTCCGCAGATTGATCGTCCACATATACAAGCCGATCCGTTCCTCCAAAATTTATCGCCTGATAATTGGATGCATATATCGTTTCGGATTCAACATTTAAAAACTCCATATTATCAATTGCGCAGGCTGAAATAAAATCACCAGTTCCTTCTTCAACATCAACCAGCAAAGATAATTCAGTCGGTTCACCGTTTGGAAGGATCTGATCATTTGACTCAAATTGCACGGTCAACGCTTCAACGGTCAAACTCTCTTCAAAAACGGCACTATCCAGCTCCTTATCTCCCATCATCAACTTCACATTTGTAAAACCGTGAGCGGGGACACAAGTCAAAGCAAGTCTTTCAAGCTTCACATCTCCGGGAATAGCTTCCCATGGTTCAACTGTAAAACTCATCAGTAATTGATCCGATTCTCCCGCAATTAATGTTTTATCCCGAACATTGGTCTCATCAACACCCACACTTGATCCGCCCGCGCTCGCCAACGGAATCATAAAAACAAAAAGCGTCAAAGCAACCGCACTTTTAAAAAGAGCTTTCATAAATTTAAGTTTAGAAAATTAAAATTTACCATAAAGAAGTCAAAATCAAATAATTGTATTACAATAATCATCAACCTTCTTTCCCGTACAATTTTTCCAGCCTACCGATCAAATCTTTGATCGTGCCGTCGTTCACAATGTAATTATCGGCATTCGCTATCGGGCCGCCTTTTTCCAGATTTTCAATTTCGGCATAATCACGCGCGGTGGATTCCTCTTCGGTAAGCGGGCGCACTTTGCGTCCCGCCAGCCTTGCGTGCCTGGCCATTCTTGGCGAAACAATCGCCAACACCTCCAGCGAATCACCAAACTTGTCCTTCAAAACCTTGTATTCGCTCCAGCTGTAAAGCCCGTCCACAATCACATTCTCATGTTTTAGCGCCTCCTCTATTTTCGGAATATTCAAAATCGCATAAGCCGCCATTCCCAGTTCCTTCCTCAACTGCTCACGCACCTTTTTCTCATTCTGTTCATTTAATTCCAGCCCGCGCTTTTCAATTTCATCCATCGTTACACCTCCAAAATAAACCGAAGCAAATCCCCTCACTTCAAAAAAATCCGACACCACCGATTTCCCCGTACCCGGCATACCCACCAAAGCGATAATTTTGTTCATGGCGATTAATTATGATTCCTCAAAGCCCAAACATCTTGCCATAATTAAACCCGCCGGACAATCCCGCCAAAGATTCAGGGCCTTAATTTGCCAAAATTTCACATAAGCATTACAATAAAAAACGCCTTTAAAGCCCCTTTCACTATGAAGAAAAAAAAGACCATTCCCGTTATTCAACAACCCGTCATATTTGCGGTTCTCCTTATTGTGGTAATTGCATCGCTCTGGTCCTTGCTGATGTTTATTCCGGGAGCGAAAGAAGGGCCGGGGGAACTGATCGGCACCAACGATGTCCGCAGCGGAAATCAAACCGTTTCAGTTTCACTTGTTGCTCCCGGAGAGGAGACCTCCGATGATTACGCCGCCGACACAAGCGAAGGAACTCCCGCATCCGGAAAACAGCTTGTAATGGAATCAACCATGACCGGGAAAACCGCGGATATGATTGTTAAATCAATTCCCGCGGACGAAAACGTTAAATTCAGGATTGACCGCTTTCAAAAACTGGCGGTTCAACCTTTAAAATTTGAACTTTTTGACGAAAACGGCACCGCCATGAATCCGGATTTACTTAAATCAATCCGCGGCAACAAAGTTCATTTTTACCTTGTGCACGCCAACCTTAATGAGTACCACCACCTGTTCCCGGAATACTCCAACAATGTTTGGAACGTTTCGGTCAACATGCCCACGCCGGGCACCTATTACGCCTACATCGCCGCAGCCGATTTATACGGTTCCATTCACGTTTACAGATCCGACCTGATCGTTAGAGATGAATCGGACGATAACACCGTCCGCCCCGACCCCACCACCAACCTGGAATTTTTTGACGGCCGACGCACGGCAAAACTCACCATGCAAAAAGTGGATACCGGCAGGCTGTTCGCTCTGGATTTAAGCCGGAACGGCGACGTTATTGTTCCACAGCCGTATCTGGAATCAACAGGACATTTGACTTTGTTCAAGCACGGCGAACCCGATATTTTTGTCTCCACCGCGGCCAATGTAGTAAAATCGGTCGAACCCAATCCTGTGTTTTTCGGAACACCGTCGCTCACCCCCGGAAGATACACCGCCTTTGCAGAAATCAAACTTGAAGGCCAAGTTTTTGTCTTCCCGCTGACGTTTGACGTTGGCTCTCTGTAAAATCACTCCTCCTCGTCAATCATATCCCAATTCTTTTTTGCAAGAGCGGCCTCGGCAGCGTCCTGTTCAGCTTTTTGCTTGCTGGATCCGCTTCCCTCACCCAAAAGCTCCTCCCCGATAAAAGCCCCCATGGTAAATATTTTGCTGTGATCCGGACCGTGTTCCCCAACTAATCTGTATTCCGGGGTAATCCCCAATTTGTCCTGAGAAAGCTCCTGAAAGCGCGATTTGGCGTCCACGTGCAAACCTTTTTCCAGAATGGAAGAAAGTTGTTTGATGATAAATTCATGAATAAAACGATGAGCGGCGGCATAATCCTTATCCAGATACAGCGCCCCTATCAGCGCCTCCAAAGTATTGGCCAGAATATAATTTTTCTTGCGCCCGCCCGATCTTTCCTCTCCCCTGCTCAAATAAAGATAAGCCCCCAGATCAAGACCGACCGCGATTTCCGCAAGATGTTTACCTTTTACCAAAGCCGCGCGCCAGTTGGTCAACACTCCTTCCCCCTTGCCCGGAAAATTTTTAAAAAGATATTCCGTCACCACCAACTCCAAAACCGCATCACCCAAAAACTCCAGCCTTTCATTGTGCGCGTTCTTTAAATCGCGATGTTCGTTAACGTACGATTTATGCACAAAAGCCGTATCCAGCAGATCGCAGTCGTTAAAAGACAGACCGAGTTGTTTTTCAAGATTCTTGTAGCGGTTGATTTCCATTATGATTTTTTACGGAGTCGGGTTTGTATTTATGCATAACGGAGCTTAAAACCCCGTTGATGAATTTTGCGGAATTCATATCCCCGTAACTTTTGGCCACCTCAATGGCTTCGTTAATGGCCACAATCTCCGGCACGTCCTCCGAATACATAATTTCATAAATCCCTATTTCCAAAATTGCCCTATCCACCGGCGCGATCCTCTCCACGGGCCATTCGGGAGCCTCTTTCTGCATAATCTCCAAAATCTCCTTTCGTTTGGCCAAAATGCCCTGAAGCAGATCAAAAGCAAAGCCGTTGTCCTTTAATTTATCGGCAAATTCCCCGGCGCAATATTCCAAAGTATCCACAGGCTCAACATCTTCACGAAATTCGTATGCAAATAAAGTTTGCATCACGGCTATGCGCGCTAGGTGTCGATATGAAGCCATGTGCCTTAAGCTTTCACTTTTGTAATTTTTTCCACCGCTTTCTTTTGCTTTTCCTCCTTTAACAGCTTTTCAGCTTTGGCAAACCTGTGACCGGCTGCAGCCGCCATACCCTCCAACCTGTTTAAAGCATCTCTTTTAAAACTGCTGTGCCTGCTTCTCGTTCGTGATTTGGAGGTCTTCTTTTTTGGAACTGGATGTTTCATATTATTTTGACATTAATTTTTTAAGATCTTTGAATGGCTTGTTTATCTGCGCCTCCTCCACACGGCAATCACACTTCTTCTTGTTGCGATTTTGGCCGCAGACAGGGCAGATACCCTTACAGCTTTTAGAGCATACTGAAATAAGCGGAAAATGCAAGAAAATTTCCTGCCTGATCATCTCTTTCAGATCTATCGACATATCCGTAAAATCAATAAAAAAACTTTCGCCGGGCACGGGCTTGGCCGCCTTTCTGTTACCCATAAACTCCCTTTCAGCCTCACGAATTTCAATAAGATTGTCAAACCGCCCCAAACATTTTTCGCATACCGAATCCAAAGTAATCCTCCCATCGGAAACAACAACGCTGATTTCCTCTTTCAGTTTAATCAGCATCAAATCAGCCGAAAAATTACTTTTTGCCTTCAATTCGGGGTCCTCAAAAACCACCGGCACATCCAGCGAAAACTTTTCCACAGTGCCTTCCCCGCTGTTCCAGAGCTTGCCGATATGAATTCTCAACGAATTGTCCTCTTTATTTCTTTTCATTTTATCAGTCTCTAGAAATCGCCCCCATCAATCTCAGGATAAACAGGAACAGGTTAAAAATGTCCAGATAAAGTCTCAAAGCGGCGTCCATCGGATTCATACCCACCGCGTATTTCAATTGTTGGATGTCATACATGGTATAGGCTCCAAACAAAATCACCCCGAAACCGGCAAAAATCATTTCAAACTGATTGCTCCAGGGAACAAAAATACCAATAACGGAAACAATAATCATCCCAATCAACGCAATCCACAAAAATCCCCCCAGACCGGAAAGATTTTTCTTTGTAACCCAGCCGAAAGCCGCCGTACCGCCAAACATCAAAGTGGTGGCCAGCAGAGCCTTTAAAATCATGCCGTATCCCTCAAACTGAATCACAAAAAGAGCTATCAGCGGGACCAGCGTCACGCCCGTAATAAAGGCAAACGCCATAAAAAGCGCATAATTCAAAGGTCTTCTTTCGCTCCACAGACGGGAGGTGAAGATTAAAATCAGCTCAACCGCGAACAAAACGTACATCAATGCGGGATTGGCCAGAAAATAAGCGGCAAAATAATTAAGACCGATAAAAGTCCCCGCCGCCGAAGTTAGTATTGCCAGCCCGAAATATGCAAACACCTGCGACATAAAGCTTGGCGCGGACGAATACGCTATTGACTGCTGTTCACTTTCCATGTGGTTGTTTAATAAATTATCGGACACTTAATCTAGCATAATGATAATTTTCAGGCAATATCGGCGTGTGCTGTTGATATTTGAATTGATTTTGATTAGTATTTGGGCCAATTAAGTAAGCTTTCGCATGCTAAACTCAAGAACCTGGACGGAGATTTCCAAAGATAACATTCAGCATAATACAAGGACTTTAAAAGGATTGTTAAAAGAGGGCACGGTGATGTGCCCGGCGGTAAAGGCGAATGCCTACGGCCACGGATTAAAGGAAGTCGCGCCGTTGGTGCTGGAGGCGGGGGCGGACTGGCTGGGCGTGGATAATCTGGCGGAAGCCATGCAATTAAAGGAAAACGGAATTACGGCTCCGATTTATATTATGGGGCACATTCCCCCAAACGAGCTTGAAATAGCGGTCCGTGAGGGTTTTCACTTTGTTGTTTACAGAATAGAGACGCTGGATAAGCTGAAAGAGGTTACACACAAACTTAATCTGCCCGCTTACACCCATTTAAAACTGGAAACCGGCACCAACAGGCAGGGCGCCATGGAGACGGATTTGGCGAAACTGATTGAATTATACAAGGATGAGGTTTTGATTGTGCTGGAAGGAGTGGCCACCCATTATGCGAATATTGAGGACACAACGGATCACAGCTACGCGGCCGCGCAGACGGAGAGATTTTTCGGGATGATTAATACGATTGAAAACGCGGGGCTCAAGCCAAAATACCGGCATTGCGCCAACAGCGCGGCCACCATACTTTTTCCACAGACGCACGGTAATTTTGTACGCCCGGGAATCGCCACATACGGACTCTGGCCCTCGCGCGAGACACAAATTTCATACAGAAGCCGGCACAAAGCGGAGGGCGAGGAGGATCTTGAACTTAAACCGGTATTAAGCTGGAAAACGCGCGTGGCGGCGGTCAAAAACATTCCCGCGGATTCCTCCATCGGCTACGGATGCACTTTTACCACCACCAGAGACAGCTCCATTGTGATATTGCCGGTGGGTTACAGCGACGGAATAAGAAGAAGCCAGTCGGACAAAGGCCACGTGCTGATCAACGGCAAACGCGCCCCCATCCGCGGCAGAGTGATGATGAACATGTGCGTCGCCGATGTTACGGACATTCCGGACGTTCACCCCGAAGACGAGGTTGTGATTCTGGGGGAACAGGGCGACCAGCGCATCACCGCCGAACAAATCGGCGAACTGCAGGGCACGATAAACTACGAAGTAGTCACGCAAATCAATCCCCTGATTGAAAGACGCGTGGTGTGATTTTACTTTTTGCCCGGCAAAAGCGGCCCTTCAAATACCTGTTCCGCCTGTCTGCCCTCCCCCATTTGACGAAGGAAAGTGGATAATGTCACAGGTTGATATACCTTGCCCGATTTTGATTGAGACGGTTCCGAAGCCTGAATTTCCCTCGCCCTGTTTTCAAGTTCATTTTTTATAATCGCCGCTGTTAATTCAATCGGATCCATATCGGAATTTTGATCGCGCACAACAACTTTGCCTCTATGACCCAGAGGCTCGCAAATAGCTCTCCTATGCGATCCGATAATCCGTTCAATATCTTGCGATCCACCATTCGGAGCAACCATAGACACATAAGTCACTCCCAATTGCTGCATTTCCTTGATCGCCCGATCATATCCCGAGTCCAATTCAAAACCGTTATCCGCTATTGTCATAATCGCATTAACCACATTCCTATCCTCCACAAAGAACCCGGCGCTCAAAGCGTTTTTCAAGCCCTCCACAATTGGAGGCTCCTCACGTAGATTTGTTGCATTGGCAACCGTTTCAAACCACTGAAGTTTATTTACGGGACCCCTTTCCGCATAATAAGATATGTTATTTATCCCCTGCCCTTTAAAAGCGACAGGCAAAACCAGCACATTTCCCGCCTCCTCCAATTTACTCATCAGTCTGGATGAATCTCTACGAAAAGTGGCAACATCACCAATGGTACTTGCCGTATAATCCAGGGCAATCGCCAGATTAACCCGCAAAACACCTGTAATAGATTGAATATCCTGAAGTTCCTTTAATTCCTCTCCTTCCCTGGCCAGACGCTCCATCTTTTTCAAAGCGGCCGCGCGCGCTTCGGGATTAAGTTTCGCCAAAGCGTCACCACCGGTGCCGGGTTTGTTCGCGCCAAATTTTACAATACCGTATTGAGGGCCTTTAAGACCTTTGGGACCGTTTCCTGTAGACATATATTTTAGTTATAGATTTTTTTAAAGGTTTGATAAGCCGCAACATATTGGCCAAACGCGTTTTCATCTTCAAACACCTGTTTGGCCGTACCCAGAATTATAAAGATTTTTTCCCTGTATTTTTTTTCATTTTCGCTTACACCATCCAATTGATCGGGATGCAGTCTGTGTTTTCCCACGCTCTTGCGAAAACTTTTATTAACTTGTGAAGCAAGATTGTGACTCCATGTCTCCTGAAAAGGAATTTCAAGATGTCCAAAAAAATCAATCAGTCTTCCGCTATCATCCAGCCAGTCGCTTTTTACACGCCTGGAATTCACATAATCATTCCATACTTTACCTCTGTCGGAAACTGGCCCGTTTGACTCCTCATCTTCCTCCTCCGCCCCTTCGTTCCCGGACTCAATAAATTCAATCGCTCCCAATATTTTATTTGCCGCCACCTCCGCCTCACTTAATTTACCGTCCCCGATTAGATTTTCCATCACCTCCAGATTATTTATCAAAGGCAGTAAATACGCGCGATCATCAACACTAAACTTACTTACAAGAATTCTTAAAGCATTGCCGGCGTCCAGACATAATTTTTTTATTCTTGCGGCGTTTGCCTGCACCCGATTATTTTGATTAATATTCTGACTGCACATTAATTCCCTAATTTCATAGTCTTTTTCCTCGATTCGTTTAATTAAATCGCTTTTCTGAATGCCAAAATCCCTAATTTGTCTGTCAATTAGGTCGCGTACTGATGAGGTTTCATTACGGGCGGTTGCAACTTCTATCCGGACTTCATTAGTCTCATCAATCTGCCCCTGAGACATTTTTGCCATCTTTCCCATTTTATTTAGAGCGTTTAAGGCGACTATAGCCATGGCAATTACAGCCGCGCTTACCGCCGCCGAGGTCCAAATCATTGAGTTTCTCTCATCAATCACCGAGTTTACTCTTTTTCTGCTTTCACCAAGTAAACGGCTCAATTCATTGTCTCTTTCTTTATGAGCCGCAATTCGTTTCTCATAATCTTCGATCATCTGCGCATCACTCATATCCGCCTGCGGCAACCTCGCATCGCTCTTTTCAGCAGCCAATCCGATAGCCGTAGCGGCGCTTAAAGCCAGTATGATATTATTTTTTTTCATATTGTTGCCGTTATTTAGTTTTGCGATATCTAATATAGTGCCTTACCTGGTTGTCAATAACCTTAACCGACCAGACGGCGGACACATGATGCGGCTGAAGCAGTCTATTTCGTTCCTGAATGATATTCTGAAAATCCTTTTTGGGAGTATTTGGTTTAACTGACTGAATAAAATCACTTTCAAGTTTCGTTAAACCATCGCGAACATCCGCGGGCAAAGTCACTTTAATTGAACAGGAAGACCGATCAAGATTCGCACAATGCACATTCCCCGAAACTTCCGGCTCCTCCACATTTGCGGAATTTGCGCCCATTAAACCGTTTCCGGCAGATGAAGAAGGCTGAACCGAAGGAGTTGGAGCCGTTTCCAATGGTGCCGGATAAAAAAACCCTGGCGTGTATTTTTCTTGATTATCGGACATGAGCAATTGACCGGTTCTAACGGCCCCCAAGCCCAACAAGCCGACGATTGAAAAATATACAAATAATCTTCTGCCGGATATTTCACCCCTGATTGTTTCCAATTTCTCCTCTGTTACCGGACCTTCATAAGGATTTTCCGATGGATCGTTATTATTCATATAATAAAATTGAATTGGCGTGAATTCTAATTAATTTCTAATTTTTGTCAATACCTTATCTGTTTCAATCAATAATTTGGCAATAAATATATTTCTGATTCCGATTGTTTATTATTAATCCGCTTGACCTTAAGCGCACATTTCCATAGAATGTTGAAGCTGATTTTTGGCTTTTCTATGGCATTTTTTAAAAGAGCGGTGAGCGGCTCGGGGAATAATTACATAGCCCTTGATATAGGGACCGAATTTGTAAAAGCACTGGTTTGCTCACCGGAAGGAACAAAAACTAGAGTGCTCGGAGTGGGAAGAAAAAGGCAGAGGCTGGGCGAAATGCAGAGCGGCGCGGTCACGGATATCGCGGCGGTCATCAATAACTGCCAGGATGCAATCCGCGACGCCGAAAAAATGGCCGGTACCACCGGCTCAAGTTTGATCATGGGAATCGCGGGGGAACTGGTAAAAGGGGCCACGACCACAATAAACTACACGCGCCGCGAGCCCGACACCAAAATAGACCTGGCCGAACTTAAAAACATTGTTCACAAAGTGCAGTGGAAAGCCTTTGACGAAGTACGCGCGGAACTGGCGTTTGAAACGGGCTATAACGAAATTGACGTTAAACTGGTGAACGCCGCGATTGTGGATGTGCGCATTGACGGCTACAAAGTGGCCAACCCGCTGGGATTTCAGGGAAAGGACGTAACCATTTCCATCTTCAACGCTTTCGCTCCGCTGGTACATTACGGCGCCCTGCAGACCATCGCCGCCGAACTGGAAATGGAGCTTTTGGCCGTAACCAGCGAACCGTACGCGGTGGCGCGGTGCATGGGCTATGAGGACGGGGGCAACTTTAGCGCGATTTTTATTGACGTGGGCGGTGGAACCACCGATATCGCGGTGGTTAATTACGGCAGTGTGGACGGCACGCGCATGTTTAATCTGGGAGGAAGGACCTTCACCAAAAGACTTGCTCAATCATTAAATATTTCTTTTGAAGAGGCCGAAGAGATTAAACTGGCCTATTCCGGCGAAAAACTGGAAAAACAGTCGCACAAGATCGTTCGCGAAGCCATGAAAAGCGACTGCGAAGTATGGCTTTCGGGAATAGCCCTAACCTTAAGCGAGTTTGAAAACATTGAAGTGATGCCTTCAAAAATCTTACTTTGCGGAGGGGGAACCCGCCTTCCGGAAATCATGGAAGTTATGGACAGCAGGGAATGGACGCAGAAACTCCCCTTTTCCCACAAACCGCAAATCCAGTTCATGCATCCCAAAATGATTACCAATGTCATAGACGAGACCAAAGAACTAAAGGACGTTCAGGACATCACACCGATGGCACTGGCAAACATCGCCCTTGAATACCTGAGCGAAGAGCAGATCTTATCCAAAATCCTGAAAAAGGTGGTCAGACTAATGCAAATTTAATGCACTCCCCGGCAAAAAAATCGGATACTAATAAAGTCCCCAATAAAAAGGGGGTAATGCAGACGCGTAGAATCAGCGACGGCGAAGTTTTGGAGGAACGTGTTATCGCCCAAAAGAAACCGGAAAAAACCAAGAAAGTCATTTATATTGAAATTGATGACGAAATCACGGCCATTTACGACCGGCTGAAACAGATGAAACTTAAAAACCTTTATCTGGTCGTCCCCAAAAGAGCCGTGCTGTTCCAGAGTATCGTCAATTTAAAAATTTTAAAAAGAAAGGCCGAGGATCTCGGGAAAAACGTTTTCATTGTTACCAACGATCAGAACGGAATCCATCTGGCGGGCAAAATCGGCCTGCCGGTGTACGACAAACTGGAGGGACACGAACATCCTTCGCTGGTTTCTGGCAAATTCGCGGATGACAGACAGGACATCACACCGCTTAAAGCAAGCATCAACGCCCTGGACGACGACACTCCCACCCGCAGAAAAGAAAGAAAATACAGCCTTACCGAACTTCTTAGAAAAAGTAAAAAAGTCGGCTTCTCCTCTCTTTCAAAAAGTTTTTCCGCGCAACCAAAAACCTCCAAACAAAATAAGAAAAAGAACAAAGAGGAAAAAAGCAAATTTGTGGTTGTCGCTCCAAACAGGCACGCGCTGGTTTCCCTGATTATCGTGAGTCTGCTGATCCTGGTGACCATCACTTACATTGCCCTACCGGGCGCCACGATAGCTTTAACCCCCAAGTCGGATGTTATTGAAACGCATGTAAACGTTACGCTTGCCGATATAGAATCCAACCGCGCGGAACTGGACACTCATCCCGTCAACACAATCCCCAGTTACACCATGGTAAAAAGGATTCAAAAAGTATTCACATACTCCGCGACGGGCAAAGATTTTAAGGGAACTAACGCAACCGGCACCATCACCATCTTAAACGAGGCCGACAATTCATGGCCGCTGGTGGCCAAAACACGCTTCCAGACGGGTGACGGACTGGTATTTAGAATTGCCAACCCTGTGGTGGTCCCACAAGCAACAACCGACGCGCCGGGCAAACTGGATGTGACCGTTGTTGCCGATGAATTAGATGACTACGGACAGGTTATGGGTGAGAGAGGAAACATTCAGCCTTCCAAGTTCTTTTTGCCGGGACTATCGGGGGAAAATCAGAAAAAACTGTACGCGGAAAGCACCCAGCCGTTTACCGGCGGAGCCACACTGGTGATTCAGACAATCACCGCGGAGGATATAGAAGCGGCTCGCGCTAAAATGGAAAGTGATTTAAAAAACTCCGCCGAGGCGGAACTTCAGGCTTATGTTAAAGAGCGAAACGACTCCCAGAAAACCAACCTGGAACTGTTAAAAGGCGGAACCGCGATAGAAACCAGCGATCCGGTGATAGAAATTCCATCGGGACTGGAGGGACAAAAGCTGGAAAGTTTTGAAGTCCACGGAGAAATTGTGGCAAGCGGCACGTCCTACAACCGCGACGACCTTCTTAGCATTCTAAAAACGGAGCTTAAATTAAAGAAAAATCCGCAAAAAAGACTATACAAAATCGATGAAGAATCACTTTCCTACAGAATTGTGGATAACGACAAAACATCCAAAAAAATAAAAATTACGGCTACAATAAAAGGAGTGGAGGAATATGAAATCAGCCCGGACAAAGAAAACGGACAGAGATTAATCAAGAAAATCAAAGAGCATATTTTGGGAAAAGAGGTCCTGGAAGCCGAACTTTACATTCAAAACCTGCCCGAAATAGACAAAGTGGTGATTGAAAGCTGGCCCGCCTGGTCGCCAACCATCCCCAGCATCCCCGACAACATCAAAATAGAGGTGCGCCGCGCGGAGTAAAAAATCCGACACCACCGATTTTCCGGTTCCGAACATACCAGTCATTAATCAAATCGACCATGGAATCACGATCGGAAAACAAATACCTTCTTCTAATAGACCTGGAAACTTTTAAAAAAGAATTCCTGCCTTTTTTTCAAGAATGGCGCGATACCTACATTGATGATCTCCCCGATCACAGACTTGAGCCGGGCGAGCCAAACTATCACAAATACAAATGCCGCACAAACTGGTTCCATATGTTCGAAAAGACTTTGCTATTGGCCATTCCCCATATGCCCGATCCGCTTCAATCGGAAGTAATTGATTACGTTGAAAACGTTTTCACCCAACTCGACTGGAGCAAATTTCGTACCAAAGAAGAAATCGCAACGGCAACTATTATTCTCAACAAAGTCACCGCCTGGCTGGAACAGCAATAGCAACAATCCGAATTATTTATCCACCGCAACAACCGCCCCCACAGCATCCGCCAGGAACCACCTCATCCGCCAAATCATCAACTGCATCCGTTTCGCAACAACCCTTATCCAACCCGGCCGCATCTCTATTATAGTTGGCCGAATATTTTTCCGTATCCTCAATCATATCGTTTTTCGCCCACTGATCGGTCCATTCTTCAACGCTAAATTCAATAATATCGCCGTCCTCGTCATTAACAATCATCTTGTTAATCCCCGCGTTCAAAATCATTTTTTTACAGATAAAACAAGGATAAGCCTTGATCAGTTCATCCGCTCCGTCCCAGACTCTCTTGCCGAAAAGATACATCGTCCCCCCCAGCAGACTCACGCCCGCGCGCGCCGCGTTAATAATCGCGTTCTGCTCGGCATGTACGCTCCTGCACATTTCATACTGCGTGCCCGATTTCACCCCCAGCTTTCTCCTTAAACAATTACCGATTTCATAACAGTCCTTTGTGCCGCGCGGCGCCCCGTTGTAACCCGTTGAAACAATCTGATCGTCCCGCACAATAATACAGCCAAAGTGCGCGCTCATGCAGGTGGCCCTTTCCGAAACCTCCCTCGCAATATTCAAATAATACTGATTTTTGGAAACCCGCTTTACATCAATCATAAAAAAAATTAATTGGCTGGCACAAATTAGCACAAAATTTGAAAAATAAAAGCAAACGTGTGTAAAATGAACACAATCAATAAAAAAAATAATGAAAAAACTCAAACTGGGATGGTTTTCATTCAGCTGCTGCGAAGATAATACCATCATGTTCACCGAACTCTTAAACGACAACTGGGAAACCTGGAAAAACCTGGTTGAATTCAAGCACGCCCGCGTACTACAAAGCAAAAACGAAATGAAAGATATAGACGTGGCGTTTGTGGAGGGAGCAATCGCCAACGTAAAAAACCGCAAAGAACTGGAGGAAATCCGCGCCGTTTCCAAAAAAGTGGTGGCGGTGGGATCCTGCGCCTGCACCGGAATTCCGGCCGGCCACAGAAACACGTTCGACGCAGAAGCCAAAGCCTCCATCCAATACCTGCTGGATCGCTACGGCTACGAAAAAGAGGTGTTGCCCATAGATAAAGTGGTCCAGGTGGACGACAAAGTCCCCGGCTGCCCCATGATAGAAGCCACCTTCCTGGCCGTCCTCAACAAATATCTGGTGGAATTTGGAATAGTGGAGAAACCGAAGGAGTAAATTTCAAACTTATTTTATAATATTCACCGCGGGCCGCACACCGAAATCGCCAAACTGAATAGCAGGATTGCTCCCGTCCAGGCTGATCCGACGGACGCCCTGGTCCCAGTTGGCAAACGGCACAAGGAGCGCCGAAATATTATAACATTCTGTCAAATAAGTTCCCCTCCATTCACCATTCTCATAATCCATCAAAACAGGTTTTTCTTTTTCCAATAAAGAGGTTAACTGCATCCAAAGGTACTGTTCGGGCGTCTGGCCTCTTTCATGCCTGTAATTTGCAGGATTTTCCATCTTTTTCTTCCCCGGTTCCGCCTTCGCATTGTCCATTGCCTCTTTAAATTCCGCAATCGAAGGTGTATCAGTTTGCCCCTTTATACAGCTCCCATTTCTATCAATCTGCTTCCTTCCGCCGATTTCTTTTCCTTCTTTGGGTATCACCGGCATATCCTCCACAAAACAAATCTTCCAAGCGCCATTTATTTTAATCGATTCATCTTTGTTCATTCCCCCGTGTTTTTTTTGGTCATATTGCTTTGGATAATATACGAGTTGACTCTCATCCCACCCTGTCCAGATATACACGGGATAACCATTGTCTTCCCTGTTAAAATAAACTTTCTCCCCACCCGCGCCAAAAATGCCTTTATCCGGATTACTGCTCCCGTCCGGATTCAACCCCGCCTGATCCAGTTCCCTCACTTTCTCCTTAAACTTCCCCACCATCGTTTTCAAATCATAACCAAACGGCACAATCAGCATTTTCGTAAATCCCTGCGCGCTTTTTTCTTTGATGATTTCCAGGTTTTCGGGCTTGCGTAATGTTTGCCGAACCTCTTGCCAAGATGGCATCGGGTATTTTTTACCGCCACGCTCAATCACCGGCAACTTGTACACGTGCACAGATTCAAGCCCGCTTTTAGCCTTCCTTAAGCCATTTTGATTTTCATTCGCACCGCCCCTACACCTATCTGCATAGTCTTGGTTCTCCCCCGCCCCAAACAACCCCGACTTCCAGGCCACCTCCACCTGCGATTCATACTGTTCCCTCAATTTCAAATGATTCAACTCCGGCGCCACATTCATCGCCCTAAACCTGCCCATTTTCGTACCCGGCTCATCCAGCAGATCCCTGATCTCCCGGAATAACGGCCTACAATCACCAAAATCCCGCCTTTTTAATCCCTCTTCATAAACACGCCCAAACTCCACCCGCAGTTCCTTCAACCGCTCCATTTCATCATACAATTTTTTGCAGTCAATTTTTTCGTCCATAAATCAGCTATTATTTCTATTTCAACATGACCAAAGTTCGCGCGGTAGCATTCTCTTCACCCTCATAGGGATCAAGCATATTTAATAAAATACTTGAAATTTCTTCACCGTTTTCTGTACTAAAACCAATCCCGGGAACCGTATTCGTCAGGTAGTTAAAAGACTCGGGAAAAAACACCGAATATCTCGAAAAAGGACTTGCATAATCGAGTAAAACCGGCTCCTTGCCACCAAGCAAATAATCCAGTCGCATCCATAAATCCTGTTCGGCTGTAAAACAAATCTCATGCTCATATTTTTCAGGATTATTAAAAAATCTACTTTTTCTTCTAAACACCTCTTTAAAACTAACAGGTTTATCCATGTCCATATCATGCTTATAACAACTTCCATGTTGATCTATCTGCTGTCTGCCCCCAACCACCTCCCCTACATTTGGAATAACCGCGTTATCCTCCACAAAGCAAATCTGCCACGCACCAAACATATTTATCGCTTCTTGTTTAGACATACCCGGAAACGGATCCGGACTATAGCTGTCCGGATAATATCTCATAGCCTCTTCTATCCACGCATCATTATGAAACAAAGGAAATTCCTCTGAAAACCGGTCAAATTGGGCCAAACTTCCGTCGGGACAAAAAATTCCCTTATTATCACCAAGCTCACTATCCAAAGCCAATTCCATAATATTTTGCCCCAATGAATCAGCCATTGTCATCAAATCATACCCAAATGGCACAATCAGCATTTTAGTGAATCCCTGCGCACTTTTTTCTTTGATGATTTCCAGGTTCTCGGGCTTGCGCAGAGTATGTTGCACTTCTTTCCAGCTTGGCATCGGGTATTTTTTACCGCCACGCTCTATTACCGGCAGTTTGTGCACGTCAGAGACCCCGCCCCGGCGGCGGCGCACAGATTCGTGCGCCCCAAACAACCCCGACTTCCAGGCAACGTCAACCTGCGATTCGTACTGTTCATGCAATTTCAAATGATTCAACTCCGGCGCCACATTCACCGCCCTAAACCTGCCGATTTCCGTGCCCGGACCATCCAGCAAACCTCTTATCTCCCTGAATAATGGCCTGCATTCGTCAAAATCTTGCTTTTTAAGTCCTTCCTTATACACACGCCCAAACTCGCCCCGCAGTTCCTTCAACCGCTCCATTTCATCATACATTTTTTTGCAATTTATTTTTTCAGCCATAAATCAGCAAGATGTGAATATCTTCCCTACATTATACCACAAAAACATATTTTAAGTGATCCCTGAAAGGCCTGGTGGCGTGGAACCGGTATATTTCTGCACCAATTATTGACTAACGGTTGTGTACGTTTGTCATGGACCGTTTATGGATTAGCACTTTTGCGTCTTCGGAGTGAGCGATTTCGTGATGCGCCCGGCAGAGAGGTTTTAGGTCGCGCGGGTCGTGAGATTGGAAAGTGGCGAATGGTTTTTCATGATGAAGATTTTCGGCTTTTTTGGCGCATCCGAGCGCCGTGCATTGTGTGCCATGTTGGGCTGTGATGATTTTTCTTATTTCCGCCGGCACGTATCTTTTCGCGGGCATCCCGATCATTGAGCGTCCCTCGTGTTCCCGCGCCTGTTTTATGGCGAGTTTTAGTTTTATTTGTTCTATTTTTTCCTGCCTGTCGCGCAAAAATTGTCGCAGAATTTCGTTCACATCCAGCCCTTTTCCCTGCATTTGAACAAGTTCGGCCTCAACATCCGGCGCCAGATTCAGTGCGGACGTAGTATCAACTTTTGTTGCCGAATTCCGTGCCTTTTCGTTCCGGGCATCGGATTCCAAATCCATGGTTGGCAACATACTTTGCTCATGAACTTGTCCATCCTCTTTCTCATCTCCCCATCCGTGCACGTGCACGGATTCATACCCTGTTTTTGCCTTCCACAAACCTTCTTCATTCACAAAATCCCCCGTTTTCTCTCTTTTGTAATCCTGAACAAAAACCTCCAGCGCGCGATTAGACAAAACTTCAGCTTTTTTTGCCAGTTGTGTTTGATTTTCGGCAGTCGCAATCGGAGCAAGCCTAAGAAGTTTGTTGACACTGATATTTCCTTCAGCCAATGCCGCATGCAAGATGGGAGTGGCTACGAATCTTTTTTCCAGGCTCAACACTCTGTTAACCTGTTCGTAGCTTACTCCCGCCAGTTTCGCGGCGAATTCATGAATTGATCCGCAACCTTTTTTTAAGTAAATCTGTCTTTTGTAAACTTCCGGGAGAAGGCCGATGAACTTTCTTCGCGCCCGAAGCGCCTGTTTGCCATACATTACACATTTTTTGTATAGCTCTTTGTCCGATATTTTGTACGATGATTCAGGGTTGCACATATATATTTTGATTAGTTATATAATTAAAATTTAGCACTAACAAGCCAATAATCAATTATTTTCGGTAGCCGAAAACTGTCAAGCTGTGTCATGATCGTCGCTTGTGCAAGCCAATAATTAGAGTTCGCAAGAGAAGCAAAATCCGGAATGTGTCCGAATATCAATCATTTCGTATAATGTGCGAAATTACGTTGATTATGCGAAATAGCGGATTTAAAGCCGGTAAGCCACTTCACTTTTTTACATGTTCCCATACAAAGAAATTTGATAATTTTTGCGTTGTCGGGGATACTTGAACTAAACACACTCTGCAACGAAGTGAAGGGCAACTCATCCCTCACAACAAATAGAAAATAACCACACCACCATGCATCGTGACTTTGAAATCGCCATCAACAACGTCAGCAAAATAGAAGGCCACACCGACCTGGAAGTAATCGTCCAGAACGGAATAGTAAAAGACTGCAAACTTAAAATCACCGAAAACCAGAGGTTCTACGAACAAGCCATCCGCGGCAAAAACTATCTGCAACTTCCGCAAATGGTCTCCCGCATTTGCGGTACCTGCTCCGTCGCGCACCTTACCTGCGCGATAGAGGCCGTGGAAAGCGCTCTCGGTTACAAACCATCCGAACAAACCAGAAACCTGCGCAAACTCCTCACCTACGGATTGATGATCCGCGATCACGCGCTTCATCTGTATCTTTTCGCGCTCCCCGATTTATTTAATAAGGATTCCCTGCTTGAATTTGACGAAAAAGACGAACTCCAGAACCAGCTCATCCACGACGCCTTTGATCTAAAAAGAGCCGGGAACAACCTCTCCACCAAAACCGGCGGCCGCGCCGTACACGCGCACTTTTCCACCGTGGGGGGCTTCTTGAAAATACCCACCGAACAGGAAATCGCCGACCTGATAAAAGAACTGAAAGCAGTCCGCCCAAAAATGGATTTATGCCTGAAAACATTCGGCGAATGTCCATTCAAATTTGAAAGAAACACCCATTTTGTCTCACTCACCAATGACGATTTTGATTTTATAGAGGGAATCGTCTGCAGTACCAAAGGTCTCTGCATCCCCGAACACAAACTTGGAGAACATTTCCAGGAAATTTTAATCCCCCATTCACAGGCCAAGGGATACCGAATCGCCGACAAGGATTTTATGGTGGGATCGCTGGCGCGCGTAAACCAGAATATGAAAAATCTGCACCCGAACACCCAAAAAACCGCCGCCGAATATTTGAAACTTTTCCCCTCCAATAACATTTTCCACAACAACCTGGCGCAGGCCATAGAGATTCTTCATTCCATAGACGCCTCCATAGAAATTCTGGAAAACTTTAAATTCGCGCCCGCCCCGCCCGACAAAGTGGAACCCAAAGACGCGGAGGGAATCGGCGTGATAGAAGCCCCACGCGGCACTCTCTACTACAAAGTGGAGGTGGAAAAATCCGGCAACATCAAATCGGGCAACATCATCGTCCCCACCGCCCAAAACCAGATCAACCTGGAAAACGACATTGCCAAACTGGTCCAGGACAACATCCAGATGGACAAAGACGCCCTGACTTTTGAAGCCGAAAAACTAATCCGCGCCTACGACCCGTGCATGTCGTGTGCAACCCACTTTCTTAAACTGAAGTGGATAGAGGAATAATCAGCGGATCTCCTCCAGTATTTTAACCAGTTCGGCTGTGATGGATTTTTCGTCGCCCTCCGGTGGCACTCCAAAAATCTTCACTTGCGGGAGTTTTCCAAGCTTTTTCATCATCTTTAAATGAAAAGCCAGATCGGCGTCGTGCAAAGAAAAATGCGGGGCATCCTCAAAACCGTCAACATCCTCAATCACCTTCACACCGGAAATCCCCACAACCGTATCAATAATAAAAAGCGGATCATCATCGGGAAAATTCTCGGTCGGATCAAAGTCACTAAAACGAATCTCCGGCAGTGCGCTTTTTAATGCTTCCAAAATACGGAAAGGCATACTATCATTATCAACGAGCGGATTTCCGCAAATATAAACATTTTTAGCCATAAGTCACTTATCAAATATGCAAATAAATCATACCACAAAAGGGATTTTACTCGTACTCGCGACCGCAATTATCAGCGGCGTCTCCATTTTCGCCAATTCCTATTTCGTGACCAAGATTGACCCCGCCGGACTCACATTTCTAAAAAACTCGCTCACCGCGGCGGCCCTGATTGGAGTTATTTTAATCGGCGCCAAATATTCCGCGAAAAAAAATATCGGCCTAATCAAATCTCTCACAAAAAAACAATGGAGCCGGCTGACACTGGTGGGACTGATTGGCGGATCGATTCCATTTCTGCTTTTCTTTGAAGGATTGGCCTTAATTCAGGGTACATCGGGGGCGCTAATCCACAAAACCATGTTCATTTTGGTGGCGATTCCGGCCGTGATTTTTTTGAAAGAGAAAATCGGCAAAATGTTTTTTGGACTGGCTCTACTACTGGTAACCGGCAACATGCTTCTGCTCAACGCAGACTTTTCACAAATCGGCATCGGGCACGCGCTGGTGCTTGCCGCCACAATTTTCTGGGCCGCTGAAAACACATATTCCAAACATCTGCTCAAAGAAATCAGCGGAACAACACTGGCTTTTGGCAGAATGTTTTTCGGATCGATTTTTATCCTGGCCTACATGGCTTTCACTTCCAACATCGCGCAGGTGCTTTCGCTCAACGTTGAACAATGGTCACAAGTATTCATTGCATCACTTTTCCTGATTGGCTACGTGCTCACCTGGTACAACGGACTCAAATACATTCCGGTCACACTGGCCACCTCCATTTTGTTAATCGGAGCACCCATCACAACTTTTTTGAACTGGATTTTTCTGGATAAAATACTCACCTTTAACCAGATTACCGGCAGTTTCATCATCATCGGCGCCCTGGCTATTTGGATATCCGTCTCAATAAGCAAAGAAAAATCCGTTGCCAAAAAACTTTCCCCGGCCAACCGATAAAGCAAAAATCACACCAGCTTTTCGCACGCGTAGCCGTAATGAACCATCACACGGTCTCCCTTTTTTAGCGCACCCGTAAGCCCGGTATTAACTGCCCGCAATTTCCCACCGGGCAATTCCACCACCACCGCACCCGCACTCCCACTCACCACCACCGCCGGAAAAATCTTGCAGAGCTCGCACAAAACCTTTGGTGCCTTGCCGTAATCCCCCTCCCCCTCATCAATAATTTGATTGTGATTCTTAAAATAATACTCTTCCACAAGCTCCCTGCTCCACATTTCAAACCCCGTCTCCTCCGCCAGTTTCTTAAGTCTCCTAATCGCCGGCGCAAAAATCCTTTCCAGCTCGCCCCGTTCCACCGCCTCCCCGTTTACCGCCGCCCTCTCCAACATCTCAAACTCCGCCTGCGAAATCCTCCCTCTCTGCAAAGTTATAAAAGCGCAAGGAAAAGCATACTTTAAAAAATATGCCTCCACCCGCATGGATTTTGGCCACGCGCCAATCATTTTGATGAATTTAAAAACTCATTCCACTTCTTAACCTGCTCCTCCGGAACCTTATCCACCACAATTTTACCCTGCACAATCACATGCTCCCCCACCGCAAACTCACCCGTTAATATGCCAGCCTCCACCTTGTGATCGCCATAATCAACAACCACTTTGTTACCTTTTTTTTCCACGATTTTTCCCGGAACAGCCAGACACATAAATAAAATTTAAAAATTAAGCCTTACCCAAAACCATTGCCAACAGTGCCATCCTAACCGCCACCCCGTTCTTCACCTGCCGAAAATAAGCCGCTCCATCCAATTCATCCACATTCAAAGAAATCTCCCCGATCCGCGGCAACGGATGCATAACCGTCATTTTGGAATTATATTTTTCAATGATTTCCCTTGTAAGCACATAAAAATTCTTGAATCTTTCATACTCCGCCGGATCGTCAAATCGCTCCTGTTGAACCCGCGTCATATAGCAGACATGCGCGTGTTTAATCGCATCCTCCATATTTTCCGAAACCTCAAATTCAATTTTTTTCTCCGCAAGAAAATCCGTAACCTCCGCCGGCATCTTTAACTGATCCGGAGAAACCAGAATCAGCTTCACCCCGAAATGAGCCAGTAAATAAGACAAAGAATGAACCGTTCTCCCGTATTTCAGATCGCCCACCATCGCAATCGTAAGCCCATCCACCCCGCCGCGTTCCTTTTTCATCGTATAAATATCCAGCAAGGCCTGAGTGGGATGTTCACCGTGTCCGTCTCCGGCATTGATAACCGGAATACCCGCAGCCTCTGCCATATCATCGGCCGACCCCTGCATACTGTGCCGAACCGCCATCACATCCGCAAAATTTTCTATCACTCTGGCCGTATCCCTAAGCGTTTCACCCTTGGACAAAGAAGACCCCTCCGTACCGGAAACCGTAATCACACTTCCACCCAGCCTTTCCATCGCCGTTTCAAAAGAAAGACGCGTCCGCGTGGAAGGCTCATAAAAAAGCGAAGCCAGAACTTTACCCTTCAACAAATCCGTAAATTTTTCCTTATTCGCGTAAACCTCAAAAGATTCGGCTGTCGCCATGATTTTCTCCAGATCAACCTTCCCCATTCCTTTTGTACTTAAGATATCCTTTCCCAAAAAATCAGACATATTGATTTGTTAAATTCCTGACTATTTATACCTTATCCGCCGGCTTCCGTAAACGGCAGACCTTCTCTATTGACATTCACGGCCGCAACGAATAAAAATACCGTCCAAACTTAACATACAAACATCATGCCAAATGAAGCACGCAATACCTTGGAAAGCGGAAATCACTCCCAAATACTTAATGACACCATCAAAGCCAGAATCACGGTAATAGACGGTCACCACATCCTGGACACCACCGCTCATCTTAAAGAATACTTTAACGCCGTTAATTTGGAAGGACTTTCCGATGTGGACAAAAAAGTACTCGCCGAACTGATACCCTACGCGTCCGGACTGATAATTCCCGCCTTCATAGAAGATTATCCACCTTACAAATCTATATTTGATGACATTAACAGAGCGGAATTTGATGCGGGATCAAATCTTTTGCTACCCGATGACAACCAAACCCCCTCCGACGAATGCATCAAAGACGCCGTCGCGAATTTCCGCGCATTCATAGTCACTCTCGATGCCATGAGAGTAAATGACCTTACCGAACGCACAACCGAAAAAGTCACCAACGCGCTGGCACGCATGTTCGTGGACATCGGTTACCCTTTACCGCCGGAATTGCTCGAAAAAATCTCTTCGGAGGAATTTGAAAATTTAAAACTGCTATCCGATCTCCACACACAGGGATCAATTCTGGGTGAACAAGAGTTCATTGAGGGAAACGAAAAAATCCGCAGAGGGGAGAGCGCGGATTTGCCGGTCCAGGTCCAATTAGCAACTTCGGACAGCCTCCGTCAGATTTTGGAGATTTACGCAGAAGTGGATGCCGAGGAACATCAGGAAAAAATGATGGAATTTGATACGGAAAGGGAGGAACTTGTCAGTCTTTACATGGAATTCGCCGCCAGATATCCCGATCTGCGGACAATTACATCTTTCCTGCTTAATTATAACGGCAAAGCCGAACCTCTGGCCGAAGACAAACCGATTATCTAAAACCTGCTATTGCCTTTATGGCAGGCCACCGCTATATTTTCAGAAGAAATCCGTCCCGCACTTTAAGCGCATAATGAAAAAAGGACAACTTGTTTTAAAAAACGGAGCCACCTTTGACGGATACATATTCGGCGCCGAAACGCCATCCGCCGGAGAAGTGGTTTTTTCAACGGGCATGGTTGGATATCCCGAAAGTCTTACCGACCCTTCATACACCGGACAGATACTCACTTTCACTTATCCGTTGATTGGCAATTACGGCATCCCTTCGGACAAAAACAACAAATACGGTTTCAGCGAAGTTTTTGAAGGAGAAAAAATCAGTGTAAAAGGAATTGTAGTTAGCGAATACAGTGAAACCCACAGTCACTGGCGAGCTAAAAAAAGCCTTTCCGAATGGCTAAAACAGGCCGGACTCCCCGGCATCACCGGCATAGACACCCGCGCGCTCACAAAAATCCTGCGCACCGAAGGCAGTATGCCAGGGAAAATACTTGTGGAACAAAAATCCGACATTGATTTGTATGATCCCAATCTGGAAAATCTGGTAGCCAAAGTCAGCCCCAAAAAGCCAAAAACCTACAAAGCGGGCAAAAAAACCATTATAATGATGGACTGCGGAGTAAAAAATAACACCATCAGAAACTTTTTAAAACGCGGCATCACGATAATCCGCGTCCCCTGGGACTTTGATTTTATAGCGGAGGGAATCAAGTTTGACGGTTTATTCGTTTCCAACGGCCCCGGAGATCCGGCTCTGCTCAAACCTGCAATTGAAATAATAAAAAAAGCCCTGACAATAAAAAAACCGGTTTTCGGCATCTGTCTGGGCAATCAGCTGATGGCGCATGCCGCCGGAGCCAAGACCTATAAAATGAAATTCGGAAACCGCTCGCAAAACCAGCCCTGCGTGGATACTGAAACCGGCCGCTGTTACATGACAACCCAAAACCACGGATTCGCGGTGGAAAGAAAAACCATGCCAAAAAACTGGAAAGTCTGGTTTGAAAACATCAACGACGGGACCATCGAAGGGATTGTACATAAAACACTCCCATTTTCCGCCGTTCAGTTCCACCCGGAATCATACCCCGGCCCAATGGACACCGAATTTTTATTCGACAGATTCGCCGCCCAGCTCTAATCAAAATATAATAAATTTATAAACCTTAACCTTTACCCATGAAAAAAATTATACGATTAATTGCCTTAACCTCTGCGATTCTGATTTTTGGAGCGCAATCGGTGCAGGCACAGACGACAGGACAACTCACCGCCCCCGAACTGCTCCCGGAAACCGTTGATATCTACTACGAATTCGACACCTCTGCGGAAAACCCGATTGACACACTCTTTACGGATGAAGTTTTAAACAACTTTATCCCCGATTACGAACCGGAGGAATTCACCACTAAAGTGCTGGACCTTTTGGCATCAAACACAGTAAGTTTCGCCATGAACATGGAGCCCGGCGCAACCGAAGACTCCTACCCTGAAACCGAAATGTACTTTTCAATTAACATAACTCAGGAACATCTGGACGAACTGCTGTCGCTTGCCGATGAAACAATTACCGAAAGCGACTATAACGGTCAGATTGTTTACACGGATTCGGATTCTCTGTTTATGGTCCACATTGATAACCTTTTAATGGGAACATCCACCCTTGAGAATGCACAGGAGCTTGTTGATAATCATTTAAGTACGACATCAACCACACTGGCAAAAAATGCCGGTTTTATGAATTCCGCTTCAAACACGCTGGAAAACGATTTCTTTTTCGTGTACATGGATCCTTCGGTGTACAGCGAAATTATCACAGCCACGGACGAAGCCCTGGCCGAAGTACCATTTATGTCTTTTTACAATGACATTTTGAGCGCCGTTTACGCAGAAGGCATTTCCGTTTCCCAAACCGAAACCGGTTTTGATTTTAGCGTGTATGTGGAAGGTACTTACGAAAAACTAAAAGACCTGAACTTGCTGATGGATAAATATAATTTCGTACCATCCCTGTACACGGAATTATCCGGCAAAGGGGTTATTCTTTATTCCGAACAATACAACTTAGCCCAATCGATCAAAGACACTTTGATGATGCTTGGCGAAGCACCGGAAATTGCAACCGCCTACGGCGAATTCCAAACGGCCTTCACCGAGACAACAGGTTACAACTTTGAAACCGATGTTATGCCAATGTTCACCGGAAATTATCTCTTCGCGCTTCACAACGACGCGGGACAGATTTTCCCCGCGCTCACTATGATATTTGAATCATCGGCCGACCGCACCAAAACAATCAACATGCTCTCCGCCATGAGCAACACAATGAAAATGGAATTTGAAGCGACCGAAAAAGAATCCGGCATGGAATATTATTCCTATCAGATAGCGCGCGCCGGCGGCGCCAGTTTTTACCAGCACCGCTTTGACCTTACGGCTCTAATGGGCGAATATTCGGTCGGCGAAAATCAGATTTTTGTTGTTAATTACACCCTGGATGGCAACAAACTGGTCATTTCCACTCATTCCGATTTTGATACCATCTACGGCAAAGACGGAGGAATAACCTACAACGATACTTTTGACACGGCTTTCACCAACCGCACTGATGAAATTTCCAGCATTATGTTTTTAGATTTTGATCAGCTGGAAACATACCTTGCCGATGTGATGGGTAAAACAAACGCAAGCGAGGATGAAATCACCACCATGTCGGAAATTCTGACCCCCTGGAATTCATTCTTTGGTATCAGCTACGCCACTGCGAACACAACACTGGCACTCGGATCACTGAATGTGGACGTTGATGGATTTGGTCCTTATGGCGATATTATTGACAGTTTCAACAATAGCAACGACTACAATTACGACTATGAATACCCGGAAGTCCTGCCAATGTTTAACGCCATTGAATATTGCGACGTTGCAGTTGGAGACTGGTACTATCCCTATGTTAACGACCTTACCTCCACGGGAATAGTAAGCGGCTATGAAAACGGCTGTTTCGGACCCAATAACGAAGTCACCCGCGCCGAATTCACAAAGATGGTGCTGGGAGCGGCGGAATGGAACGGGCTTTACGGATCGGTTGCCATGTCCGATCAGGATATTTACTTTAACGACGTGCCTTCGGACGCCTGGTACTGGCATTACGTGAATCAGGCCGCCGCAAACGGATACGTAAAAGGATATTCGGACGACACTTTCCATCCCGCATCGCCAATCTCCAGATCGGAAGCGGTGCAGATTCTCTACAACGTAAGCCCCACTCTTCAGGCGCAAACCGGCTCCGAACCGTTTAACGACGTTTCCCCCACCGACTGGTACTACACAGCGGTAAGCGCGGCTTACAACGCCGGAGTGATAAACGGAACGTCCTTTGACACTTTTGACCCGAACCGCAATCTAACCCGCGCCGAAGCCAGCAAGATCGTGGCCAATTTCATGTTCCTCTACTAATTATACGACATCTAGAAGTCGGTTGTCGTATAACCTGCCATAAACAAAAGCCCCCGCGAATGCGGGGGCTTTAAATTCCTGTGCCTTATCAGTGCCAAGGTATTTTTGTTATGACGCTGAAGGTGTTTGTTTTGGAATTTATTTTTGTTTTTGGCTGACCAACCTCGTAAAGCAAGACTTTGGCTGATGTTTCCAGTCCGGCCATGGACCATCCGTGAGCGTGCTTAGAACCACCACTAAGGGTGAAGAACAAGCACCGGATAACTTGGTGGGGCGGAACAAGAATCGGTCGGATTTCTTATTCCATCATCCAGCTTTACTGACTCCTTGCGGAGAGTGAGAGAAAGCGAAACGGATTAAAGCTTTTCTAGGGCGTTTTTTGTTTTTGTTTCGCTCCCCTATCAATCTCCACTCAACGGGAAAATTCATTTTGATTTCCCCATATGCCGCTTGTTGTGAAAGATCGATACCGTTACTTTTTGTTTTCGGGCGTAACCCTTAAACCTTTTGTTTTTGTTTTGTGAGATTCTTTTTCTTAACGGATGGATTGCTATGATAGCGATGTGTGCCTCCGGAGAAAGAATTTCAGGCCATACTAATCTCGCCACAATTTTTTGTAAAGATTTACCTATAGCATAGTGACTAATATATTTTCTAATTCAAAAAACTTCCCCTATATACCACTGTAATTTCGTGCTAAAAATTAATCCTATGCAGACATTTGTATCACTGGATATAGAAACGACCGGCTTCAACCCCGAAAAAGACCAAATAATAGAATTCGCGGGCGTAAAATTCAACGAAAACGAAATAGTGGAAACATATCAGTCGCTGGTAAACCCGGCCCAGCCGGTACCTCCGCTCATCAGCCATATGACTGGAATTTCCAACGACCTGCTCGCCGGAGCCCCTTCCCTGGAAGAAGTTTCGGAAGAAATCCTTCGCTTTATCGGCCAAAGCCCGATTGTGGGACACAATATTGAATTTGATGTCACTTTTCTAAATCAAAAAGGCCTTCCTCTCAAAAACGATTTATACGATACCCTTCAACTATCATCCATTCTCCTGCCCGGCCTCCCCTCTTACAGTCTGGATACACTCGGCCGCATCCTGAAAATAGAACATCTGGAAAAACACCGCGCGCTTTCCGACAGCGTGGCCGCTTACAATCTGTTCAAAATCCTTCTTGATAAAATCAAAGAAATTGACGCAACCACACTCGCGGAAATCAACGCCATTCTGGATAAAAGCTCATGGCCGTTAAAAACCCTGTTCAAAAATGCAAAAAACAATCAACAAAACACAGCCTCCTCACATGAAAATCGCGACAATTTAAAAGACCTTGAGTCCCGGCCGCAAAAACAAACGGCCCTCACCGAAAAACAGTTCAGCACTTTCTTCAACACAGACGGTCCGCTTTCCAAAGTCATTCAGGACTACGAATCCCGCCCCTCCCAAACCCAAATCACCGAAAAAATCACCAAAGCATTCCGGGAAGAACACCACTACATGTTGGAAGCCGGCACCGGCACGGGCAAAACGCTGGCCTATCTGCTGGCGGCGGTCAACCACGCCCTGAACGGCGGATCCAAAGTGGTAATTTCCACCTACACCAAAAACCTGCAGGATCAAATCTACAACAAAGACATCCCCCTCTTAAAAAACGCTCTCAATCAAATTGATGAAAATCTGACTTTCAAACACACCCTTTTAAAAGGCCGCAGAAACTATATATCCCTGAAGCGCCTTAACTCCCTCATGGACAAACCGCTGTTTGAAGACCACGAAGCCACATTCCTGTTAAAAATACTGCTCTGGCTCAAACAGACAGAAAACGGCGATCTGGAGGAAATCAACCTGCAGGGACGGGAATATCCGCTTAAAGACGACATCTGTTGTGACGAATACACGGACGAGGAGGAGGATCTTTTCCAGAGAAATTTTCTTAAAGAAGCCCGCCGCAAAGCCGAAAACGCCGATATCATAATCGTCAACCACGCACTCACCGTTCAGGATTCCGTGTCCGAATCCGGACTACTGCCCGAATACGACTACATCATTTTTGACGAAGCCCATCATCTGGAAAGCGTAACCACCGAAAGCCTGACCATCAACCTTTCCTTGAACTCATATGTAAAACCATACGAAAAACTTATAAGAATTTTATCTGGTCTGGAAAAGAGCAATCTGGTTCTTAATGTCGCCACCAAAACCGAATCAATACTCACCCGCACGGAAATATTCTTTGGTCTGCTCGGAATTTTTATAGAAAAATACTCCTCACCCGATGCCTACCAGTCACAGCTGATCATCAAAGAAAACGCTTTATCAAGCCTTGAATGGAACAAAGTAAAAGATTCCGCCGAAATCCTAAACGACCTTAACGGACAGCTATTATCCGAACTCCAGATCCTCACCGGTTCACTCACAAAAGAGGAAAATGACGGATTATCATTTGATCACAATAAAGCCGCCAAAAACGCCCCGCGTGAAATCAGAACCATCACCCATGAAATCCAGAAACGGACGGAAAACATGCACACCGTTTTCCTAAGCGGCGACTGGCAAAACCACATCAACTGGACCTATAAAACTTTTGACGGACTCGGCTGTATAAAAAGCGCCCCCCTGCAGGTTGGCGATACCCTGAAAAAGATTTTCTACGACGCCAAAAAAAGTGTCATCCTTACATCCGCCACCCTGCAAACCGACAAATCTTTTCAATATCTAAGAAAAAGCCTTAACCTGAATGAACGCTTTGACGAAGCCACCCTGCCGTCCCATTTTTCCTATCCCGACCAGGTAAAAATCATCATCCCCGAAGACCTCCCCCGCCCCATGACAGAAGGATATTTCAAAGCCTGCTCCAGATTGATACATGACATCATCATAAAAAACGGCGGACGCACGCTGGTATTATTCACATCCAAAAAAGCACTCACCGCCACCTATATGGACATCGCCCCCGAACTCCGCAAAGAGGGATACGAAGTATTGGCACAGGGTTTAAGCGGAGGAAAAGGGAAAATCCTTGAACATTTCAAAGAGGAGCCCGGAAAATCCGCGCTCTTTGGCACAGACAGTTTTTGGGAGGGCGTGGACATCGCCGGCGACATGCTCACCTGCATCGTCATGCAAAAACTTCCTTTTGATCCGCCCAGCGACCCCATCATCTCGGCACGCGGCGCCCTCTTTATGGATTCATTCAACGAATACCAGCTCCCCCGCGCCATCCTGAAATTCAAACAGGGCTTCGGGCGCCTTATCCGCACGGAAAAAGACAAAGGAAGCATGATCATTCTTGATTCGCGAATCATCCAAAACGGCTACGGCAGAAGATTCCTGGAATCACTGCCGGAAGGAATAAAAATCGATTACGGGACAGTGGCAACCGTTGCGGACCTTCTATAAATCAGGTCATCAACCACCGACTTAAATACCGCCCATTATCATATTGGCAAATCCGCCCTTTTCCTTTAAACTGGTGCTCGAAATCAATTTTTAGCATATCTTAACCTAAAAAAAATGGATCCAACAATGCTAATAGTACTGGCCGCAATCGCCGCCGTGGCATTTGCCCTTATCGGAATTTATAACGGTCTGGTAACTCTAAAAAACAAAGTTGACGAAGGATGGGCCGATATCGACACCCAGTTAAAAAGAAGATACGACCTTATCCCCAATATGGTTGAAACCGTAAAAGGATATGCCAAACACGAAAAAGGAACTTTCGAAGCGGTCACCAAAGCCCGCAACATGGCAATGAGCGCCACCAATCCCGAAGAAAAGGCTCAGGCGGAAAACATGCTGCAGGGAACGTTGAAATCACTGTTCGCGCTCGCGGAAAACTATCCCGAACTGAAAGCCAACCAGAACTTTATGGATTTGCAGGCCACTCTCAAAGAAATTGAAGAACACATTCAGCTTTCAAGGCGCTACTACAACGCCACCGTCCGCGACTTCAACACCAAAGTTGAAATCTTCCCCAACAACGTAATCGCCCCCATGTTCGGATTTGCCAAGAGGGAATATTTTGAAATTGAACGCGAAGAAGAAAGAGAAAACGTTAAAGTAAGTTTTTCCGAAGAATCAAAAGAAGAGTCCAAAGCAGAAAAGAAATAACCCAACCGGACGAATGGGCAAAAGTGATCAATTTCACGGGCTGACAATCAAGAAAACGGTAATCATCACCGCCATTCTACTGTCAGCCTTTTTGTTGTTCGCGCCCCATCATGCCAAAGCCGCGCTCGGCGACGACTGGGAGCTTAGCTCTTTTAATACGGATATAGAGGTTCGCAAAGACGGATCGCTTTTTGTAAGAGAGACCATCGTGGCCGACTTTTCCCGCGACGCCCACCACGGCATTTTCCGCACAATTCCCGTACGTTATCGCGATAAATACGGCCAGACATATAAACTTCGCTACAACCTTAATAGTGTCACCGATCAGAATGGAAACAACTGGTGGTACGAAAAATGGACCGAAGGCGATTATCTTTCCATAAAAATAGGCGACCCCGACAGAACCTATCAAGAACCCGTCACCTACATCATCACCTACGAAATCCAGCGTGCGATGTCTTTCCAGTTCCCCGACCACGACGAACTTTACTGGAACGCCACCGGCGAGGAATGGCCCATCCCCATATTAAGTGCCACAGCCACCATCACCTATCCCGATGAAATCACTTCCGCGCAGGTGGAAGCCATCTGCTATACCGGCGGGTACAAATCAACCGGACAGGACTGCACGTATGAAATCAAAGGCAACACCGTTTTCTATAAATCCACCGTACCCTTCAACGCCTACGAAGGCCTGACCATCGCGGCCTCATTCCCCAAAGGAATAATCACTCCGCTCACTTTCCAGCAACAACTGATCTGGACCCTGCAGGACAACTGGGGTTATTTTATTCCGCTTGTAACTTTTTTTTTCCTCTTATACCTTTGGTGGTCGCGGGGTAAAGATCCTCAAACCAACCGCGATACGGTTATGCCCATCTACACTCCGCCCAAGGGCCTTACTCCAAGTGAAGCCGGCACTTTGATAGACGAACACGTGGACATGCACGACATAAGTTCCACTATTATAGACATGGCTGTGCGCGGCTATCTGAAAATCAACGAAACCAAAAAGAAAACATGGCTCGGCGAAAATTCCGAATACGATTTTGAACTGCTCAAAGAATTTGAATCCGACCCTGCATTGAAATCATACGAAAAGAAAACCCTTAGTGCCGTCTTCGGCACCGGGAAAAATAGAAAACTTTCCGACCTTCAGGATAAATTTTATGCCGACCTGCCTGCAATCAAAGACGGTATTTACGATAGTCTTGTGGCGGATAAATATTTCCCCTCAAGCCCCGAAACAATCAGAAAAACTTACTATGGAATCGGCACGGGATGTTTGGTTTTCGTATTTTTCGCTTTTGGATTCTTTGTCGATTACAGCACAGCGATACCCGTCGGCATCGGCATTTCCGGATTGATTATTCTGGCCTTTGCCCGCTACATGCCTGCCAAAACCAAAAAAGGGGTGGAAATGTATTATCAGGTATTGGGACTTGAAATGTTTATTAACACCGCCGAAACGGACAGACTGAAATGGAAGGAAAAAGAAAACATTTTTGAACAACTTCTGCCCTATGCCATGGCCTTCCGCCTCGCCGACAAATGGTCCAAGGCTTTTAAGGACTTATACAAAAATCCGCCAAACTGGTACTCCAGCTCGGACCCCAACTTCATAAACAGCTTCAACGCCGGATATCTTGTCGGCAGATTAAACAGCCTTTCCAACACAATGAATTCAACCTTCACTTCGTCGCCCAGATCATCAGGCTCCGGCGGCTCATGGAGCGGAGGAAGCGGCTTTGGCGGTGGAGGATTTTCCGGTGGTGGATTCGGAGGCGGCGGCGGTGGAGGCTGGTAGGATTTACATTCCAAACTCTTCTTTCAACTCTTCCACTTCATCTCTAAGCTCGGCGGCTTTTTCAAATTCCAAATTCATGGAAGCCAAATCCATCTGAGCTTCCAGCTCGCCAATCAATCTCTTAATCTCATCCTTCGGAACTTTCTTAAGGTCAATATGGCGTTCGCCCACCACAATTTCCCCCTTCTTGCGCTTGCCATCCATTCCAATGTCTTTAACCGCTTTAATGATTGTCTGCGGTGTGATTCCATGTTTTTTATTATGCTCGCGCTGAATTTTTCGACGTCTGTCGGTCTCGGCAATCGCCGCCTTCATCGCGTCTGTCATTCTGTCGGCATACATAATTACATATCCGTTCACATTCCTGGCCGCGCGCCCGATGGTCTGAATAAGCGCCGAAGTGGAACGCAAAAATCCCTGCTTATCGGCATCCAGAATCCCAATCAAAGAAACCTCCGGCAAATCCAGACCTTCCCTAAGCAGATTAATACCGACCAAAACATCAAACTTTCCCAACCTCAAATCTCTCAAAATCTCTATTCTCTCCATCGTATCAATATCCGAATGCAGATACCTCACGCGAATCCCCGCGTCATTTAAATAATCCGTCAGATCCTCCGCCGAACGCTTGGTCAAAGTGGTCACCAGCACCCTTTCCTTACCCTTAACCCGCTTCTGAATTTCATTAAGCAAATCATCAATCTGATATTTGCTGGGTCTCACATTCACCTCGGGATCAATAAGTCCCGTTGGTCTGATTATCTGTTCAATCACCTTTCCTTTGGCTTTCGTTAATTCATATGCCGAAGGAGTCGCCGAAACATACATGGCCTGATTGATAATTTTTTCAAACTCATCAAACTTAAGAGGCCTGTTGTCATGGGCCGAAGGAAGCCTAAAACCATAGTCCACCAACGTCTGCTTACGGGAGAAATTACCATTATGCATTCCCCCGATTTGTGGAATTGTCATATGAGATTCATCCACAATCATCAAAAAATCATCGGGAAAATAATCCAAAAGTGTGGCCGGAGGAGAGCCCGGATCGCGGCCGCTGAAATAGCGCGTGTAGTTTTCAATACCCGTGCAATAACCGGTTTCCAGCAAAATTTCCAAATCATATTCCGTTCTGGTTTTAATTCTTTCCGCCTCCAAAATCTTTCCCATCCCCTTAAGTTCGTTATACCTTATTTCCATATCTTTCCTTATCAAACCGGCCGCCCTTTCAATTTTTTCCTGACTGGTCACATCATGTTTGGCAGGAAATATGGTCACTTTATCAAGCTCACGCAGTTCCTCTCCCGTAAACGAATCCGCCTCCGTAATCCTGTCAATTTTATCCCCAAAAAACTCAATTCTGAAAATAGTATCCCTGTCCGGAGGAAAAATTTCCACCGTATCTCCCAGCACATGAAACATACCCTGCTTAAAATCAAGATGGGATCTTGTATACTGAATATCCGTCAGATGCCGCAGCATCTTATCACGCTTCCTTTCCTCACCCGCCTTCAATTCCATCTTAAAAGCCTCATAATTCTCCACATCGCCAAGTCCGTAAATACACGAAACCGAAGCCACAATCAAAACATCCTTGCGCGTCAGCAGATTAACCGTGGCCGCATGCCGAAACTTATTAATCTCTTCATTAATGGAAGCGTCTTTTTCAATATACGTGTCCGAAGACGGCATATATGCCTCCGGCTGGTAATAATCATAATAAGATACAAAATAACTTACGGCGTTTTCCGGAAAAAATTCCTGAAACTCACTGCAAAGCTGTGCCGCCAAAGTCTTGTTATGAGCCAAAACAATTGTCGGTTTCTGTAATTGCTGAATCACATTGGCCATCGTGAAAGTCTTTCCCGATCCCGTCACTCCAAGCAAAACCTGATGGTTGTGCTTCTTTTTATAGTTGTTTACCAGCGCCTCAATGGCAGCGGGCTGATCGCCCGTCGGTTGAAAAGGTGATACAAGTTTAAATTTATCCATTATTGCAAAATAAATTGTCCGGCAAACTATGCTAGCAAATTGCAGAGACTTTGCATAGACGTAAACTTTTGCCAAAAATAATAAATGAGAATACAATTGTCTCAATATAAACCTTTTCACTATTTCTTAACCTTATTCACTATGAAAGAAGGTAAAAACCCTTTATTCCTGGTAACGGGAATCCTTGTACTGGTTGGCGCTTTAAACTGGGGACTTGTCGGTCTCGGCAACTTCCTGAACACCAACCTGAATCTTGTAAACCTGCTTCTGGGCACATGGCCGACAGTTGAATGGATTGTATATCTGTTGGTTGGTGTATCCGCTCTTGTTTACGCGGTTGATTTGTTCAAAGGCTGCAGCTGCAAAGACTAAACAAACTGAACAACAAAATAAAAACACCCGATTTTCATAAGTCGGGTGTTTTTTTATTTACCGGAACTATTCATATCTTAAGGCCTCCACCGGAGAAAGCGCGGCGGCTTTTCTGGCCGGATAAAGACCGAAAAGCACTCCAAAAATAATCGCGGCCAAAAGCGCCGTACCAACGGCGTCCCAAGTTATGGTCATGCCAAAATCATATCCCTGCAAACGCGCCACGGTATCAATCAGCACAACCAGTGCTCCACCGAAAATCACGCCAATCACACCCCCAAGCCCCGTAATAATAATCGCCTCCAGCAAAAACTGTGTTTTTATCAACCCGTTGGAAGCACCAATGGCCTTGCGAAGTCCAATCTCCCTTGTCCTTTCCACCACCGAAAGATACATCACATTCATAATCCCAACCCCCCCCACCACCAGAGAAATTCCGGCAATCACCAGCACCAGCAGGGTCATCGCCGAGGTTATCGTTCCCACCATATCCATCGCCTCTTTCATACTGGTAACGCGAAAATCAGCCTTATCCGGATCATTGGGGGGCAATCCGTGACGCCTGCTCATTATGGAGGTCATTTCAGCAACGGTTTCCTCCGTTCTGGAAGTGTCATGCAAAGTAAAAAACCCGAACATCACATGATCAATACCCATCATCTGCTTCTGCGTCGTGATTATCGGCATATAAATCATTTTATCAAAATTCATGTAAGTATAACTGCCCCTGGCCTCCGTAACCCCAATCACCTTAAAATTCACCCGGTTGATTTTTAAATTTTTTCCAACGGCATCCTCCTCACCAAACAAATCCTCTTTCACTTCCGGCCCCAACACCACCACCTTTGCCTGAGCTTTATCCTCCCTATCCGTAAAAAACCTTCCCTCGGCCATTTTAAGTTCCCGATCAATCTCAATTAAGGACGCCGATACCGCAAATATCATGCTCCTGTTCGTGTTATTTTTATACGAACTGGTGTATTGACCCATAATCGCCACGTAATAATCATCCACATTTTCCATCTTTTTTATCGCCTCAAAATCATCAATTTTAAGTGTTGTAACCTCCGCGCCGCCCACAAACGCCGACGCCATTTCCGCGTCCGAAACATTTGGGATTTTAAATTCAATTTCAACCGTATCCGCACCAAAAGTTTCTATCTGCTTCATAATATAACTTTCCAGCCCCCTCCCCGCCGAAAGCACCACAACAACCGTGGAAATACCAATGACAATACCCAAAGTCGTCAGCATCGTACGCCCGCGATTGGTCTTAAGACCCTGCACCGCGACACCCGCCACCATTTTTAATTGACTGATATTCATTAAAAATTATTCATATCGTAAAGCCTGAATGGCACCTAAAGAAGCGGCCTTTTTCGCCGGAGCATAACCAAAAACAATCCCGATACCGGCAATAATCAAAGATGCGTAAGCCACCGAATCCGGAGTAACAATAAAATCCCACGAATAACCAAAATACTGCACACCCAGTGCAATAACCCAGGAAACAACAACCCCGATAATAATCCCGATAATCCCGCCAACACCCGTAATCACAACCGCTTCCACCAAAAACTGCGTCAAAATATCTGATTCCTTTGCACCCAGCGCCTTGCGAAGCCCGATCTCATGAGTTCTTTCCGTCACCGCCACATACATCACATTCATAATCCCGATTCCCCCCACAATCAAAGCGATAAACGCAATCGCCACCAAAAAAAGTTTCAAACTCCCGGTAACACTTTTTAAAACGTTCAGTCCCTGCTCCTGGCTGGATACCGAAAAATCATCGGTTGTAGGACCGGTCGTCCCGTGCCGCGACCTGATAATCGATTCAATAAGCGCAACTGTCTGCGCCATATTTTCAGCATCATCCACTTTCACCCTGGCCATCGCCAGATGGTTAATACCAAGAACCAGCTTCTGCATTGTACGGGCGGGCACAAACACATAAGAATCATTATTGGAAAAACCCGTCGCCCCCCTCTCTTCAAACACCCCAATCACCCGAAAATTATGCGTGTGAATTTTTACCTGCTCCCCAATTGCATCGGTCTCCCCGAACAAATCCTCTTTAATCTGCGATCCCAGAATCACCACTTTGGCCAGACCCGCGTCCTCATCCTCCCTAAAAAATCTTCCCTCCGCCACCGTAAAATCCTCCACCTCCGGATAATCGGCAAACACACCGTTGATTGTTGTCTCCGCCTTCTTGTTCTTATACAAAATGGACTCCACCGCTTTGTTATACCCGGAAACCGCAACCACATGGGGCAATTCCCGCAGTTCCAGAATATCCTCATTGGTTAAAGTTGTAACCACTATCCCAAAAAGTGCGGCCGGCGGCTCATCTTCCTCTCTTCCACCCGGTAATACACCAATCAGATTAGCCCCCACCGAGGTTATTTGATTCACAATCAAAGACTCCGCCCCGTTCCCCACCGATACGATCACAATAATCCCCGACACCCCGATAATCACACCCAGAACAGTCAAAAACGCCCTCATCTTATTGGCAAGAAGCCCCCTTAAAGCTATTTTTACGGTCAGCCAGATATTCATAGCCGGAATTTACTTACAAGATACGCACAACCCGTCTTTAACAGTAATAATTCTCTCGGCATGCTTGGCCACATCATCCTCGTGCGTGACAATCACCATGGTATGTTTTTCCTTATGCAGTTGATCAAAAAGCACCATCATATCTTTGGTGGATTTGCTGTCCAGATTACCCGTCGGCTCATCAGCCAGAATCAGAGCGGGACTGTTAGCCAGCGCTCTGGCAACCGCCACCCTCTGCTGTTCGCCTCCGGAAAGCTCGTTGGAATGATTATTCATACGATGTTCCAGCCCCACCTTGGCCAACAGTTCCTTGGCTCTATTAATCTGCTCCGCTTCGCTAACCCCAGCGTAAATCATCGGCAGACGCACGTTTTCCAACGCCGAAGTTCTGGGCAGTAAATTAAAAGCCTGAAAAACAAACCCTATTTTTTTATTGCGGATTTCCGATAGCTTATCCTCGTCAAAATCTTTGGTATTCTTGCCCTCAAAAACAAACTCGCCCGTAGTCGGCTTATCCAAAAACCCCAAAATATGCATCAGGGTGGATTTCCCGCTACCGGAATGTCCCATAATACAAACAAATTCCCCCTCCTTGATTTCAATATCAATACCCTTCAGCACATTCGTGGTAACGGGTCCGTTAACGTACGTTTTGGTAAGATCCTTGGTATAAAGCAGCATCTATTTCACGAATGTAATGATGTTATCCCCCTCTTTCAGCCCCGATGTCACCTCTGCATACTGATCGCTTTCCAGCCCCGTCTCAATAATCACTTTTTCGGGTGCTCCGTTATTCAGCACATCAACATAACGGATACTATCCTCATACTTGATCGCCCTGGTGGGAATAATCAAAACACCTTCCTTCTCCGCGGTGATAATATCCAGATTGGTTGTCATACCCGACTTCAACCTTTCATCCTTAAGTTCAAAAATCGTCTTAATCTGATAATAAACCACGCCCTGAATAATGGTTTCCGCGGGGTCAATGTAAACAACCTTGCCCATAAATTTCTCCGTAAAATCAAAAGCATCAATCGTCATCTCAACTTCGTCACCCGGTTTTATCTTGGACACATCGGTCTCCGGCACGTTCGCCTCCACAATCAGATTATCCGACTGGATAGTCAAAAACGATTTCAGCGCAGTTTCGGAAAGTGAAACATTCTGTCCCACCTTGCCGTGAATAAAAGTGATAAGCCCGTCAATCGGCGCAATCAACTGACTGTCCATATATTCATTATCCGCCATTTCAAGCGCTATATTGGCAAGCGCGATTTGCGCGGAAAGAGGAGCCAGATCTATCTCCCGTACCGGAGATCTCTTTAAAGCCAGCATCGCTTCGGCGGAATCCACCGCCGCCTGACGGATAGCCACCTGTGCATCCGCGTTCTTATTATTGTTATCGGCGTTGATTCTGGCCTGCTCCACATCAAATTCCGCCCTCTCCAAAGAATTGCGCGCCGTCAAATATCGGCTCTCCGCCGCGTCAATCTGCAGTTTATAATTCAATATCAAAGTCTCCGTATCCTGACCGGCCCCCATCTTAATATTCAAAATGGTACTCTGCACCTCCTGCAAAATCAGAATGGCATTGGTCAAAACGGTGGTCTGCGAAGTGACATTCATTATCAGAGTCTGCAAATCATCACGGTCATAAGGCAAAGCCTGCAACTCCGTGCCCGTCTGGGTAAGCAAAGCAAGAATACTGTTTGCCGCCCTGATGGAAGCATTTACGGCATCCTCAATATTCTCATCCGAATCATCCGTTTTTAATAATTCAAACGCGGTGATCGCCTCTTCATAATTCACTTCCGCCGGAAAATAATAATTCCTCTCCAGTTGATTCTTCGTAGTCTCCGAAAGCAAAAAATAACCCGTCCCTCTAACACCAATAATCTCCTCCACCATAAACATACTGTCCTGCATCGCCGCGATAATCAGATCCAGATTCGTGCGCGCCCGCAGATAAGCACTGTCCAGCGCAAGCGTCTGCGTATTATCACCGCCCAATTCAAGTTTGGCGATTTCATTTTCCGCCAGCAAAGTAGTCGTCTCCAGCTCCTGTTCGGCCGCGTCCAGATTATCCTGCGCCTGCTTGTAAGCAATCTGCGCCAGTTCAATATTGGACTCGCCAATAGTCAGAATATTACCCTGTTCACTCACCGTCGCGTCAAAAGCCGCCCGAGTGCTTGCCAATTCTGCTTCGGCAATCCTCACCTCCTCCGATTTGGTTCCCCCTTTAAGTTGATTATACTGCGCGGTTGCGTAAGTCACATTAGCCTTATTACGCTTAACCTCCAGACTCAAAGCCCTGTTCTCCAAAACCGCCAGCACATCACCGGCTTTCACCAACTGACCTTCATCCACATAAATATCCTCCACCGTACCGTTCTTCTGAAAATGCAAATCAATAGTGGGCTCCGCCTTAATGGAACCCGTCACACTCACGGTCTGCACAATATCGCCAATAACAGCCTTTTCCAGAACATATTCCGGAGCATCCGCCGGCCGCAGAAAATACCACGCCCCCGCACCCCCAATAATCAGCGCAATAATCACCCATTTAACCCACTTTTTCTTAAACAACCCCGCCATTGCCAATAAATCATCAAATAAATCGTGAAAACTATAGCCTAAAAACCTGCATAGGAAAATGCATTTTTGCCAATAACGCAATATGAATTACAACCCCCTCTTGCTAACATAAATTCGCTTAACTACCGGCTTTTACCCTTATTCGCACGACTTCACCGGATCACATGAAATCGTATTAACCGGCTCCGTGGTAAATTTCCCCAAAGAACCGCAATCAATCTCAATGGATTTAGTTACGGAAGTTATCTTTTCACCGTCGTCGCATTCCGGGGTATCCAGACAATTAATCGTAAATACCGGCATTACATAGTTGTTTCCCTGATCACACACCGCCTCATAAAGAAAAGTCCCCACATCATAACCGTACTCCAACATCCCATATCTAAATCCTTCAACATCATCGACGCAATACATTTCAGGCGTATTCAATCCTTCTTCATCATACGTGCAAGTCACGGGAACCTGACCTTCCTTACACCTTGGAAGCGGATCACAATATTCAAAAGTCTCATCACACGTGGGAATGGGATCACAAAGCGCCGGATAAGATTCCCATGGCAAAGGGGCGGAATCAGATCCGCAATCAACCATATTATCAATTATCAAAGGCCTCATGACAGATGATACCCACTCATTTCTGATTGGAGGATATGGACCGATAACAGTGGGAAAATTCGCCCTATCGGGTTCTCTTCGTAAATTGGGGTAGGTGTCTTTAAGAAACGAACCGATAGAAGGCAGCGGATCACACATTTCAATATTTGGACAAACCGGAGGATAACACAAATCTTTTTCAGGAAATTCACCTTCATCACAATAATTTCTGGGAACAGGTTCGCAAATATCATGGACACTCCCATCAACCGGATTGATTCGCGCATATCGACTCTCTTCCAACCAATATGACAAAGAAGTCTCCTTATCCTCAAAAATTTGCGGGCAATCCGCAACAGGCAGACACATGTTTGGAACATCGGCTTCAACATCCTCACCGGCCTCTTGAACCGCATCCGCACCGGCATCCACACCAACAAAACTATCTTCAGCCATACTGTTACCTCCGCAGGCGGTCGCATTAAAAGCAATTGCCGCCACAGGAATCAATTTGCCAATCTTCCGCGCAAAATAAGCCGCCTCAACAGCAACCGCCCCCGAATCAGAGTCCTGTTCAACACTTTCACCAACCTTATCTTTCCCCCCATCAAAAAAATCCAAACACTTCATAATAAAAAATAAATAATTGGCAACGAAATTAACCCAAATACCCAAATATGTCAAAAAAATCCCAGCTACAACGGGGGATTGCTCATAGAATTCTGATTATACAAGGAGACAAGAAAAAATATCTCGCAGCGTATGAAAATACGTGAGAGATATTTTTTTGAAACTGACGCAGTAAAAAACAATTCTAGGAACATCCGGATGTCTCACCACAGTCTAAACATTTGTAGCATGATCCGTTACGAACCATAACCGACCCGCAACTCGTACACATCGGCGCATCATCATTATTTTGCTTCAAAGCCATATCCTTCTGCATTTTTGCAAACTCCTCTTCGGTTCTAACAGCCCCGTGCGTAGCCATCACCCTTTCGGCCTCCTCAACCCTCACCGGCCTGGACATCAAAGCCGGAGCCCGGTGCTCCCTTTCCATAGTCACATCCCCCGCGTTTTCCACGGGCAGTTGCGGCAAAAAGAAGTTTGTTCCTTCATCGTAAGCGCGATCAACCAGATCGGCATTGTGATATTTTTTGGCCTGCTCCCTGGACAAAAACTTCAGCGCCATCCACCTGCCGATATAATCAATAATGGATTTAACCATCGGAATATCCCTGTTACCCGTCATCCCCGACGGTTCAAAACGCGAATGGCAGAACTTGCCCACCAGCACCTCCAAGGGCACCCCATACTGCAGATTCATGGAAATGGAAAGCGCCAGCGCGTCCATAATCCCCGAAAGAGTGGAGCCCTCTTTGCTCATCTTGATAAACAATTCACCCGGCTGACCATCATCGTAAAGCCCGGCGGTCAGATACCCCTCGTGACCGGAAATGGAAAATTTGTGAGTAATACTTCTGCGCTCTTCCGGCAGTTTTCTGCGCAGAGGCTTCTGAATAACCTTTTCAATCACCTGCTGAACAGCCTGCGCGTCAAACCCTTCGTTACCGTCCGGAATATCAGAAAAATCAAACAAACTGGCATAAGCGTCATCAACCGATCCCGTGTTCAAAGGCTGGCTCAACTTGGAACCGTCCCTGTAAATGGCGTTACACTTAAGCATCATTTCCCAGCTTTCCATATAGGCTTTCTGAATATCAGAAGCCGTTGATTCCTCGGGCATATTCACCGTTTTGGAAATGGATCCGGTAATAAAAGGCTGAGCCGCCGCCATCATCCGCAAATGTCCCACATAAGGAATAAATCGTCTGCCTTTTTTGCCGCACCTGTTGGCACAGTCAAAAACCGGATAATGCTCTTTTTTAAGATGAGGGGCCCCTTCAATCGTCATCGTACCGCAGACATATTCATTTGCTTCTTCAATCTGCTCGTGCGTAAAACCCAGTGCCGCCAGCATATCAAAATTAATATCATTAAGTTCCGCGTCACCCATTCCCAAAACCTCCCTGCAAAAATCATCCCCAAGTGTAAACCTGTTAAAAGCAAACTTAAGCTCAAAAACTCCGGTCAGCTGGGTTTCAATCGCCAGAATTTCCTTATCCGTAAAACCCTTTGCTTTCAGATTCGCCGCGTTCACATGCGGACACCCGTCCAAAGTGGCATGACCTTTAACATAGTTCTCAATATCCAAAACTTCCTCTTTTCCATAACCCAGAACCTCCATAGCCGACTTTAAGGACTGATTCACAATCTTAAAATATCCCCCGCCGACCAGCTTCTTAAATTTAACCAGAGCAAAATCGGGCTCTATTCCCGTAGTGTCGCAATCCATCAACAGACCGATTGTCCCCGTGGGGGCGATCACCGTCACCTGCGCGTTCCTGAAGCCGTATTTTTCCCCCCATTCAAGCGCCCTGTCCCAAACCTCGCGCGCGGAAGCAAGCATATATTCCGGAGCATAGGCGGGCTTGATTCCCTGCGGCGTAACCGTCAGCCCTTCATATTCCAATGGTTCCGCATTATAAGCCGCCCGTCTGTGATTTCTGATCACCTTAAGCATATGCGGCTTGTTTTTTTCAAATTTCCTGAAAGGCTTTAAAATTTTGGCCATCTCGGCGGAAGTGGCATAAGACTCGCCTGTTAAAATCGCGCTAAGGGCCCCCGCGATTGCATACGCCTCTTCCGAAGCGTACGGAATACCCATTCTCATCAACACCGTGCCAATATTGGCATAACCAAGCCCCAAAGTTCTAAAATCATAACTCAATTCGGCGATTTTTTTGGAAGGAAACTGCGCCATCAAAACGGAAATTTCCAGCACCACCGTCCAGATACGAACGGCATGGCGGAAAGCCTCAATATCAAAAATCCCCTCTTCCTGATCATAAAATTTTATCAGATTCAGCGAAGCCAGATTGCATGCCGTATCATCCAAAAACATATATTCACTGCAGGGATTGCTGGCGTTGATTCTGCCGTCCTCCGGACAGGTGTGCCATTCGTTAATGGTACTGTCAAACTGCAGTCCCGGATCCGCGCACGACCAGGCCGCGTGAGCGATTTTATCCCAAAGTTCCTTTGCCGGAAGCGTTTTATAAACCGCCCCGTCCATTCTGTTAATCAGATTCCACTCGCCGTTATTCTTAACCGCTTCAACAAATTCGTTGCTGATACGCAGAGAATTGTTGGAATTCTGCCCTCCCACGGTCAGATAAGCCTCCGACCTGAAATCGGTGTCATACCTGCGGAAAGAAAACTCATCCGCCTTCATCCCGTCTTCAATCAACATCAAAACCCGCTTAATGTATTTTAAAGGCACAAAATTCCTGTCCGCGTCGCGAATCAGCTTTTTAAGTTCGGGATTTTTTTCCGGATCAATACCGTCTTTGCAGGCGGAATCCACAATTTTCTTTAATTCCTGATAGCAGATATGCGATCCGGCCGTCAGCGCCGCCACTTTCTGCTCCTCGATCACCTTCCATTCAATAAAATTTTCCACCTCGGGATGATCCACATCCAGACAAACCATTTTGGCCGCCCTTCTTGTGGTCCCGCCCGACTTGATGGCACCCGCCGCCCTGTCAAAAACATTCAAAAAACTCATCAGTCCGGATGATTTACCCCCTCCGGAAAGCGTTTCATTCACACCCCTCAATTTTGAATAGTTGGTGCCGGTGCCGGATCCATACTTAAACAGACGCGCCTCCCTGCTTATCAGGTCAAAAATACCGCCCTCACCCACCAAATCATCACTTACCGACTGAATAAAACAGGCATGCGGCTGGGGACGGGAATAAGCATCTTTTGATTTGGTGATTTTCTCCGTCTCCGGATCCACATAATAGTGACCCTGCGCGTCTCCGGTAATCCCGTACACATGAGCCAGACCCGTATTAAACCACTGCGGGCTGTTGGGCGCCGACATCTGCGCCGTAATCATATACTTTAACTCATCCTCAAAAGCCCGGGCATCGGCCGTTTCATTAAAATAACCAAACTTCTCGCCCCAGTGTCTCCAGGTGGCGGCCAGTCTGGTGGCCACATCTTTAATTGATCTTTCGGCCCCCGTCACTACATTACCCTTCTCGTCCCTGATGATATTTCCATCATTGTCTTTCTGCGGCACACCCTTTTTTCTGCAATACTTCTGAGCCAAAATATCCGTAGCCACCTGCGACCACTCTTTCGGCACTTCAACATCCTTCATTTCAAAAACCGTTGACCCGTCGGGATTGGTGATTTTTGAAACCCGCTTGTCATACTTAAAATAACTGAAAGGATCTTTCCCCTCCTCCGTAAAAAAACGGTCGATTTTTAATCCCCTTCCGGTACGTTCATCAATATTTACCGGAACCGTTTTTGTTTTGGAAGGATTCATAGAATGTAACGTTAATGGATCTGGATCGTTTAATATATTTGGTACCATCTCTCAATCGGTCATTTTAGCGGTGCTGTCACACCGCAGACTCTTCCTTGTGCGTAGAGGCTAAGAAACCCAAGCACCCACAAGATATAGGCGTCTTTGGAAATTAATACCACTAAATATTGAGAGAACATAACTAAAATAGTCTCTGCCTCGGGTGGCGTCAAGATTATGGCGGGGATTTTTCGTCATTTAACTTGCCCTATTACGACACCTGATTTTTTATATAAAAAAAGCATATTCCGCATAACAAACTTTGACACGACTCAAGTTGGATCCATAAAAATGGATTGAATAAAAAACCCGAAAAATGATAACCTTTTAAAATTGCCCAAAAAATAGTCACAATATGGAAGTAACCTTCTCCCCCGGACAGCTCCGGACTTGCCAGCCCTGCAAAACTCTTTAACTTTGGCATTCACGTGAACGCCCGTAATGATGGTTTTCCTCATGTATAAGCCAATTTGATTTTCAAGATCCGTGCACGTGCACACATCCAAATCTGTGCGGTGGCGAGAGGGAAATATTATTTGAACAACAAACAAAAATAAGCTACATTTACGCCTGCGGCGCGCAAACGAGCCACTCAAGAAAATCACATCATGTGCCCGTAGCTCAGCTGGAGCGCCTGCGGCCTACCAAAAAAAGAGCAACGCGTGCCATCATCAAAACAAAAAGAACGATCCGCACAAGAAAATCACACATGTGCCCGTAGCTCAGCTGGATAGAGCGTTGGCTTGCGGAGCCAAAGGTCGCGCGTTCGAACCGCGCCGGGCATACCACAGACACGAAGCGAAGCGGAGTGCTCCTACCCCATCAATCCCACCCCCTGCCTCTTGACCGAAGAGTTAATTTATTATAATTTAACTATCCATATCAAACCACAAATGCCGGAAAACCCGACACCTCAACAACCAGTCATCAATAATGCATTTGGCCTACCCATCTACGAAATCGGGGAAGTGCTTGCCGACAATGAGATTGAACAGGTCATCCAACAAATGCGGCGTGAAGTTTTTCGTTATTTGGGATTGATAGACGAAAAATCGGATTCGGTAATGAGCGAATGCCTGGATTTTGCCCGCTCCGCCGACGATGTAAATGAGTATGAACTATCCGCCCACAACGCGCTGGCTCGCGAAGGAATAACAGAAGCAATTCCGGAAAAACTGGTAAAACGCGCACAGATAATGCATGAACAAATTAAACCATACCTTATGGAAGGTTCGATTCTTGATCTGGGATGCGGAGACGGCAGACTGGCCCGGTTATTGTCGCAGGACGGTTTCAACCTTCAACTTGCGGACGTTTACAAAAATCCGAATTTATCTGACACAGATATGCCTTTTCGCTTATTGGGACAAAGTGAAGCAATACCGTATAATAACAATCAATTCGATAACACCCTGCTACTCACGGTTTTACACCACAGCGACGACCCCGTTAACGTTTTAAAAGAAGCTCACCGGGTTACACGCCCAAATGGCAGAGTCATCGTTATTGAATCGGTTTACGGTGTAAACGGCCGGGAACTTTCCCCGGATCAGCACGCAAAAGTGGGTCGGTATCTGGCTTTAACCCCTGAACAACAACGCAAAATCAACATTTTCTTCGACCATTTTTACAATCGCGTTATTCACTATACTGATGACCCCGCGAAAAAAGTGAATGTGCCTTTCAACTTCAACACCCCGGAAACATGGCAACTTCTTTTTGAACAGACAGGTTTAAAGCAGGAGCAGATTGTGCATTTGGGATTGGACCAGCCGGCCGTTCCCGAATATCACACATTGCACATTCTTACGGCAATAAAATAGCCGAAGTACTCCGTTTGCATTGTCGGAAGCAATATTCCTCCCCTACTCCACCAAGGCCTTCAAATCCTGGAATTTGTCCTCCAGTTTCAAATCCTCGGCAACCGACCTGTAGGTGATTTTACCTTTGTATGTATTAATTCCCTGGGCAAACCGTCCGTCGTATTTCAAAGATTTGGCCATAGATTCAACCACACCTGTCGCCGCCATCTCCATTAAGTAAGGCAAAGTGGCGGAAGTAAGCGCCTGGGTGGACTGCCTTGCAACCTGTCCGGGCATATTGGTGATACAGCAGAAAATCTTGCCGTCCACTTCATAAATAGGTTCGCTGTGGCTGGTGGGTTTTGATCCCCAAATACATCCGCCCTGATCAATGGAAACGTCCACAATCACCGCACCCGGTTTCATGGACTTGACCATTTCCTCGGAAACAACCTCCGGCGCGCGCGCCCCTTTTACCAGAACCGCACCCACCAATAAATCCGCTTTCTTTACAACCTCTTTCAGATTCTCATCGTTCATTTGCACAAAATCGCAGTTGGAAAACAGATGTTCACCCAAATAACCTCGAAATTCATCTTTGAGCCTCTCCAGCCTCTCCAGACTTCTGTTCACAATCGTAACTTTTCCGCCCATGCCCGCCGCGGTCTTGGCGGATGTAGCGCCCACAAATCCACCACCGATCACAACCGTCTCCGCGGAATCGGCACCATGAATTTTCCCCAAAGAAACACCAATGCCATGATATTTTTTCTGCAAATACTGTGCCCCATACTGCACCGCCAAAACACCGGCCACTTCGCTCATCGGCGCCAGTAAAGGCAATTCGCCGTGTTCATCCTCCACAGTTTCATACGCCACCGAAATAATTTCGTTTTCCAAAAGTTTCAAAGTTAAATCCTTATCCACCCCGGAAAGATGCAGATAGGTGTATAAAGTTTTCCCCTTAAACATATCCAATAAATGATATTCCTTGGCAACCGGCTCTTTTACTTTCACCAAAATATCCACAGCCTGCACCACTTCTTCTGGGGTATCAGTCATCTTTGCACCCGCCGAAATATATTCGTCATCACTGAAAGCCGCTCCCATACCCGCCGATTTCTGCACATAAACCTCATGACCCGCACCGGAAAGCTCTTTTACTCCCCTCGGAGTAAGTCCCACCCGGTTTTCATTGTCTTTGACTTCCTTGATGGTACCGATTTTAAGCGGCATATGAAAATTGGTTAAAGAATTATGGTTACATATATATTTTATATCTTGAAACACTTTAAGTTAATTTTAACAAAATTGACACGTTAAAAAAAATATATAAAATTAATGATAAATATTTATAACTTTTTATGAAAACCAAAAAAAATCATAATAATAGAATCTTTTTGGTTGTTGTTATTGTAATGGTGGGGATTATCAGCGTGGCAGCCACTTTTAATTTATTGTACGGAGAAAATCTGATGGGATTTTTAAAAGTAAATTTTCCCAGAAATCAAGCTGTAGATTTTTCCAGAAAGCAACCTGTAGCAAATATTAATACAATGTTATGCAAGGAGTATGATACGGGAGGTATTTATTATAAACAATTTTGCTATCCGGATGATTATGATTTTGCCAAAGAAGTCATTATGCATACCCCTCAGGGAGATGTATATAAGGGATATATTTTAATTAAAAATATCGGCATAACGGGATTAATAAAAACGTTCGTTCCCGAAAATGCCAGATACTTTGTTATTGATAACTATGTTACAAAAACACATATCTCGCTATATTCAACATTTCATTACAAAGACGGCACTTCAGAGAACAAAAATATTACATTCATCAATACGCCTGACAGCAGCCAGGCAAAAATCAGCTTAAACGGATTTACAGGGTTATCTGTATCCTCTTCAGTCCCGCCCGGAACTTATTATGACCCGGCCAGCGGTCCTGTCGTTGCGGGAGGCACCGGATCCGGTAGCGCTGACTACGGTATACAAGAATTGGGCTCAGGTGAATCGCAAACATATGCCGGAAGCGACTACTATAAGACAATCTCGTATATTGAAATACCGCTAAAAAATAATTTTGTGCTTAAATTTAATAAATTCGACGGAAGCCCGAATAATTATATTACGACAGCTATACAAGGTACGGGAACAAGCAACTAGTTTGAACGCAGGCTTTCAATCGCCGCCTTCCTGTCCTCCGCGCCAAAAATATATGAACCCGCGACCAGAATATTGGCTCCCGCGTCAATACACATTTTTGCCGTTTCGGCATTAATCCCCCCGTCCACCTCAATATCCAAATCGGGCTTCATTTTTCTTAACTGTTTGATTTTTTCAAGCGCGCGCGGAATAAACTTCTGCCCGCCAAAACCGGGATTCACACTCATAATCAGCACCATATCCAAATCATCCAGCACATCAATCAAAGTCGAAACCGGAGTGGATGGATTCAAAGAAACCGCCGCCTTAATCCCAAAACCTTTTATCTGCTGAATCACCCTGTGTAGATGAGGACACACTTCCTGATGCACAGTCAGCCCCGCCACACCCGCCTTCACAAAATCCTCCACAAATCTTTCCGGATGTTCAATCATCAAATGGCAATCCATCGGCAGTTTGGTCTTCAAACATTTAACAATCGCCTGCCCAAACGTGATATTCGGCACAAAATGCCCGTCCATCACATCCAGATGAATCAGATCCGCATACGGCTCAACACTGGCAATCTCCTCATTGATTTTGCCAAAATCCGCCGAAAGTATTGATGGAGCGATTTGTATTTTCATAATTAATATTTATTATTCAACGTCAACATTCTAACACATTAAAAAGTACCGACTAAATTCACCGCAACAGGCACATCGGTACTGGCTTTAACACCCAGTCCTAGTGTTGGCCTTTGAACTGCAGTTCCTCCACTCTTACCATCACTAGTTACCCCTCCTCCAAGTAAATTAACTCTGGCCGTGACACCCAAATTTGGCGTATCACCGCTTTTACCCACATTTACATCAACAGCACCACCGCCGGGTAATGGTGTGCCGGCAGAAAGATGAACTTCCGTAACGGGCAACCTTGGCACCACCTCTCCCGGAGCCCCAAACCGCTGCAAAGGCAATCCTCCTCCGGCACTAACATAAGTACCCTCATGATCATATTTGACCGTAAAACCCGATTGACCATGATCATTAACCGCATCAACAGTAAGATTGCCACGATTATAAGTCAAAGCAGTGGTACCCCCTCCGGTAGTGTCACGCGAATATGTTGCCGATAATCTTCCGCCTCCGACATTGGCACTTGCCAAAGCCGACCCGCTTAAATTACCCCGTTGATCCGTTCTTAAGCCCACCTGAGCGGAAACATCCTTACTCTTCTGTGCCGCACCAAACTGCGTAAATGTTCCTTCGCCTTTATCTGTCTGACCGGAAGTCAACTCTACCCTAAATCCATTTCTACCCGTTATAGCCAAACGTCCAACACCCGTATCTCTATCTTCACCAACACTCGCGCCCCCATCCATTGTTACAGGCCCCACTCTGGCACTACCGTAACCGGCACCATCTTTATAATGCAAATCATATTCTTTCCCCTCACCGCCACCTGAAAGATTAACTTCATCAATATGGATTTTCCCACCTTCATAACTCACCTTCACAATTTTTCCCAAATCATCAATCACCTTGCGCACCTTCTCTATGGAAGCATTGGAGCTTGGCGTAAGCTCACGAACAACGGACCCCAATTGGTCTCTTACCCCCTTTTTTAAAGCGTCACGAATTTCATTTGAAACCTGTCCGGAATCAACTTTCTCCAATACCTGCAAAATATCACCCGACACTTTTTCCACTTCCGCCCTCACCCCTTCGATCGTACGTTTAATATCCGAAGGCAGAGCATCCATATTTGGAGCTTTTTTTAAAGAATCCTTTATTTTGGCAAACGCATCCTCCCCTCTATCCTCATCCGGAGCCACTTTTGCCGCACCTGCTGATTCTCTGGGAGAACTGCCCGGCCCGCCTCCGACATCCCAAATAAAAGCTGTGTCCTTAAAAAACGGATTATAGTCAAATTTAATCATAGTTCATCAATTAATTTTTCCGCCTGATTTTTCTCTTCCTCTTGCACCCTATCCTTTGCCTCCTTAACCGCCATATTTTCAAAAAGATTATATCCCTCTATAGTTTTATCATGCATATTAATCAAATTGGTTTTAATACCGTCAATTATAGACGGCAAATTTGCCACAACCGTATCCTCCATGGTTAGCACCGTATAGATACGATCAAGATCCTCACTCCGCATAATGGGTATCAGCTTCAACAAAACTTGCTTTTCTTTTTCATCAAGAGAATCCGTTTTTTCAATAAGTTTTTGGAGATCTTGAACCGAAGTCAGTTTGAGCATTCAATAAAATTAAAATAGTCCCACTATTATAGCATTATTTGCGTAATGGTTCAATAGCTTGGAAACACTTGTGTAGAATAGAAGCAGGTGAAAATAACCCAAGCAAATATGTACACAACGAATCCAAAAATGCCCAAATTGAGGGCACAAGCTGTCGAAATGGTTCATCAGGGAAAGGGT